>CAYVRY010000032.1:0-19179 GCA_964452895.1 uncultured Halobacteriales archaeon
CTGAGCGACGTGAACGCGATCGAAGAATACGGCATCGAGGCGTTCAACAAGAAATGCAGCGAATCCGTGTTCCGCTACAAGGGCGAATGGGAACGCATGAGCCGACGCGTGGCCTTCTGGCTGGACTTCGACGACCCCTACGTGACCATGGACGGCGACTACATGGAAAGCGTCTGGTGGTCATTGAAGGAACTGTACGAAAAAGGACTCATGTTCAAGGCGCACAAGGTGGTGCCCTACTGCCCCCAGACCGGCACGAGCTACTCCAGCCACGAGGTCGCGCAGGGCTACAAGACGGTGGAAGACCTGAGCATCACCGCGAAGTTCGCACTCAAGGACGACCCGGATGGCGCCAGCGTGCTCTCCTGGACCACCACCGCATGGACACTGCCCGGCAACGTCGCGCTCGCCGTGGGCGAAGACCTGGACTACGTGCGCGTGCGCGTCAAGGGCCCCAAGACCGTGAAGAAGGGGGAGAAAAAGCCGCCGGCCTCCCATGCACAGCCCGGCGAGGTGCTGATCCTCGCCAAGGACCTGCAGGAATCCGTCCTGGGTCACGACGTGGAGGTCCTGGATACCTTCCAGGGCGTCCAACTGGTGGGCAAGACCTACGAACCGCTTTTCCCGGGTGCCGTGGACACCGAAGGATCGCCCACCGCGCACACGATCGTGCCCGCCGATTTCGTGACCACCGAGGAAGGGACCGGCGTCGTGCACACCGCCGTCATGTACGGTGAGGACGACTACCGGCTCGGCGAAGAGATCGGTCTGCCGAAGCAGCACACCGTGGACCTGGAAGGACGCTTCGTGCAACAGGTCGGCGAACCCCTTGCCGGGCGCATGGTCAAGGAATGCGACGAACCGATCGTGGATCTTCTCAAAGAGCGCGACATGCTCTACAAGGCGGAATCCTACGAGCATTCCTACCCGCACTGCTGGCGCACCGGGCACCCGCTCTTGTACTACGCCATGGACTCCTGGTACGTGCGCATGAGCAGCCTGCGAAGCGACCTGCTCGCCGCGAACGAAGAGGTGGCCTGGCATCCCGAGACGATCAAGGAAGGCCGGTTCGGGCAATGGCTGCGCGAGGTCAAGGACTGGGCGATCAGCCGCAGCCGCTACTGGGGCACGCCGCTCCCCGTCTGGACCTGTAAGGGACAAGGCGAAAACGGCGAAGGCTGCGGCCATCAGGTGGCCGTGGGTTCGCGCGAGGAACTCAAACAGCTGCTCGGGGAACTGCCCGAGGACCTGCACCGGCCCTTCATCGACGTGGAGGCGGAGTGCAGCAAATGCGGCGCCGTGATGGGCCGGGAACCCTACGTGATCGACACCTGGTACGACTCCGGCGCCGCGCACTTCGCGCAGTGGCACCACCCCCACGGGGAAGTGGACCGAAAGGACCAGTTCCCCATCGACTTCATCGCAGAAGGCCTCGACCAGACCCGCGGCTGGTTCTACACGCTTCTGGCCACCGGCGTCGCGGTCTTCGGGGAGCGCACCTACAACAACGTGCTCGTCAACGGACTCGTCTTGGCCGAAGACGGTCAAAAAATGAGCAAATCGAAAAAGAACTACACGGACCCCTGGGAACTCTTCGACGAACTGGGCGCCGACGCCGTTCGCTGGCGTTTCCTCACCGCCAGTTCCCCCTGGTCGGACACGCGCTTCTACCCGGACGCCGTGCGCGGCTCCTGGAGCAAGTACCTGCTCACGCTCTTCAACACGTACAGCTTCTTCGCCACCTACGCCCACCTGGACCACTGGGAGAAAGAACACACCGCCGACGCGCCCCCCGTGGCCGAACGCGGCATGCTGGACCGATGGGTGCTGAGCCGACTGGCCACGGTGCGGGGCGAAGTGACCCGGGAGATGGAACGCTTCCACCTGCACAAGGCGACGCGGACCCTGGAAAGCTTCGTCGTGGACGACCTGTCCAACTGGTACGTACGCCGCGTGCGCAAACGGCTCTGGCGCGAAGACGACGACGCGGACAAACGCGCCGCGTTCGCCACCCTGCACACCCTCCTGGAGACCACCGCGATGCTCACGGCACCCTTCACCCCGTTCATCGCGGAGATCATCCACCGCGCCCTGCGCGGCGACGCGGATCCCAAGAGCGTCCACCTCACCGACTGGCCCGAGCCCACCGGGCAGGACGAAGCGTTGGAGGCCGCCATGGGCGTCGTGCGGGAACTCGTGGAACAAGGCCGCGCGCTGCGCGCCCGGGAAGGACTGAACGTGCGCACTCCCGTGGCCGCCGTGCATCTCGTCCCCACCAAGGACGCCGCCGTGGACCCCGACGCCTTGAAACCACTACTGGGTCTACTGGAGGAAGAGCTCAACGCGAAACAGGTCCGCCACGTCAAGGACCAATCCGCCTTCCAGCGACTCGTGGCCACCGGAGACCCGAGCCGGATCGGCCCCCGGTTCAAACAACACGCGCGCGAAGCCACCGCAGCCATCGAAGCCCTCGACGCCGCCGCCCTCGCCCGACTTCAAGAGGGTGGGGCCGCAACGATCCACATCGCCGGGGAAGAACAACCCATCACCCAGCAAGACGTCCGGATCAGCAGCGAAGACGCCGAAGGCTACGCGGTGACGGAGGCCGCCGGGCACCTTTTGGCCATCGAGACCACCCTCACGCCCGCGTTGATCGCGGAAGGACTGGCCCGCGAGTTGATCCGGCGCATCCAGGACATGCGCAAGAGCGCCGAGTTGCACCTGGAAGACCGCATCGCCGTGCGCGTGCGCTTCACGAAAGACCCCGGCGTGCCCGTGGCGGACCACGCCCAATGGATCGCCGGTGAAGTGCGCGCCAGCGAGCTGGGCTTCGAAGGGGAACTGGAAAAACCGGACGCCACCCAGAAATGGCAGATCGACGAGCACGAGGTCATGATCGACATCCACCGCACCGAGACGAAACAGGAGGTATCGCGCTGAACAGCGACGCGCCACGAAGCACGATCGAGAACGTGGATCCCCGCAGACCCCCTGGCTCGCTTTGCATCAAGAACGCCACGGTCGTCACCCAGGACGAAGACCGACGGATCCTCAAGAACGCGGCGGTGTACGCCGAAGACGGCAAGATCGTCGAGATCGGCGACGTCAAAAGGGAAGCGGACACGGTCATCGACGCCACGGGGCGCGTGGTGATCCCCGGGCTCATCAATGCCCACACCCATCTCTCCATGGGCCTTTTCCGGGGTTACGGCGACGACATGCTCCTGGAGGACTGGCTGCAGAACCGGATCTGGCCCGCCGAAGGCCGACTCACAGAGACCACCATGGCCGCCGGGGCCGACCTCGGGCTCCTGGAGATGATCCGCGCCGGCACCACCTCGTTCCTGGACATGTACTTCATGGAACCCATGCTCGCTGAACGCACCGAGCAATCCGGCATGCGCGGCTGGATGGGCTGGGGCCTCGTGGACATCGCCACGACCCCCGAAGGCGAACCCCACGAACGCCTCCTGGGCCCGTTCCAGGCCTTCGCGGACGACTACCGGAACAACGAACTGATCACCGCCTGCCCCTCCCCCCACGGCACGTACACCTGCTGGGCGGAGACGCTCGCGAAATCCGCCGAGCTGGCCACCCATTATGACGTCCCGCTGCACATCCACTGCGCCGAGACGCGCACCGAGATCGCCGACGTGGAATCCAAGTACAACCGACGCCCCGTGGCGCAACTCGCCGAGAACGGCGCGCTGGGCGAACGGACCGTCCTGGCCCATTGCGGCTGGATCACGAAACAGGAAGTGCAGACCATCGCCCAGGCCCGATCCAAGGTCGCCCATTGCCCCGTCTCGAACATGAAACTCGCCACCGGCGGGTTCGCCCCCGTCCCCGAGTTCCTGGAAGCCGGCGCCACGGTCTCCCTGGGCACGGACGGCTCCGCGTCGAACAACGCCGCGAGCCTCTTCGAGACCATGAAACTGAGCGCGCTGCTGGCCAAGCAGCACCGCTGGGACCCCACCGTGATCCCCGCCCAGAGCGCGCTGGACATGGCGACCCGGGGCGGCGCCGCCGCGCTGCGCCGCGACGACCTCGGCGTGATCGCCGAGGGCAAGACCTGCGACCTGGCCATCGTGGACTTCCAGAGGCCCCACCTGACGCCGTGCCACGACGTGGTCTCGAACCTGGTCTACGCCGCCCAGTCTGGCGACGTCACGCACACGATCGTCGGCGGGCGCGTGCTGTTCGCGGACGGCCACTACACGACGTTGGACGACGAATCCGTGCGGGCCCAGGCCCAGGAAGCGGCCGCCGAGGTCACCCGGGAAGCTTGATGGAAGGGACCGGTGCTACGACAACGGCAGACCGGACGGGTCGATGCCAAGATGCGCGAAGACGGTCCCGCCCAGGCAGTTGTTCACGAGAAGCCCCTCCGGGTCCACGTTGTCCGGGGAGAAGCCGGGTGTGTTCAAGCCAGCCGGGTCGCCTGCTCCCAGGGTCACGGCCTGATGCGCGTTCAAACGCCCCCAGCCGGTCTGCCACTTCGGCAGGGGGCCCGGCATCCCGTCCGATGTGGCGGCAAGAACGCATCGCAGGACGGCCCCGCTTGTTCCCGGGTGCTCAGCGAGCATCAGCGCGGCGGTCCCGCTTACATGAGGCGTCGCCATGCTCGTGCCGCTCCACGAAGCATAACCACCCCCGGGAAGGGTGCTCAAAACATGCGAACCGGGCGCCGCGATCTCCACACTGGGGCCGCAACTGCTGAACGAGGAGCGCACGTTCCCCGGCGGCGCCAGGGACGCCACCGCCATCACGGCCGGGTATTTCGCCGGATACAACACGCGGTCCTGGGGAGGAAAGCATGCCGTGTTCCCCGCGGCGGCGACCACCAGTTTTTCGTGGCCCGCATAGGCGTAATTCACGGCGTCCTCCACGGCAGAGGTGGCCTGGACGCCGCCGAGGCTCATGCTGACGACGTCCGCACCGTTGTCCACGGCCCACCGGATCCCGGCTGCGATCCACGACCACTGGCCCTGCCCGAACCGGTTGAGCACTTTCACCCCCATGAGACAGGTCTGGGCCGTCCCCGTCCCACCGATCCCGTTGTCCGCGACGGCGCCCACGGTCCCGGCTACATGGGTACCGTGCATGCGGAGGTCTTCCATCGTCGGCTCGTCCGGCACGAACGACTCGTGCGGGCCGCACACGTTTCCCTGGAGGTCCGGATGATGCACGTCCAGGCCCGTGTCCACGACCGCGACCTTCACATCGTGGCTCCCGGCCTGCACCGCCCACGCCTCGGGCGCATGGATCGCAGGGAACCCCCATTGTTCAAGGTACATGGGATCGTTCGGGGGACCCGCGTCTTCCCTCCCCATGGTGTACGCGTAGGCATCATGTTGTGCGTATCGCACATCGCTGCGGCTCATGGCATCCTGTATGGCCGTATCGGATGCACGTGCGTCGGCAAGACGGACACTGGCCCAGTGCAGAACGTCGTCCCGAATGAGGATCTCGCCGTCGTGTGCCTCGACCCAGGATCCAAAGTCGGCTGGGATCGGTCCGCGGAAACCCACTACGATCTCGTCGGGGATCTGCTCGGAGCCTGCCTCCGGAAGATCCTGCATGCCTGCCTCTTCGGTCCCTGCAGCCCCCCACCCCATGGGAATCAAGAGCAACGCCGCCACCATCATCGTCTTTCCAAACATTCCACCACGCCGAGTCCGGTCGAGCCACGTCTCGCTCGTATAAGACCGTTTACAATGGCTCACGAACACACTGCGACTGGCCGCAAAAACCGCTCTTTCGCCAAACGATCGGCGTGTCGATCCACCCGGAGGCGTCCATCGCCCGCGATATTCGTCGTTCGACGGGGACCGCTTGACTATTTTGTACGCCCACAGCATGAGTCTGGTTTGCGCCCTTTACCAACGTGTTGATAATGCTTCTGATTCCAAACAGAATCGTGAAGTTATATAATCCGCAGTCCAGTGTCAAGTCGTGGTGTGCCCCGGCCTTCAAGCGAATGCACAGATGGCGGGAGGCCCCATAGGAGAAACTCAAGATGTTCGGTAAAACAACCAAGAGAGCCCTCACGATCCTGGCGACTTTGAGCCTGTTCGCATTCGCCGCGACCAACTTTGCACTCGGCGAAGAGCAAACGCCGACCACCGAGGAGATCCTCGCGGTCCATGAGGAACTGAGCGCCCTCGAATACGCCAACAAGGAGACGTTCACCTTCGAGATCCCGCCGGGGACCTCGCCCGTCTTCGTCTTCGACTGGGAGACCCACGACATGCACCTGGACCTCGGTCCCCAGACTGCAGGGGACACGCCGTCCGCCGACTGCTTGTTCACATCGGACCAACAGGTCCCCTTGTACACCGGCGAATCCACGAGTCTCAACGACTGCCCGCTTGTCAGTCACAACTGGCCGATCGGAGAGACGACCCTGGCCTGCGTGGACATCGGCGCGACGTGCTCGATCACCGCGTCCGACGTCAACTGGTACGAGAACTTCCTCCTGGAATGCTCCACCCCGCTCATCGCCGTCACCAGCTGGCCCGGCGAACCCGAGCCCATGGTGGGCGAGTGCACGTTCCAATGGAACGCGTTCCTCACCGGGGAACTGAACCCCACGATCTGGGGTGCATGGCTATCCCAGTGCGGCAGCGACGGCACCGCGGGCCTGAACTACTGCGAACACGACGTCTACCTGGGCTGAAGGGAGTCTGCTTTCCTTGAACAACCAAGAACCGACCCCCGTGTGGGGGATCCTTCTGGTCTTCGTGCTGCTGGTGAGCGTCGCTTTTGCGGCTCCTGCGAGCTCCATCGCCCTGAATGAGCAGCCGGCGCTGCCTGCAGCGCTGCCGGAAGGTGTCGCAGGACTCCTGGAGACGGGAGTGGAGACCTGGAGCGCGGGGTACGACAGCGAAACCGGAACGGACCGGGTCTGGGCGAACGTCGTGAGCCCGGACGGAAAACAGACCTATCTGACGGGCCACAGTTGGGGGACCTGGGAGGACATCGTGACCATTGCGTACGACACACTCACGGGAATCGAATTGTGGCAGCACCGCTACAACGGGCCCGGGAACGACTGGGACGAAGCCCATGACCTCGCGCTGAGCCCGGACGGCTCACGCCTCTTTGTCGTCGGAAACAGCTGGGGCACCGGCACGGGCAACGACTTCGTGACGCTGGTCTATGACGCCGCGGACGGCGCTTTGTTGTGGGAAGCCCGCTACGACGGTCCGGCCAGCGGCCAGGACTGGGGCAACTCGCTCGCCGTGGGCCCGGACGGCTCACAGGTCTACGTCTCCGGGAGCAGTCAAGATTCGAAGCTGGATTATGCGACCGTCGCCTATGATGCAGAAACCGGCGATGAGCTATGGGTCGCCCGGTATTCGGGCCCGGGGCATCTCGACCGGGTCAACGACATCGCGGTCACGCCCGATGGATCGCGTGTGACGATCACGGGTGAAAGCTTCGGCGCCGGGACCGGATACGACTACGCGACGATCACCTACGACACGGAGACCGGGGATGAATTGTGGGCGCTCCGCTACCATGGCGGATACGGCTACGATTACGGCAACGCGGTCGTCGCGGATGACCAAACGGTCTATGTCACAGGCCAGAGTCACGGCCCGGGAACGGGTGCCGGTGGCACCAGTTGGGACTGGGTGACAATCGCCTATGATGGGGCAAGCGGTGAACAAGCCTGGCTTGCCCGGCATGACGGCTCCGCCAACGGCGGCGATGCCTCGCGCGCCCTGGTGCTCTCACCGGACGGCCAGCGACTCTTTGTGGCCGGCTACGCCGCGGAAGACGAGACGGGTCGTGACATCACGACGATCGCCTACGACACCGGCACGGGCGATCGATTGTGGACCGGACAATACGACGGGCCCGCCTCCCGCTCGGATGAAGCCAGTGCGCTCGCGGTGAGCCCGGACGGATCGCGCGTCTACGTCACCGGCTGGAGCGACGACGGGCCCGCCTGGGAGCAGCAGTACGACTTCACGACCCTCGCGTACAGTGCCGAGACCGGAGAGCCGCTCTGGGAGGCCCGCTGGGAAAACGATGGAGGCGGCCGGGCCACCACGGTCACTGTGGACCCGGAAGGCGGCCGGCTCTTCGTTGCCGGCCATGGAGTGGGCGCCAGCGGCACAACGGCCTACAAGACCGTGGCGTACATCGACCTGGTCCCGACGCTCGAGCGGGTCCTGGGCTAGCGGGAGAATCCGTCCATCCTCCGCCCGGTGCCCCCCCGGGCTCCTCTTCCCCATCTCTCTCCCGCCATATACTGCAGAGTTGCCTAAAATGGGGTTTTGGTGGCTCAATATTTAACCTGGGACAGCAAGCCTTTTTAACTCATAACTTTTGGCCAATTATCGGGTGTCTGTGATTCGAGAGGTTGTGCGCCGGCTGAGAAAACCTGCGGTGGTCGCAGGGCTCGTCATCGCCCTGATTCTGACCGGGTACGCTTTTCTGCCGAGCGCCAGTGCCGACCGGACCCCCGTGATGGACCCGTTCTTGCCCAGCGCGCGCGAGGGCACCAGCGCCGTGAGCACGGGCGACTCGATCCTGCTCTTCGGCGGCTACGACGGCGACCGGCTCGACGAGATCCTGCACTACCAGCCCCGCATGGACACCCTGGAGACCATGGAAGCCCGACTGCCCACGGCGCGCACCGGCACTGCCGCAATCTGGGACGGCACCCACGCCTACATCTTCGGCGGACTCGCCTCTTCCGGCTTCTCCGACCAGATCATGCGCTACGACCCGCAAAGCGACAGCCTCGAGACCCTGAGCACGACCCTGCCCAGCGGTCGCGTGCACGCCGCGGCGGCCTGGGACGGCGAATACGCCTACCTGATCGGCGGCAGTACGAGCTGCGACTCCTGCGCCACCGACCAGATCGTGCGCTACGACCCGCAGGAGGACACCGTGACGGTCATGGACGCGACCCTGCCCGAGCCGCGCGCCGCCATGACGGCCGCCTACACGGGTTCCGAGATCATCATCACCGGTGGTTTCTCATCCAAACCCCACCAACGGTACGACGACATCCTGCACTACGACCCCCTTACCGACACCCTCGCCCCCTCCGACGCCAAATTGTCCCATGGACTGTCCCACGCCAGCAGCACCAGCCTCGACTCCACGGTCTACCTCTTCGGCGGCCTCGGCTGCGCATCCGGTGCGTGCGACTCGATCCTGAGCTACGACCCGGATACCAGGGAAGTGGACAAGAAGACCATGCTGCTCCAAAGCGGACGCCAGCTCACCAGCGCCGCCTCCGTGGACGGCCACATCTACATCTTCGGCGGCACCGGCACCAGCCGGTACGACCAGATCCTCCACTACAGCCCATCCGGTTCGCCGCCGCCCAACCCCTTGCCGCCGGAACTGAAGGCCCTAAGCGACATCACCGCCCGTGTCGGACAACTGCTGTCGACCGAGGTCGAAGCCTCCCACCCCGCCGGCAAACCGATCACCCTCACTGCCGAGCAGAAACCCGACGGCGTCGATTTCACGGACCACGGCGACGGCACGGGACGACTTGAATGGACGCCGCAAAACGGGGACGAAGGAAAACACGACGTTACCATCCGGGCCAGCGACGGCGCCCGGGACGACACCGAGACCTTCACAATCAGCGTGAACCCCGCCGATGGCCCGGTCATCGCACGGATCTGGGACCAGACCGTCGACATCGGGGACACACTCAACATCGAAGTGAAAGCCGGCGACCCCGAGGACCGTCCGATCACGCTGGACATGCAGGACCTGCCCGACGGCGCCACGTTCACAGACCATGGCGACGGCGAAGGGACCTTCCAATGGACCGTCCAGCTGGACCAGGACGGTGAATGGGACCTCGAAGTGAGCGCCACCGCCGGCGACACGACCAGCACCGAGCCGTTCACGATCACCGTGCAATACGTGATCCTCGCGCCGCAGATCGTCTCCGAAACATCGCACACCCTGGTCGTCGACCAGGACACCGAGATCTCCATCGAGGCCACGCAACCCCAGAACGAACCGATCTATCTCAGTACCGGGTCGCTCCCCACGGGAGCCCACTTCAACGACCACGGCGACGGCCAAGCGAGCCTCACGTGGACCCCGCGCGACCGGGACGTGGGGGAACACGACCTCGTCATCCGTGCGGAGTCCAGCGGACGCGTCGCGACCCAGACCCTGCATCTGAAGGTGATCCGCGAACTCGACCTCGACCTGGAGACCCTCGACCCCACCAGGAACACCATGACGCCCGGCGAGACCCGGAACTTCCCCACCCGCGTGACGAACACGGGCAACCAGAGTCTCACCATCGAACTGGGCGCCTTTTTCAAACAGGCCAACGAGAAAGGCTGGAAACTGGAGAAACCCGGGCCCGTCACCCTGGCCTCCGGTGAAGAAGCCGTTGTTGACATGAACGTCACCGCCCCCAAATCAGCCACCTTCACCATGGTCCAACTCCGAGCATGGGGAGCAAACGAAGACGGCCAGGACGTGAAAAGGCTCACCCACTGGGTCATCGACGTGCCCCTGGACATCACGTTCATGCTGGACCGGGAGGAACCCGACCTCGCCACGGCCGCCAATGACGGCGTCAACGCCACCGTGAAACTCACATGGGCCGACGGCAGCGCGGCCGCCGGCGTGAAACTCGTGATCCGCCACACCATGGACGACGTCCCCCTGTACGGCCCCGGCGGCGCACTGGCGCACCAGCACGAAGCCGAAAGCGACAGCGACGGGCAATACCGGTTTTCCATGGACGACCGGGACCCTGCATCCCTGATGCCCGGCGACCACACGATCACGGCCACCGGCGTCCGGGGCGATCGGGAAGACATCGCCCGCGTGCAATACACCGTCCGAGCGCCGTAAAAGGCCCGCCTTCGCCCGACAACCCAAAAAAGGGCAGGGTCCTGGGCGCAGCCGTGCCGCTGCTGGGACGCGACCTCATCACCGTGGACGACCTCACGGACCCCCAGGTCGAGGCCCTCTTGGACGTCGCGGCCCGCTGGGCAAAAGAGACCACCCCGCAGCTGCGTCGCCTGCTGCAGGACCGGATCGTCGCGATGGCCTTCTTCGAGCCCTCCACGCGCACCCGGCTCAGTTTCGAAGCCGCCGCGCATCGCCTCGGCGCCGCCGTGATCGGCTTCTCGGAAGCGGGCACCACGAGCGCCAAAAAAGGCGAACGGCTGGAAGACACGGCCAGGATGCTCGCCGGTTACGCCGACCTGGTTGTCGTCCGGCACCCCGACCAAGGCAGCGCAAGACGCATGGCCGACGCCGTGGACGTTCCCGTGGTCAACGCGGGTGACGGCTCCGGCGACCATCCCACCCAGGCCCTCATGGACCTCTACACGATCAGGCAGGAACGCGGGCGGTTCGACGACCACACCGTGGCCCTCGTCGGCGACCTGAAGAACGGACGCACCGTGCACAGCCTCGCCGTCCTGCTCGCGCGCTTCGGCAACCGCCTCCTCTTCGTCGCACCCCCCGGACTCGAGATGCCCGACGCCGTGGTCGCCGCCTGCAAGAAACACGGCGCCGCCGTGAAAACCACGCGCGACCTCCAGGACGCAACCCAGGAAGCCGACGTGATCTACATGACCCGCCTGCAGACAGAACGCTTCGCGGACCCCGAACAGGCCAAACGGTTCGCCGGCAGCTACGACCTCACGCCCCACGTGATGGACAAGGCCCGCAAGGACGTGACGATCCTCCATCCCCTTCCCCGCGTGGACGAGATCCCCACCACCGTGGACACGCATCCCGGCGCCGCCTATTTCCGGCAAGCAAGAAACGGGGTCCCCGTGCGCATGTCCATCCTCGCTCACCTTCTCTCGGAGACCGAACCATGAAAGAACTGAAAGTCACCCCGATCCGCAACGGAACCGTCATCGACCACATCCCCCCCGGCAGCGCGCTGAAGGTCCTCATGGTGCTCGGACTGCCCCGCGAAGGGTCCTCCAGCAGCGTCACCGTCGCCATGAACGCCTCCTCCAGCGGCGAGCAAGGCCGCAAGGACATCGTCAAGATCGAGGACCGCGAACTGGACCGGGACGAACTCGCCGCGCTCGCCGTGATGGCCCCCGACGCCACGATCAGCCTGATCCGCAACTACGAAGTCGCCAAGAAATTCAGTGCCAAGGAGAAACTGCCCGCCCCACAGGCCTGACGGAACGGGCGAAAGGTTAATGAGAAAGCGGGACGAACAGGGGTTCGTGTCCAAAGAGAAAGGGCTTCTCGAAGACATGAGCCCCGAACAGCGGAAGCGGGTAGAGAAACTCGCAAGAGCTCTCGTACACATTCAGGATTGATTCGGCTCCACCAAGCGGGCGACCGCCTCCTTGGCAGCCTGGCGGTGCTGCCTTTTCTCGCGGGTGGGGTCCGGACGAAACTCCTTTTCACTGATCAACGGTTTGCTTTTCTTCGCGAACTCGTTCCCGATGACGATCATATCCTCATCACTGACGAGTTCCAGATTCTGCTGGGTGGCCTTTCTCGCAACAAGCAAAAAAGCCGAACGATGGTTCGCGTTCGGAAGGGGCTGTGCCCAGACGAACTCGTGAAGCAGATTTCCCAGTCGTGTACGTAGGTCATCGTCCTCTGCGGTCTCTTGGGCCCGCAACGCAGCAATCAGGGCAACGTGCCGCTGCAATGGTTTGTATGGAGTGATTTTGACGTTCTCCAGCTTCGCCGCTTCCAGCGTCAGCTCATAACACCGGACCAGGTCCTCCACCTGGGAGTACGCCCAGCGATTCCGCTCGTTGTCCGGGACCCAGGCCCGAATGCCCTCTTCGTTGGAGTCCTCACGATGCTCGATCCCGGCTTCCTTGAGCGCCATCTGGACCCAGGTCCATTGACTCGGATGCAGCCCTGCTTCCAAAAGCAGCCAATCTTCTGCCAACAGGCCCCGGAAACGGAGCGACCATTTCCACTTAACGGTCAGCGCCTACGCCCGCTCTTCCAGGCGTCCATGCAGCCGCATGTGCCCCGCCTGGATCCCCTCCGTGACCAAAGCCCGCAAAGCCGCCAGGTTCTGCGCCAGTCCCACCGCGGCCACCACGCGGGCAAGATCCCCCGCATGCTCGACCCCCATGATCTTCAGGTTCAACCGCGCCACCGGATGCGCCTTCGTCGCCCCGCCCACCGTGCCCACCTGCACGGGTAAGGCGAACCGGCCCACCAGGTCCCCCTTGGGATTCTTCTCGTACGCCGTCAACGGAGCATAGGTCCCCTTGCGCGCCGCGAACGCGTGGGCCCCCGCCTCCACGGCACGCCAATCGTTGCCCGTCGCCAACAGCACCGCGTCGACCCCGTTCATGGCCCCCTTGTTGTGCGTCGCCGCGCGGTACGGGTCCGCCTCGGCGATCTGCTGCGCCTCCAGGATCCCCTCGACCACGTCGGGCCCGCCGAGCGCCTTGGCCGGGAACCGTGCCTCTGCCTTGACCAGGCAATGGTCTGCGAGGTTCGACAAGATCCGCAAGCGCGCCCGCCCGCCCGTTTTTTCCTCCAGCATCGGCGCCACGCGTTCCGCGCGCGTGTTCACCGCGTTCGCCCCCATCGCATCCACCGGGTCCACCAAGAGATGCACGACCACCGCCGGACCCAGCGACGTCTCCACATGACGCACCTCCAGATCCCGGGTGCCGCCGCCGCGCTTTTTGAGCTGGGAATCCGGCGGCTCCGCGGCCTGGATCAACTCATGCCGGGCCGCCAACAGGTTCCGCATCGCCCCTTCCGGGTCCGCGACGTCCAACAGATGGATCTGCGCGATCATCGCGCGCTCCTTCACGCGCGTGGCGAACCCGCCCCCTGCGCGCGCGATCTTCGCCGCGTTGGACGCAGCCGCGATCACGCTGGGCTCTTCAATGGCCATGGGGATGAAGCGGTCCATGTCGTCGATGCGGAAATTCGCCGCGACGCCCAACGGCACGGCCATGGATCCCACCCAGTTCTCCACCATGCGCCCGGCTTCAGTCGGCTGCAACCCCGCGCCGCCCTGGACCAGTGAATCCAAAAGCTCGCGGTCATCGGGCGAGAGACCGGCATGCCGCGCGATGATCCCCAACCGCTCCTGCACCGAGCGTCGATGAAAACCCTCCACCCGAGTACCGTCGGGTCCGTTTCCCCGGGCCACGTCGCAGCGCAACCCCTGCCCCTTGAAAGCGATGCCCCTGCGGTCGTCCTCAGAACGCACCGATCAGATACTGCTCAACCTGCTCCTCGAAACCCGGGAAATACCGGTCGATCTCCGAGACGTCGAAACGCGGCAGGATCGCATCCTTCGGCTCCCGGTCCAACAAGAACCGGAACGCCGCTTCCACCACCCGTTCCGGCTCGTGCTCGCCCCCCGTGACCTCTTCGTGAAGCGCATGGCCCAAGGTGACCTCATGACGCGATGCGCCCGTGGCATCCGTGACCTCCACATGGAACCGGAACGGGTCGGCGTCCTCCACGCGCTCGACCTTGATCTTCGTCTCTGATTTTGCCATGGGGCCGGGCAACGGGGAGCGTCATGAAAACCTGTCGCCAATGCTGGAGGCCGGCTTCACCGACGCCCGGGGCCAAGAGCGGCGTCATGGGACGCCCGCGGTCTCACTTCCCGTTCTTCCTGACGACCGCCAACACGGACGCCGCGGCAGCCACCGCCGCCGCTGCGAGCCACGATGAACCACTTTCCCGGGCCTGCACGGATGGCCCCGCTGAATCCTTCGTCCCGTTCCCATCGTGGCAGGTCTCCCATTCCACCGCGATGTCATCCAGATACTTGTGCCACGCCCAGAAGACCGGGTCTCGCAGGGACGCCATGTGACTGTCCATATCTCCGCCGACGTCCTCGTGGACCCTCCCATGGTAGTCCACATCCATCGCCTTGCCCAGCCGGTTGAGCGACGTGAAGGCGCACAGGCTGGTGTAGCCCCAGAACGGTGATTCCTCTTCACCGCCCTCGCGTGTCATCCACGTCGGCAAGGGGACCTGGGGGTCCTCGCTTGTGCGTGGTGCACAGGGCCATTCGACGTCGTACGCGAACCGCTCGGGAATCGGCTCCATGGGGTCCCATGCGACGAGCGGCGGCTGCCCGGTCCGGTTGCGCCAGTCTTCATAATCCTCGATCAAGTGCCGATGATAGATGATGAACGCGTCCCCATACCGATCGCCATCGTCTGCAGAGAATTCGGGCTCCGTGAGTCTTGCATAATCCCAGTGCCAACCCGCATGCGCCCACAGAAGGGTGTTCGTCCAACCCACTTGAGGCGTGGCTGGAAGATCGCCCCCCGTCCTGTAGCCCCCACGGCGTTGGCAATGTTCAAGCTCGGGCGTGAGCCGGACGCCCTCGTGATCTTCGCGAAGATCGAAAGGCTCGAGGTAATCTTCCAGGATGTCGAGCTCGGGCCGGCCATCGTCCAAGCCCGTCATCCCGTTTCTTGAAGCATCGTCTGCGAGAACGGAGGCCGGGTCCATCGCCGTGACGCTCGACGTGGCGGACACCCCGAGGGTCAAGACGGCGAGCAAGAGCGCGAATCGGGCCAGGTAGTTTTTCGTCATTGCAGATCCCTCCAATGGACTCTGGATGGTTTCACGAAACCACCGCCGGTATCTGAGAGACAGGTTCTGGGTTATATAGACTCAGTATGCAATAGATTGCCCACCGGGGGTCGCCCGTATGAGTATAAGACGCGAAATGAACATCTGCGTTCAACATCGACTGGACGCCAGAGTAACAATTATAAATCGAGAACTTCTGACCCAAACTCCACACAACGTGGTCTTGGGGTCAGTGGATGGAGCGGAACCTGGTGGCTGGGGTCATCGGCGCGATGCAGCTCGTCGCCGCCAGGGTGGGTGGGTCCCTTCGGGTACGGGCGCTTTCTTCGGACGGTGATCATGTGCAACGCGCCGTTCGACCGCGCGTGGCCAAGGCGTGTCGGAATGAATCGCCCCCCTCCAAGGAGCGAACCTGATGTTCCAGACCGACTTCGGATCTGTCCTTAACGCATTCGGCGGACTCTTGCTCATGGGCTTGGCAGGGTTCGTGCTTTGGGTAGCACCGAAAAGAGCAGTCAACAGGGCCTTCGCTGGCTTTAGTGCGGGTCTCGGAGTCTGGGCGATCACATGGAACCTACCCGAGCGGGTGGATCCCGTGTTCTCGTGGTTCTTCCTCGTCGGTGCGGTCGGTTTCGCGGTCGCCAGTACAGGGCTACTCGCGGTGGCCTTGCTGTACCCTAGCAGGGTATCCGCCAAGGAGTGGGTTCGCGTGATGATCGCCGCGATGGTCGCGCTGCCCACAGGTGTCGTATGGATCATCCTCGCGATCGCCAACAACGAGACCCGACAGATGGCTTTCGGATTCCCAGAAAGTTCATATGGTGTCGCACTCGCCGGCGAGATCACAGGGGGGGTCTTCATGTCCACCGTCCTGTTCACTCTCGTCCTTTTCGCCTTGCGCTACCAAAAGTCATCTGAAACGGCCGGCATCCAGTATGCGCTGATGAGCGGAGCCCTTGTCATCTGGCCAGCCACCGTCAATGCCTCCTTCACATTCTTCGATGACGGCGTCTCCCACATCCGGTCGCCACTCTTCATCCTCGTCCTGGTCATGGCGGCAGGCCTGTGGTTGTGGAACACTCGGATCGCTCCAGCGAACCGAGCTCGCAACGTAGCGTGGACCCTCTTGATCGCCCCGCTCGCGGGCCTCCTGTTTGCGGTCGGGCTCGGCGGGTTCTCGGCCACAGTGCAAAGCGGGTTCTTCGGGATCGCCCGTACGATCACGGTGGCGGTCTTCGGTTACGCCATCGTGCGCCATCAGCTCCTGGGCATCGACGTCAAGGTCAAGTGGACACTCAAACAATCCACGGTGGCTGCCGTCTTCATTGCCGTGTTCTTCACCGTGAGCGAAGGCACAGCCGCCCTTTTCGAAGCCCAGACCGGCAGCGTTGCGATCGGGATCTTGGCCGCCGGAGCCCTGGTCTTCGCGATCGCTCCACTGCAGCGGTTTGCCGAGCGGGTGGCAGACCGGGCAATGCCCGGCGTGAAGCCGATCGGGGAGATGACCCAGGAAGACCGGGCCGAACTCTACCGCGCCCAGGTGGCTCTTGCATACAAGGACAATGCCGTTACGCAAGCTGAACGACGCATGCTCTTGGGCCTACGGAAACAGCTCGACCTCAGCTACGAAATCGCGGCCCGGATCGAGGAGGAGGCGGTCCGCGCGTGATCCTGGATTCAAGCAGCGGGTTCCCGCGACCCCGGCGCCCGACGACGGGGCGCCGGGCAAACTGCTTGCCCCACGTCGAGACCGGCCACCAGGGCGGTGAAACTGCCCGCCCCGCGTCGAGACCGACCACCAGGGCGGGTCCTCCAGACCGGTCCCCTCATAAACAAGCGACCGGTGCCCGCGGGCAATGCCGGTCGTCCCGGTCCCCCTTGCAGCATTGAACCGCCACCTGACAAGTCCGCTCTCCCTGGAGGACGCGACCCGCACGCTGCCGCAACTGGGCGGGGACGTGGACCGCGTGGACGAGGACACGATCCACATCGAGTACTTCCCCGACCGAAGCGACCTCGTGAGCATCGAAGGGATCGCGCGCGCCGTGGACGCGTTCACCGGCGGCCGCCCGGGCCTGCGCCGGTACGACGTGGGCGAACCCACCGCGCGGCTTGAAGTGGACCCCAGCGTCGCCGAAGTCCGCCCTTACATCCTCGCCTGCGGGATCACCGGCCTGCCGCCGCTGGACGACGAGCGGCTTGTGGGACTCATGGACTTCCAGGAACGCCTGGCCAACGGCATCGGTCGCCGGCGCCGGCGCGTCGCCATCGGCATCCATGATGCATCGCGGATCCGCGCTCCCTACCGCTACACCACCGCCACCTCGGACACCGCCTTCCATCCGCTTCAAGGCGACCGGGAGATGAGCGTGAAAGAGATCCTGAGCGACCATCGCAAAGGACGCGAATGGAGCCACCTGCTCCCCGAGGGCGGACCCTACCCGATCATCCTGGACGCCGACGACCACGTGTTGTCCCTGCCCCCGATCATCAACGGCACCCGAACGGAACTACGCATAGGGACCACGGACCTGGTCCTGGACCTCACCGGGCCCGACCTGGGCACCCTGCACAGCGTGCTCGCGATCCTCGCCACCGCGCTCATGGACCAAGGCGGCACCCTGCAATCCTACGAGGTCGTCTATCCGGACCACCCGGCCTACAAAAAACAACGAGGGCCCCTCACGGCGCCCCGACTCGACCCCCTGCCCGGCACCCTGCGCGCCAGTGAGACGCACCGCGTTTTGGGACTGGAACTCTCGCGCCAAGAGATCGCCCAGCGGCTTGAACGACTCGGTCATGACGCGCAGGCGGACCCCGAAGAAAGCGACACGCTGCGCGTGCTTTCGCCGCCATGGCGCGCCGACCTGCTGCACGAATGGGACCTCATCGAGGACGTCGCCAAAGGCCACGGCTACCCGAACTTCATCGACGCCGCCTCCGAGACACCCACCTACGGCAGCATCCACCCGGTGGAACAGCGCGCCCGGCTTGCGCGGACCGCCATGATCGGACTCGCCTTCCTGGAGGCCACCACGCTCACCCTGACCAGCATGAGCGAGCAATACGGGTTGTTCCATCTCGACGAACCACAAGGCGACGCGCGCCCGGGGGCGGTGCGCAACCCGATCACCACGCAGCACACGATCCTACGTACCTGGATCACCCCGGGACTGTTCCGGCTGCTTCAGAAGAACAAACACCGCGACTACCCGCAATCCCTCTTCGAAGTGGGCCAAGTGGTCGCGCCCGAACGTGGGCACAAGAACGCCTGGCGGCTCGCCGCCGTGCACACCGACCCGAAAGCGAGCTACAGTCTCGTCAAGGGAATCGCACAAGCCGTCTTGCGGGACCTGGACGTCACCGCGCACGTGGAAGAAGACGACCACCCCTCCTTCATACCCGGGCGCGTCGCGCGCTGGGTCGACCCCGACGGGAACCTGCTCGGGCGCTGCGGCGAATACCACCCGCAAGTGCTGGAAGGATTCGAGCTCAATGTGCCCGTGGTGGGCTTCGAGTTCGACCTGGATAAGATGCTGCCCATTGAAGACCAGCCGTGAACCCACAACGGATGTCGTCTCGTTCTTCTCCCCCCTTTTCCGGCGCCGAGCCCGCCGCCTGTGCCTAGTACACCCACACCAGCAC
>CAYVRY010000033.1:0-18566 GCA_964452895.1 uncultured Halobacteriales archaeon
CCATGCGTGGCACATCACAGCGGAAGATGGTTCATGGCGCGCCGAAGCCACCGTCTACGAGTGGGACGGCGCGATCCAGCTCATGGAAGCCAGGCCCTGCATTTGAGCGCAGGGTCTCCTCTTCCCCTTCCCAGAAGCCGTTTTTCCGTCTCAGACTGAATACTCCCGGTCATCTCCCCCCGCATTCCCTATAACCGAGGCCGGCCCTAAGGAGGACCACCCCCTGAGGATTCCATGAGCACCGTCCGCTCGACGGCCGAAGAAGCCGGGCCCGACGCCATCGGCCAGTCGACCCTGGATGCCCATACGGCCCCGGCGCCTCTGGAGTACCTGGAACGCCCCGGCATCCGCGCGGGCACTGTCGAGAAGCGCGCTTATCAGGTCAACCTGGCCGTGGCGGCGCTCTCCCGGCCCAGCATGATCGTGTTGCCTACGGGGCTCGGCAAGACCGTCGTGGCGGTGATCGTGGCCGCCGACCACCTGAACGACCACCCCGGCGAGAAGGTCCTCATGCTGGCGCCCACGAAGCCCCTGGTGGAGCAGCACGCGAAGTTCCTGCGTGAGCACCTCGAGGCGCCGGACGGACGCAGCCCCGAGCAGTGGATCCCGGCGTTCTCGGGCAGCCTGCACGGCGACAAGCGTGCAGCGGCGTGGGAGAAGGCGGGGGTGATCGTGGCCACGCCGCAAGTGATCGCGAACGACATCCTGGCAGACCGGTACCCGCTTCGGGAGGTCTCCCTGGTCATTTTCGACGAGGCGCACCGCGCCACGGGGGATTATCCGTATGTCTGGATCTCCGAGCGCTTCCATCATGAGAATCCGTACGGCAACCGTCTGGGGCTCACTGCGTCACCGGGGTCCTCTGCCGAGAAGATCCTGGAAGTGTGCAACAACCTGGGTCTGCGCGGCATGGAGCTGAGGACGGATGCGGACGAGGACGTGCGGCCTTACCTGTTCCACATGGACCTCTCCTGGGAGAAGGTGCCCATGCCGGAGCGCCTGCGGGAGGTGCAGTCCACGCTGCAGGATGCGATCAAGACCCGGGTGGACACGCTGCGGCGTCATGACCTGCTTCGTCACGTTTCCGGGATCCCGAGTCGGCGTGAGCTGATCCAGGTGGCGGGCGAGCTGCAGTCCCGGATCCGCAACAGCGAGGACCCGCCTCGCCGGTTGTTCGAGGCGATGAGCGTGCAGGCGCAGGCGATGAAGATCGCGCATGCGCAGGAGCTCATCGAGACGCAGGGGGCGGAGGCTTTGTTGGCGTATTGGCAGCGTCTGCAGAACGAGCATGCGGGGAAGGGGACGTCGAAGGCCACGGGGCAGATCCTTGCGGACCCGCGTTTGGTGGCCGCCGTGGAGTCGGCCGAGAAAGCGAAGCACGAGGACCCGAAAGCCGAGCGCGTGGTGGATTGCGTGCGCGGCGAACTCACCGTGAACGAAGACCCCAGGATCATCGTGTTCGCGAATTACCGGGAGACGTGTCAGCGGATCAAGGAGCATCTGGCGAAAGTGCCTGGTTGTCGGCCGGTGCGGTTCGTGGGGCAGGGCTCGCGCGAGGACGACAAGGGGCTCACCCAGAAGGAACAACATGGACTGCTGGAGAGTTTCCGTGACGGCACGTACAACGTGCTCATCGCCACGAGTGTCGCGGAGGAGGGTTTGGACATCCCGAAGACGGACCTTGTGATCTTCCATGAACCGGTCCCCAGTGAGATCCGGGCGATCCAGCGTCGCGGACGAACGGGTCGCGCCCGCGCCGGTCGCGTGGTGATCCTCATGTACAAGGGGACCCGCGACGAGGCGTATCATTGGGCGGCGCAGCGACGCGAGGGCGGGATGCGCCGGGAGCTGCGGCTTCTCAAGACGAAGGTGGACAGGGGCCTGCGCCATCAGCGTCAATCCCGCCTCGGTGAGACCCGCAAGCGACCCCCTGGAGACACCGCGGGCCTGGTGCCCCCGCGCGACCCGGAGCCGCCGGACACGCAGCCGGAGAATCCGCGGCCTCCGGCAGCGGACGACGCGCAAACGCCGACGGCCGCGTCACCGCAGGCGGCTCGCCGGCCCGGGTCCCAGGCCGGCGTGGCCGACGAGCGGCCGGCTGCTGGGCATTCGCCCGCCGGGCCTCCGCCTGCCCCGGACCCTCAGGTCTTGTTGCGCAAGCAGGCCGACCCGGCTGCGATGAGTGCGTTGTTCCGTCACCGGGTCGCCGGCGCCCAGGGCCCCCTCTTGGTCGTGGTGGACCACCGGGAAAGCCGCTCTCAGGTGGCCAAGCGCCTGGAGTCCCTGCGCGGCATACAGATCCGTCCCATGCAAATGGCCGTGGCGGATTACGCGCTCTCGGACCGCGTCGTCGTGGAGCGCAAGACCGTGGAGGATTTCCTGGAGAGTCTGGTCTCCGGCAGGCTCTTCGCGCAGGCCCGGCAACTGGTCGCCTATCCGCGTCCGATCATGATCGTGGAGGGGGAGGGCTTGACCACGACCCGGAACATCCCCCGCGGCAGCGTCTTTTCCGCTTTGGCCGCGCTGACCACCGATTTCGGGATCACGGTGCTTACCGTCAAGGACGCCGCGGACACGGTGGACCTGATCGCGTCCATCGCGAAACGGGAGCAGACCGAGCCGCGCCGTGAGGCCCCCATGCGCCTGGGCAAGGTCGCCATGAACGACCGCGACCGTCGGCTCTTCCTGTTGGAGGGGCTGCCCCATGTCTCCGCGGTGTTGGCGCGTCGCCTTCTCAACCGTTTCGGGACCGTGGAAGCGGTCGCCACGGCGAGCGAGAAGGAGCTTGTTCAGGTCAACGGGATCGGTGAGAAGACCGCGGCACAGATCCGCGCCGTCTTGGCCGGTCGGGAAGAATAGACCCCCGATGGGAGTCTGTGACCCATAAACCCTGCTCCCCGGGGACGGGCAGTGGACCCGACAGTTTTATGCTGAAGCTTCGTAGCTACCCCAGTATGGCCCTGGCGCTCTCCGCCCCGCCTCTTGCCACTGCCCACGTGGGGACGTGGGATTTCATCACGAACATCTTCACGAATGCTTTCAGTGGGGACCTGCTTGCCATTGTCGTCCTGTCGATCCTGGCCCTGCTGATCCTGAAGTTCATCGTGGCACGTTGGGTCTTCACGCTGGTCAAGCAGATCGTGATCTTCGGGGGGCTTGCCTTTGCCGTCTGGTTCGGCTCCCGGGCGATCGGGGTCGAGTTCGGAAGGATCGCTGAGCTCGTCGTCCTGATCGTCGGAGGCGCCGTGGTCACCGTGCTCTTCTTCATCATGCTCTACATGTTCTTCCTGCGCCGCGGGCGGGAGAAGGCAGCGCTCAAGGCGGGCATGAGCCAGGAGGAGGCGCGCAATTATGCCTACGGGAAGGGCGCGAACGCCATGAAGGACTCCAAAGGCACGGGCATGCGGATCGGTGCGGGTTCCCTGCAACGCCAGGGGCTTCCTGTTCATTATCAAAAAAGCGGTAAAGCCACGGCGGCAGGCGGCGGCGGAGGAGGGTCGGCCGGTGGCGCGTCCAGGGCCTCAGCCCCGGCGGACGAGGAGGAGTCCCGGCTCGAAGAGACCCTGAAGAAGATGAACATCCTGGGGGCCACGAAGCAACAGAACCTCTTGACCGTCTCCGTATTGATCCTGGTGGCCCAGTTCGGGGTTTTCACCTCGAGGACCGTCTCGGCGCCCACGGCCTCGGTCGGCACGGTGCTTTTCGCGATCTTCCTGGCGGCGGCGACGATCTTCGTGATGACCGCCTACGACGACCGCATGAAGGGGCTCGTCCATTTTGTGTACGCGACGATCTTCGCCCTCGCGCTCTCCGGATTGCTCCTGGTGTATTGGGTCCAGACCTTCGACTGTTCCGCATACGGCAACGCCCAGGCGATCTCCGATGCGTGCGCGAACGGGGCGCAGGAGGCGACGATCACGTGGGGCACCGTGCTGCAACCGCGTTTTTATTTCGCCAGCGAAGGGCTCATCGCGATGATCACAGGGGTGGCTTTCAGCACGCTCTTGACCAAAGGTGGCGGGTGATCAAGCGGCCACGAACCAGCGCAAGCAGAACCATTCCTTGGGAGGCGCTCCCGAGGAGAACGGGGAGCCCCCCATCGCGCAGACGGTCAGGTCCTGGATCGACCGGCGGCCCGCGGTGCGTGACGCTTTGCGCATGGGCATCGTGAACCATTCCGCGTTGGCGCGCCACATCATGCAGGCGACCGGGATCGACCGCGAGGACGCGGTGATCGCCTCGTGTCGTCGTTATGACGCGGAGCACGCGGTCCCGGGGTACCAGGACGACCTGCGGGAGATCCTGGACCATGCGAAGTTGGAGATGCGCAGCCATGCGGCGCTCTTGACGCTGCGCCCGTCGTGGGACGTGTACAACCGGCTCGAGCGGGCCATGGGGCACTTCAAGGACGAGCATCCGACGCTTCACGTGATCCAAGGGGCGGACAGTCTGACGATCATCACGGACGAGTCCGTCCTGGACGCCTTGGAAGGGATCCTCGGCAAGGAACAGGTGATCAAGAAACGGACCCGGTTGGTGGAACTCAACGTCCGGGTGTCCCCCGAAAGCGAGAGCGTGCCGGGGATCATCGCGTTCCTCTCGTCGAGTCTCGCGGAACGGGGGATCAACCTGGTGGAGTCCATGAGCGTCTATCGCGACAACATGTTCCTGATCGAGGACGGCGACGTCGTGGAGGCCTACGAGATCTTGAACCGGCTGCTGCGTGGGGAAGAGCACAGCATCGCGGAGAGCGGTTGATTCAGGCGAGCGCCTTCCTGATCGCCTCGGTCACTGCAGGCACCGCGCGATCCAGGTCTTCCCTTTCGATGATCAACGGCGGCGCCAGGCGCACCACGCTTTTGCCGGCCTGCCCGACCAGGTAGCCCGTGTCTTGTGCGTTCTGGAGCGCTTTCGGGGCCACGTCTTGACCCAATGCGATCCCCTGCAAGAGACCCAGGCCACGCGGGGCGAGACCGGTCCCGCTGAGGCCCTCCTGGAGCACGTTTTCGAGCATGGCGCCCAGGCTCTTGGCGCGGTTTGCCAGGTCGTCGCGTTCGACCACGTCAAGCACGACGTTGCCTGCGGCCACTGAGACCGGGTTCCCGCCGAACGTGCAGCCGTGACTGCCCGGGCCCAGCAGACCGGCGAACCGTTCATCCACCAGGGTCGCACCCAGGGGGAGTCCGCCGCCCAGTCCCTTGGCGAGGGTGACCACGTCGGGTGTGTGGTCGTAGGCTTCGTGCGCGAAGAACGTCCCGGTGCGCGCGACGCCGGTCTGCACTTCATCGGCGACGAGGACGGTCTCCGGGGTGTCGGTGAGTCGTTTCAGGGTGCGCGCGGTCTCGTTCTCCATGGGGACGACGCCCCCTTCGCCTTGCACGTACTCCGTGAAGACGCCGACGACGCGGTGGTCCTCGAACGTCGCTTTCAGGGCTTCGGGGTCGTTGTACGGTACGTGGACGACGCCGCCGGGAAGCGGGTCGAACCCTTTGCGGTGTGCGCTTTGACCGGTCAGGCCCAGCGTGGCGATCGTGCGACCATGGAAACTGCCTTCGAAGGCGACGACGACGCCGTCCGGTGCGTCGGCTTCGTGCGCGTGGCGCCGCACGAGTTTCAGCGCGGCTTCGTTGGCTTCCGCTCCGGAGTTCACAAGCAGCACGCGGCGGTCGCCGGATGCCCGGGAGAGCCGCTCGGCGTATTCCAACGCGACGTCGGACGCGTAGAGGTTGGACACGTGGCCGAGGCAGGCCACTTGTTCCTTGACCGCAAAGACGATCTCGGGGTGCGCGTGACCGAGGATGTTCACCGCGATCCCCGCGAGCAGGTCGAGGTATTCCCGGCCTGCAGCGTCCCATACACGGGCGCCTTTTCCCTGCACGAACTGCAGCGCGGGCGTCGGATAGTTCGGCACGAACGTGGATTCCCAGCGTTGCTTCAGTTCATGGGCCACGCTCGGCTCGGCGGCTTCGTTTTGTAACGAGGGTCCCGCGTCCGCGCTCATTGGGTGGCCTCTGCGAGCGTCTGGTCCGGCGCCTGGAAGACCTTCCGGGTGCCGCCCTTGACGGTGATCACGGTGCCGTGTTCCGGTTTTTCCTGGATGAGCAGGTCGAGTCCGTTCCCGCCGAGGCGGCCCACGAGCACGCTGGAGACGCCGGCTTCCAGTGCGGACAACGCGGACATGAGTTTGGGGACCATGCCGCCTTCGGCGATCCCCTCGAGGATCAATGCGGCGGCGGTGGCTTCGTCGATGCGCGCCATGGGTTCGTCGTCCGGCCCACGGATCGCTTCCACGTCGGTGGCCAGGAGCAGGCGTTTGGCGCCCACGGCAGCCGCCACGGCGGCTGCGGCTTCGTCCGCGTTGATGTTCAGGGGTCCGTCACGGTCGAAACCGATGGGGGTGACGATGGGTACGCGGTACGGGTCCACGGCACCGGAGATCGAGGGTTGCGGGTCCTCTTCCTCGTCGTCGGGGTCCACGACGGATTCGGGGCCGTCCTTGAGCAGGTCGTCCACGTGGATCCCTTCGAAGGTGCCCACGCGGCCCAGGTCGAAGCCGTCCGGCAGGGTCTTCACTTTGGCCGCGAGCACGCGGTTCGTGCTGCCGATGTGGACCGTGTTCACGCCGTGGTCCCAGAGTGCGGCGGCGAGCTGGGCGCCGATCTTGTCCATCTCCTTTTTCACCACCTCCATCATTTTCGGGGTGGTCTGACGCAGTCCCTTGTGTTTTACCACGACTTCCCCGAGCGCCGAGATCGCCTTGTCGATCTGGGGTCCCCCGCCGTGCACGATGATCGGGCGGTGCCCGTCGTCGACGAGTTTCCTCAGGCCGGTGGCCAGGGCTTGCAGGGTCTCTTCCTGGAGGCAGACGGCGCCTCCCAGTTTCACGACGTACGTGTTGTTCATGGTGTTCACTCGGTTTCTGGTTGTCAGGGTCTTAGGTGGAGTAGGCGGAGTTGAAGCGGACGTATTCTTCACTGAGGTCGCATCCCCAGGCTTCCGCGGCCCCCGGGCCGGTGCCCAGGGTGATGTTGAGGCGGACGGCTTCCTTTTGCATGATCAGGCTCGCTTTCTCGGGTGCGTCGCCTCCCAGCGGGGCGCCGTTTTCGAACAGCACGACCTCGTCGTCTTCCCGCGGTGAGGCTTGCGTGTCCCCTTCACCGATCGCGTCGGCGACGCTCACGCTGACCCGCACGTTCGATTCGTCGAGCGGGACCCGGGTGGAGCCCACCGCGGCGACGATGCGTCCCCAGTTCGGGTCGCTGCCGTGCAGGGCGCTCTTGACGAGGTTGGACCGGACCACGGCGCGTGCGGCGCGTCGGGCGTCTTCCTGGTTCTGCGCGCCTTCGACGTGGACCTCCAGCAGTCGTGTGGCGCCCTCGCCGTCGCCCGCGATCATGCGCGCGAGGTCGCGGCACACCTGCGTGAGGCCCGCCCGCAGCGCTTCCCATTCCGGGGTGGCGGGTGCCAGGGGTTCGCCCCCTTCGGCGCCGTTGGCGAGCACACCGACCATGTCGTTCGTGCTTTCGTCCCCGTCGACGGTGATCATGTTGAACGTGTGGTCCACCACGTCGCCGGTGAGCACCTGCAGGTCGGCTTGCGGGACGGGCACGTCCGTGGTGATGAACGCGAGCATGGTGGCCATGTTGGGATGGATCATGCCGCTGCCTTTGGCCATGCCCGCGACGTGGAACGTGCGGTCCCCCACTTCGATGGTGCGGTGGGCGGTCTTGGTGCCGCTGTCCGTGGTGAGGATCGCTTCGGCGGCTTCCTGTCCGTTGCCTTCATCGAGACGCGACGCGCAGGCGTGGATCCCGTTGCGGATCTTATCCATGGGGAGCGGGGCGCCGATGAGCCCCGTGCTGGAGACGAGGACCTGGTGCGGGTCCAGGTCCAGTTCGGCGGCGGCGAGGTTCGCCATCTCGCGCGCGTCGTCGAGGCCTTGTTGCCCAGTGGCGGCGTTCGCGTTGCCGGAGTTCACCACGATGGCCCGGATGTCCCCTTTGGCCAGGTGTTCGCGCGACACGCGCACCGGCGGTGCCGAGAACGCGTTCCTTGTGAACACGGCGGCGGCGCTTGCGGGCCGGTCGCTGACGATCAGCGCGACGTCCGTCTTGTCCCGTTTGATCCCGGCGGCCACACCCATGGCGCGGAAGCCGGGTACACGCAGCAGGCCGGTGCGTTGGTCGGCGGGGGTTTTCATGGTCGCTTCGGCTGATTTCTCCATGTTGTTCATGGGCCCCCTCCGAGAAGGGGCAGGCCCAGGGTGGGTTCTTCTCCCAGGGCGATGTTCATGTTGTGGACCCCCTGGCCGGATCCTCCCTTGGTGAGGTTGTCGATGGCGGCGCGCACGACGAGCAGGTTCGTACGGGAGTCGAGGTCGACGGCGATCTCCGCACGTGCGGTACCGCGAAGCGGCGCCGTGGCGGGTTCGTCCACCATGTCCACCGTGAGCGCGTTCGCGTAGGCGTCCTCGTAGACCTGTCGGACTTCCTGCTCGCTGGTCCCGGGGGCGACGCCGATGTAGCTCGTTGTCAAGAGGCCCCGGTTCATGGGGACCAGGTGCGGCGTGAAGCGCACGGGGCGTTCACCCGGTGATCCTCCGTTCTTTTGGGTTGCCGCACGGGCCACGGCGGCCTGGATCTCGTCGCCGTGGTCGTGCCCGATCACTTTGTAGGCGCGTGTGTTCTCGTTCGTCTCCGCGTAATGCAGGTCCGCGCGGGGGGTGGCGCCGGCGCCGGAGACACCGGATTTCCCGTCCACGATGAGCGTGCCGGGGTTCGCCAGTCCGGAGCTCACGGCGGGCAGGATCGACAGGAGCGCGGCGGTGGGATAGCAGCCGGGGCTGGCGATCCGGCGGTCGCCGGCGCGCGGGGCGAGTGGGGTCTCCGGGAGTCCGTAGACCCAGGCCCAGGTTTCGGCTTGGTCCGGTTTGCCGGCGGACGGGGCGGGGTCTCCCGAGATGACCTGGCTCCCGACGTTGCCTCCCTGCGTGGTGGAGGCGACCTGGACTTGCTCATGGGGGCTCTCGAGGGCCTGCAGGCGGTGATCGCGGGAGAGGTCGACGAGGAGGGTGTCGTGCTCTTGGGCCATGCGCTGGGCGAGCTCGGCCGCTTGCCCGGCCGCGGTGGCGAGGAAGATCACGTCGGCTCCTTCGATCATGCGCTCGTCCGGTCCTTCAAGGGGCAGGTCTTTTGCCCGGAACGAAGGGACGCTCTCTTGCAGGCGGCCGCCGGCCCCGCTCAGGGAGACCGCGTGGAGCGCATCGACGCTGGGGTGGTTCTGGAGGAGACGCAGCGCCTCACGGCCCAGGTAGCCTCGGGCGCCGACGACGGTGACATTGACCATAGAGCCCCACCTGTGCCCGGACCCATATGATGTTGCTGTTCAATCTGGAAATCACACCCCGGGTATTGTCTGAAATCGGACAAAGATAGCCAACAAATAGCATGCTGGTGGCAAAGTGGCACACTTGTCCGTACCACGCTGGGCCCCGCGTGTATCCGGCCGGGCGACCTGCGCCCCGACGACCAAATCGGTTCTTGAAACCAAGTCGTCGCCGCGCCGCGCTTCGCGACCGTCACCGCCGCCCAACCGGGCGACTCGGCCGGTCGGTTTGCCTCGTCTTTTCGCCACCACCCGAATATCCGCCACAACGGATTAATAGCAGACCCTGTTTGGGCGGCGCAGTGCTGCACGCAAGCGGCTCCCGGGTGAAGCCCATGACCGTCAATGAGAAGGTTCTACAGATCTGTGAGAACCTGGATCTGCTCCAAGAAGACACATCTGTCCCGCGCAACATCCGGCGCGGTGCCGAGGACGCGAAGAAAATCCTCCTCAACGACGGCGCCGAGTTGGACGTGCGCAAGTCGGGGGCGATCAACATCCTCGACGAGCTTGCCAACGACCCGAACATCCCCCTGCATGGCCGGACGCTCATCTGGAACGTGATGAGCCAACTGGAGACGATCCAGTAGACTTTTTTGAGGGTGCAGTGGTAGGCCAGACCCACCGCTTGCTTCGTTGGGTTCACACGAACTTCGCGGGGATCTCGCCCATGCGTCCCGCCTGGAAATCCCGCACGGCCTCCACGATCTCTTCTTGTGAGCTCATCACGAACGGCCCGTAGCGCGCCACCGGTTCGTGGAGCGGTTTGCCGGTGACCAGGATCGCGCTCAGTCCGTCTTCACCGGCACGAACGGGGATCTCGCCGCCCCCGCTTTCCAGCAGCGCCAGGTCCGACGTCTTGATCGTCGCCTCCCCCACCTGTCCGGCGCCCTGGATCGAGAACACGAAGGCGTTGTGGTCGGCGGGGACCGGGAGGCGGACCTCACCGCCGGGTCCCAGCACGGCGTGCAGATACGTGATCGGGGTGCGCGTGTCGATGATCGCTTCCTCGTCCTGGAATCTGCCGGCGATCACCCGGACCTTCCCCTTGCCGTGGGCCAGGTCGACTTCCGGGATCCGGTCGCTTTGGATGTCCTGGTAGCGCGGGGGCATCCGTTTGTCTTTTTTCGGCAGGTTCACCCAGAGCTGGAGTCCATGCATCCGGCCGCCGTTTTCACGCAGCTCCGGGGCCGGCAGCTCGGAATGGACGACCCCGTCGCCCGCGGTCATCCACTGGATGTCCCCCGGGCCCAGCAGTCCGCGGTTGCCCTGCGAATCCTTGTGCTCCAGGCGTCCCTCCAGCATGTAGGTCACGGTCTCGAAACCCCGGTGGGGGTGGTCCGGGGCCCCTTTGGCCTCGCCGGGGCCGTGCTCGGAGGGGCCCATCTGGTCCAGGAGCAGGAAAGGGTCCAACATGGGCAGCCGCTGCGACCCGATGGTCCGATGCACGAGCATCCCTTCGCCCTCCAACTGCTCGAGGGCTGGAATCACACGCTTTACCTCAACTTGTGGGGCCGCTAGGGACACGAAGAGACCAATGGTCCCAGGCCTGATTTCTTGTTAACGCTTGTGGCACGCGCAGGATGAAGTCGACCCGGGGGACTGTCGTCTGCCGACCCCCCATCCGCGACCCTTTCCCGCCTCCGGGGGCGGCGAGTACGCACCTCCCGGTCGGGCAGCCAATGCCCTGCCTAACCTCTTAAGCCCCACCACCAGTATGACACCTCATGTCTAGCAAGACCGTACGCCGCATGGCGGCGATCATGAGCATGCTCCTGTTTCTGCCCGGTGCCCAAGCCGGTCCTGGCGAGAGCATCATCTACGAGGAAGAACCCAACGACACGTGCCTTCAGGCATATCAAGAAGAGAACCAGATCCATGCCGACGAGACCCACGCCGGTTCACTGGAGTGGTACTACCAAGGTGCCGGCGACACGGTCGACAATTGGTACCTGGGCTACCACGAAGGCGGCGTGACCTTCAAGGCGCACTACGCGTCGAACACCGACCGCGGCGCCGACCTCGCCGTCTGGTACAACCTGGACTGCGCCATGTACCCGCAGAACTGTTCCTGGAGCGACGTGGGCCTCAGCGAGCACATGGAATGCACGTTCTCCACCACGGCGCACCAGTTCCTGCGGGTCACGAACGATGACGAGGGGCACATGCCGTACCAGATCGAGTTCGTGAAATATGAGGATCCGAAGGAGCCTCCGTGCGAAGAAGGGCTGAACCCGGTCGAAGCCTTCCTCGAGTGCGGAACCCTTCCGGTCTCCATCCGAGCATGACCCCGCGACCCGAGAGGGCACCCGACTGACCTTCGAGAATGACGATCGCAGCGATCACCCGGTCAGTCGGGCGCCTTTCTCCCCAACGCATAGAACTGCGGGAAGAACGTGAAGGACACGCGTTCTTCCAGGGCGTCCATCTCCCGACGTTCCCATTCATCGACGGCGTGTTCGGGGAGGCCGTTGCGTTGCAGGATCGCCCGGTAGTGCTCGCGGGCCTTGAGGAACGAGCGTTTGTCTTCGTCCACGCTCCAGATCCGTCGGTTGCCGAGTCCAACGGTGGTCTCCAGACCGGCCCGCACGAAGAGCGCGCGCAGTTTGCGTCCGATGTGCGGGTCTCCGCCGCGTCGTTTGATGCTGGAGCCCCGGAACACCGGGTCCACCATGGGGTCTTCAGGGTAGTCCACTTTCCCGCCGAAGTCGGGCTCCAGGGAGGCCAGGACCCGTCCGCCGGGCCGCACGACGCGGGTCATCTCGTTGACGACGGCCTGCGGGTCTTCGACCCACATCAGCGTGATGTTGCAAACGGCGGCGTCGAAAGTCCCGTCGGCGAACGGCAGCCTGTGCCCGTCACCCAGCGCGAGCCCCACGGCGTCTTTGTGCGGTGCACCGGGTCCGCGCAGATAGCGCCGGGCTTGCTTGACCATGCTCCGGCTCGGGTCGATGCCGATGACGAGCCCGCCACTGGCGTCCGCCACGTCCATGGTGACCGCGCCGCTGCCGCATCCCACGTCCAAAACGCGCTGGCAGGAGGTGAGGTCCGCGGCCATGTAGAGGGGCCATCGTTCTTCACGGGATTCCACGGCTTGTTGGTGCAGCTTGCGCACGAAGCGGACGAAGTCTGAGGTCCTGCCTCCGTTTTCGGGCTCCATGGCGTCCTCCGGCCCCTGCAGTTCGGATTCCTTTTGTGGAAATCTTCGCACCATTCGTTCACCCGATCCCGGGGATGTTCATGTTCGCCCAGGCCGCTCCGGACAGGGCGAACCCGATGAAGAAGCCGGCGATCGCCCCCCCGTTCAACGTGGGCAGCCCGGCGTGGGCCTTGCCTTTGAGCACGAAGGACATGAGCAGGAGGAAGCCGGCGAACGTGCCCACCAGGGCGCCCACGGCGGCCACGGGGTTGTTCAGACCACTGAACGCGACGACGATGAGGATGCTCGGGATCACGATGTCGCCGAGTCCCATGAACATGGCGTCCCGGGGCCGGCCCGCGGCCACTTCCTTGGAGAGTTCTTCCCGTTCATCCAGGAACGAGTAGTTCCGGGTCTTGGGCACCACGAGCATCACGGGCAGTCTGAGCTTCACGACGCGGTCCGCGAGGGTCAGCATGTGCTTCGTCTTGTAGACGGCGATGAAGTCGTAGATCGCGAGCGCGACAAGGAGGATGATCGCGGGCAGCACGCCGAAGCTCACGCCGAAGATCGCCGTGGCGCCGGCGGCCACGAGGATCCCCACGGAGTCCACGATGTACCATTCCGGCCATGCGTACAGGAGCACGGTCAATGTCGCCGCGGCGGCCAAGGAGATGACGAGGTTGACGATGGGGTCCAAGCCGAACAGGTTCAAAACGGGCCAGAACACGTAGACCATGACGGAGCCGATGGCGAACAGGATGATGCCTTGGATGATCCAGTCCAGGCCGAGGCGGGCGATGACCAGGATCACCGCGGTGAACCCGAGGATGAGCCCGAGGTAGATGATCGGGTTGAGCGGGTCCTCCGGGTTCTCGAACGCGCGCAGACCCGCCGCGGTGAACGGCCCGGCGACCCAGACGGCCAAGAGTTGTGCGCCGATCAACATGAGCCCCATGGCCGCCACGGGACCCAGGTCGTTCAGGGTGATCTTTTCAGTTGCTGGGCTACTGGATTCGGTGGTGGGCGTCGGCGCAGGGCCGCCCGGTCCGGATTGTGCAGAAGATGCGGCTGTCGGGGTTCCCTTCCCTTCCATCTTCGGCCGAGGAGCCCAGCGTTGTGCTTAAGGGTTGGGGACCGGTAGTGCGGCGGCGATGCGCTGGGCGAGTTCATGGGCCGCTTGTTGGGCTGCCTGCGGGTAATCGTCGCCCTGGCCTGCAAAGAGGATGCTGCGCGATGCCGCGATCAGGAAGCCTCGCCCGTTTTGGTCCGCAGCGGCCGCGACGGCGGCCTCCAGGTCTCCGCCTTGGGCCCCGATGCCGGGGACGAGGATCGGCAGTCTCTCGCCCACTGCGTCCCGCACTGCCTTCAAGGGTCCCGGGGCCGTGGCTCCCGCGACGAGGCCCAGGTTGTCGTTCGTGTTCCACTGCGAGACGAGGCGTGCGACTTCGAGGTAGAGCGGTCGCTCGTCATCGGCTTCTTCATGACGGACCCGCAGTTCCTGCACTTCGGCCGCGCCGGGGTTCGTCGTGCGCGCCAGGACGAACACGCCGTGCTCTGGTTCTTGGGCGAAGGGTTCCACGGCGTCCCGGCCGAGATAAGGACTGACCGTCACTGCGTGCGCCTTGTGCACTTCATAGGCGGCGTGCGCGTAACGCCCGGCGGTGTGCCCCACGTCTCCACGCTTGGCATCGAGAAGGACAAGGCGGTCCGTGGTCTCGCGAACGTGGTCGATCACGTCTCCCAGCGCCGCGAGCCCGCCTTCCCCGAGGGCTTCGTAGAACGCCAGGTTCGGCTTGAACCCCACGGCGTGCTGCGCGGTGGCGTCGACGATCGCCGTGAGGAAACGCACGAGTCCTGCGCGGTCCGCACGGACTCCGGCCGGCAACCGCTCGGGGTCCGGGTCGAGCCCCACGACGAGCCGCGACGGGGTGCGCGCCAGGGTGCGGTCCAGTTGTGCGTTGAAACCCATGCTGCGGCCTCCGTTCAAAGCCGCCACCGGTTCGCACCGGTCCGGCTTCGTCGACGCGGCCCGCGACGGGTGAAGAGGCTAAACGTTTGCCGGCGGGACCCTGTCCGACGATTCTCCACTCGGCGTCTTTCGGCCTTGGCCCGCCGGGTCCCTGCGGCCGCGTGCCGGGGTTTATGGCGGATTCCCACTCATCAAGAGTTGTCGGGGCGTACCGGTTTGGGCGTCGGGCCCCCGAGATGAGCGGAACGGGCCGGTCGGGCGCGTGTGGGCATCGTCTTCGTTTTCCGGTCACCGGCCGGTCCGGTCCGCTCTTCCCTTTCGCAGTCGCCATGGGGCGCGCACCAAACGGTTAAGCGAAGTCGCCGGCTCGCCGCCTCGATGCCCCGGGAGCGGCCCGACAAGGCGGCACCGGTCCGAGCGGCCGGGCCCGGCCCTTCGCGTTATGGTCCGGTCTTGTTGCTCGTCGCCGGTCTCGTGGGGCTGCGCGTTCTTGGCGTCTCCATGCTTCTTCCTGTTTTGTCTCCTTACGGGTTCGCCCTTACGGATTCGCGTTTTCTGGTCGGGCTCGCCTTCGGCGGGTACGGGCTCACCATGGCGATCATGCAGGTCCCCATGGGGTCGTTGTCCGACCGGTTCGGACGGCGTCCGCTCCTTCTTTTGGGTTTGACCCTGTTCGTCGTGGGCAACCTGGTCGCGGGCTTTGCGCCGTCCATCGAGGTGCTGATCCTGGGCCGGCTCATCGAAGGGGCCGGCGCGATCTCCGCGGTGGCGCTCGCTTTGGCGACAGACACGTTGCCTGAGGGGAAACGGACGCTGGGGCTCGCGATCGCAGGCATCGCGGCGGGTTCTTCCTTCCTGCTCGGTGTCGCGTTCGGACCCCTCGTAGCGTCAGCAATCGGCGTCCCGGGGATTTTCTTCGCCATGGCGATACTGGGTTTCTTGATGATGGGGGTCGTGGTGTTCCTGGCGCCCGGGGGGGCTCCAGGGGCCACCGAGTCGCGCGTGCCGGTGCGTTCCACGCTCAAGGATCCGCGCGGGCTGAGTCTGGACGGTGGCGCCTTCGCGCTCTATCTCACCCTGACTGCCACCCTGTTCGCCTTGCCGCTTTTGTGGGTCGGCCAGCCGGATGGCCCGGATGGGCCGCTCTCACAAGGTGCATATCGAAATCTGTTGTTGATCGCCGTCCTGGTCGGCGGGGTGGTGTCGTTGGGGTTGGCCCGGCAGGCCGACAAGCGCGGCATCGTGCAGGCGGTCGCGGTGGGGTCCTTCGTGGTCCTGGGGGTCGGGGCATTGGGCCTGCTCGCTTTGCCTGTCGAGCCGACGCCGCTTTTCGTCCTGGGTGCGCTGGCGGCGTTCTATTTCGCGGCCCATGGGGCGTTGTCCGCGGCACTCCCCAGTCTCGTGGGGAAGCACTTCAGCGCCGGGTCCCGCGGGGCCGCCATGGGCGGGCTCGCGACGGCGCAGTACCTGGGCAGTTTCACCGGCGGGATCATCGGGGCTTTGTTGTGGAGTCAGGAACTGGTGCTGGGGGTCTTGGTCGCCTTGGTCGCGCTGGGGGCCGCAGGGTCGGTGTCCATGCTGGGCAAGTACAAGCCTGCGCAGGATTGACCACTGCGCCCGCCGCGGCGAAACATGCGTTTTCGCCACCCAAACCTATTTGACCGCCATGGGGGTCGACCGGTCCGGCAACCCGTGCGGATTGCCCAGGGGAGAGCTTGTTGCGGACACGAACCGTCGCGCATCTGGGACTTTTGGTCTGCATCTGGACGTTTGCCGTCATGCTCTTGGGGGGCTATGTGAGTTCTTTGGGTGCCGGTTTGTCGTGCCCCGATTGGCCCACTTGTTACGGTCAATGGCTGCCGCCGTTCCCCAGTGCGGACACCGGCGGGGTCGACCCGGCCACCGGGGACCCGGTGGCGTACACCCATCATCAGGTCCTCTCCGAGTGGACCCATCGCCTCGTGGCGGCCCTGTTGGGTCCGTTCCTGATCGCGTTCGCCTGGTTCACCTGGCGCGAACGCACGCTCCCGAACCTGGCGCGCCATCTGCCGTTTACAGGGATCGGTGCCCTGTTCATCCAATACGTTCTGGGGGGGCTTACGGTGTTGCGGTTGTCGGACCCGGTGCTCGTCACCACGCACTTGGGTACCGCCACGGCGATCCTTGTGATGATGGTGGTCACGACGGTGCTCCTCTATGTGCATCGGCCTGACGATGATGAAGACCGGGGGACGGATGGGGCCGGGCATGGCGTCTCGGATCACGGTGCCGAAGAGTCTCACTCGTCGATGAGGACGTCCTCTGCCTCGAAGCGCCGCGCGGACGGCGTCTGGGAGGATCCCTTGCAGACGGCGCCTGCCCCGGTGGCCGGCGCCGCGGCGTTGGACGCGCCGACTCTTCCACGCCCGGCGCAAGGCTATCCCGTCATGGGCCCGCCGGATGGTGCGGCCTTGATCCGGGACAAGAACACACCGCTGCATCGTGTGATGGATTACCTGGCCATGACGAAGCCCCGCGTGATGTTCCTCTTGGTGCTCACGAGCCTGGCCGCGATGTTCATCGCCACGGGCGGGGTCCCTAAGGTTCTTCCCGCCGTCGGCGTGATCCTGGGCGGCGCACTGGCCACGGGCAGCTCCGGCGCGATCAATCATTTCCTGGAGCGCGACCTGGACACGCAGATGGCCCGGACCCGGGACCGTCCCGTCGCCTCGGGCCGCGTGTCACCGGCCAGCGCGCTCACCTTCGGCGTCGTGCTCGGCGTGCTCGCGTTCATCGCCACCTGGCAGCTGGCGAACCTGTTGGCGGCGTTCTTTGTCCTGTGCGGTCTGTTCTTCTATGTGTTCGTCTACACGATGTGGTTGAAACGCCTGACGTACCTGAACATCGTGATCGGCGGTGCGGCGGGGGGGTTCCCCGCCTTGGTGGGTTGGGCCGCGGCCACGGATTCCCTGGGCACCGGGGCGTGGCTTCTTTTCGCCTTGATCCTCGTCTGGACGCCGCCTCATTTCTGGGCGCTGGCACTTGTCCTGCGCGACGATTACGCCAAGGCGAGCGTCCCCATGCTGCCCGTGGTCAAAGGTGTGCCGCGCACGACGACGGAGATCCTCGTCTACAGCGTGGTCACCGTGGCGTTGAGCTTTGCCTTCTTCGTCCTGGACATCCTGGGACGTATTTTCTTGATCGCCGCCTCGCTCTTGGGGGGCCTGCTCTTGATCCTCGCGCTGCATCTGCACCTGGAGCCCACGAAGAAGGTCGCCCGCACGCTCTTCGGTTATTCGATCATCTACCTGGGCCTGCTTTACCTGGTTGCGTTTTTCGACGTGCTGGTGGTCTGAAGGCGGGGGAATGGACGCAGGCGTCCGTTGCCGAAAATGCCTGGACTCGTGCCAGCCCATGTTTTCGCGACTCTCAGGTTTCTGAAAATCCCGAGAAAGCGCGAGCAAACGTTTAAAAGCATTCCATGCATGGTGGCCCCTATGCGCGTGGTCCCTTCAAAAAAGAAAGCCAGTCTGTCGACCGTCGCCGTGCTCCTGGGCCTGCTCATGGGGTCGGTGGCGATGACGGGTTCCGTGGGAGTCCAGTCGGTCGAACCCGAGGAGGAGCATGAGTGGACCGGGTTCATCGGCTGCAGTCTGAACTACCCGACCGCGTTCCAGCCTTGGGAATGTCATGACGAGAACAACGATTATGAGAGGGTGTTCACCGTACAGCCCGGCTTGAAGACCCTGGTGGTCGCCATGGAGTGGGAGACCCCTTTGATCTGCACGGCGGATTACCTGCGCCATTGGCTCTACATCCCTGCTGACGCCAGCCGCGCCTCCGTGCGGATGGAGGAAGGGTCCCCCATCGAGTACCGGATCGATGTGGGTGACGATTTCGACGAGATCACAGAGCCCACCGATTTCCGCTTCCGGGTGTGGGGGCCCACGCAGGGACCGCAGTTCTGCTATCAACAGACGTTCCAGGTCCACTACCACTTGTTCTATTCCGATCACGCGGACGATGGTTACAGCGCGTTGCCCTGATCGGTGGTGAATCGGCCGGTTTCCGCCTGGGTAACACGCCGCACGT
>CAYVRY010000034.1:0-18403 GCA_964452895.1 uncultured Halobacteriales archaeon
TCTCCAGGTAGCGCTCGATCCGTTTCTCGAGGATCATGAAGTGCGCCTCCTTGAGTTTGCTCTTGACGAGTTGCCGGCGCAGTTCTTCCTGCAGCTCGAGCAGGTTGTGGCGGCAGACACCGACGTCCTTGTTCAGCCGGTTGAAGGTCTCGTCGATCCGGCCCATCTCCCGGTCCAGGCGTTTCGTGTGGCGACGGTAAAGGAACCAGCCGCCGGTGACGATGACGACGGCCAGGATCACGCCGAGAATGTCCCAGAAGTTGTTGCCGAGACCGACCCCGCGATTGCCGACCGAGGTGGACCCGGTGGGGACCTCGATCTCGACGCTTGCGGGTCCGTCGTACCCCTGGAAGACGATGACCGCTTCATAGCGGCCCGGTATCGGCTCTGGAATCAGCTGTTCATCGCGTTTGCCGTGGCCCAGACTGCCGAAGTAGATATCTTCCCCGTCATCGTCGGATCCGGAATCGTCCATTTCGATTATGAGGATCGCCTGCCCGTCGGAGGCAGGGGAACCTTGCGTCGAGAAGATAATCCGCAGTTGATCGGTCCCGTTCGCCACGTGGAACGTGAACAAGTCGCCCCCGGCGCCAGTGCTGCGCTCGTAGGAGCGCAATGACTCCGTGTCGCTGCAGCCCGCCATCGCGACGGCGAGCGCAAGAATCAGACCCACCAGCATCCAATGCTTGGCCACGAGGCAGGACTATCGAGACCGAATCAAAAACCTTCCTTTCTGCCTCGCCTTCGGGGAGGAGGGATGATGGGTCGCGCGGCCCTGCACCGGTCTGCATTCAAACCAGCCGTATCCAACCCGCGACCACTTCTCATCGAAGCACGCGACCCACCATCGGTCCACTTCCATGCACACACCACACCAGGACGCGGGTTCCGGCGTCATGCACACCAGTACAAGGGCCAATGGTAAGAAGACTCATCTATATTATAGTACTTTTGGCAAGTCTGCGGATGGTTTATGGGGGGAAGGACGGGGGCAACGCGACGACTTGATGGACTGGCCGCCACCTGACCGGCCGGTGACCCTCGCAGATGCGCCCCGGCCGCCGCCCGGCCTCTTCGACGACCCGGAGGACCTGGACGCCTATCGCGCCGGCGTGGCCGCCTTCAACGGAGGAGACCATTACCGGGCCCACGACCACTTCGAAGCGCTCTGGGGGGAGGACTTCTGGAAAGGGCTCGTTCAGGCCGCCGTGGCCCTGCATCACCACCGGTCGCGAAACCCGAAAGGGATCGAAGGGCTCCCCGGGAACGTCGCCCGGATCCTCGGACCCTACCGCCCCCATTACGCGGGGATCGACGTGGACCGGTTCCTGACCGCCTTTCACGCCTATTTCCAAAGGGTCGAATCGGGCGAAGACCCGCCCCTGGACGAAGCCCCCCGACTGGAAGCGGCGCCAGCTGATGAACCGTAGAAAGCAAGGTGCCCCAGGGCTCTTTTGGCCCGCTCAGGGTCAGGCCGCTCGTTGGACTGCCAAAACCACAATCAAACGGAAAACCGTAAATAGAGAAGCGCCGGGTCCATTTGATGATGGCAACCCGCCCTGCCCGCAGGCACCGCATGATCCTGCTGGTCGCAACCCTACTCTGCGCCCTGGTGCTCGCAGCCGGCGCGACCAGCGCGGACCATCCGGCCGATGAAAGCGGGGCCCTGGACCACTTGAACGTGAAGATCGAAGACGTCGAAGGGGGCGACACGCACCGGGTCCCCATCCAGAGCACGACCCACGGCGACCTGCGCGCCGGATGGATCTACATTCTCTACGGGCACGTGGACGGGAACCATTCACTGCATGTCGAACTGGAGATGAACGGAACCAAGGTCGACGAATTCACCTGGAGCGCCGGCACCTTCAACACGAACACGACGAAGATCCAAGAGACCGGCCCCCACGAGCTGGCGATCACGAACCCCGGAAACAGCACCGCACGCTACGCCTTCTATTACGACCAGAGCTGCAACTGCGACGGAAAACAGATCCCGCTGCCCGGTGGCGTCGTGATGTTCAACTACCCCTTCCCCGCCGACACCCCCGTCCAGTTGTCCTATCCCATCGCGTTGGACTGGCACGTCAAAGGCACCCTCGCCACGCACGACGACGAACTCACCACCGCCCAGTGGCCCGCGGACTTCGAGATCCTCGAGGAAAAGGAAGCACAAGGACCCGGCGCCGGCCAGACCGGACAAAACTGGCTGAACTTCACGTTCCAGACCGACAAGCAGCAGATGTACTACGTCCACATCGAGGCCCTGCACGGGGCCCAACTGGAGACCCCGATCATGCTCAGTGCGATGATCGACGTCGACGAAGCCGAAGCGGCGCCCGCTCCCGGGTGGGCCATCGTGCTCACCGGTGCGTTGGTCGCCGTCGGCGCCGTTCGACACCGGCTCAGGAAGACCGTGTGATCTCTTGTTCGCGCCGGGTGCCCGCGTCCGTTGATGGTCCCTCCAAGGTGGCCCGCAACGCCACCTCGAGCGTCGCATGGTCCCACACGAAACCGAATCCCTTGGCCGCCTGCGGCACCACGGACTGCCCGTCGGTGATCACCATGGACGCCTCCCCGTAGAGCGCCTGCAGCATGATCGGCGGGACCGGGAAAACCGCCGGCCGGTTCACCACGTTGCCCAGCGCCTTCGTGAGGTCCTTGTTCGTATCTTCCGACGGAGTGACCGCATTGACGGGTCCGCTGTACCGCTTGTCCTCCAGCGCGCTCACATACATGCGCGCCAGGTCGTGCGAAGAGATCCACGACACCGGCTGCTGACCGCTGCCCACGGGTCCACCGAGACCCATCCGGAAAATGGGCAGCATCTTCTTCAACGCGTCGCCCTCCTTGTCGATGACCACGCCCTGGCGCATCACCACGGTCCGGGTGGCGTCGCCTTCCGCCTTCATGGTCTCCTTCTCCCAATCCACGCACAGGCGTGCCAGGAAATCGTCACCCGGCGGCGACTCCTCCACCACCGTGGTCGGCGGGGAGCGGCCGTAATAACCTGTGGCTGATGCCGAGATGAAGACACTCGGCGGCGGTTGCGCCTCCTTGATCCAGTTGCCCAGATGGTGGTTCACATCGATGCGGCTGCGCCGGAGCTCCTCCTTGTAAGCCGGCGTCCAACGTTTGTCGATCAGACTCGCGCCGGTGACCGAGATCACCGCATCAAACGGCCCTTCGTGGGGGAACGGGGACTTCGTGTCCCATTGGACCGTCTCCACGGCCTCCGGAACATTCCGGGGGTTCTCCCGGCGCGACGACACGGTCACTTCGTGCCCGGCCTGCAACAACTGGTCCACGACGTTGCGTCCGACCATTCCGGTTCCGCCAACGACTAATACGTGCATAGAGGGACGTGAAGGCGTTCCTGACCAAGAACCTTATGCCGTCCGAATCCTGTGCAAGGATATGTTCGTCGCAGGAGCCTTGTGGAAACCGAGCGTCCCGCTTGATCCGCAAAAAGCCGGGGTAAAAGGAGAAGGAGGAGGAGGAGAAGAAGCGTCCGCGGCGTCTACGCGTTGACCTGGACCGGGGCCACCTGCCCGGGGGTCGTGCCGAGGACACAGGTCTCCAGCATCACCCGGGTGACCACGTACGGGTCCATGTTCGCCGACGGGCGGCGGTCCTCCAGGTAGCCCTTGCCGGCACGCGCCGTGGCCATGGGGATCCGCACGGAGGCACCGCGGTCCGAGACACCCCACCGGAACGTGTCGAAGGCACACGTCTCGTGTCGGCCGGTGAGCCGTTCCTGGTTGTGTGCACCATAGTTCGCGATGTGGTGGTCGTGGTTCTTCTCCAGGGCCTCCATCATCTTTTCGATCACCTTCATGCCGCCTTTCGAACGCGTGGATTTCGTGGAGAAGTTCGTGTGCGCCCCCGCCCCGTTCCAGTCCCCCTTGACGGGTTTCGGGTGCAACGTGGAGGTGATGCCGTGGGCCTCCCCGATCCGATAAAGGAGCCAACGGGCGATCCAGAGGTGATCGGAGACCTCAAGGGGGCCCACCGTGCCGATCTGGAACTCCCACTGTGCGGGCATGACCTCCGCGTTGATGCCGTGGATCGCGAGGCCCGCTTTCGAGCAGGCCTCCATGTGCTCCTCGACGAGGGGTCGTCCATACACTTCGTCCGCCCCCACCCCGCAATAATAGGGACCTTGCGGCGGCGGGAAGCCGTTCTCCGGCCAGCCCAATGGATGCATCCCCCGGAACATCGTGTACTCCTGCTCGATCCCGAACAGCGGCTCCTCGTCCTTCGTCGCCTCCACGGCCGCACGCAGCTTGGCGCGCGTGTTCGTGGGATGCGGCGTCTCCCCGTCCGGGAGGAACACTTCGCACATCACGAGCACATGGGGGCTCCCGCGAACCGGGTCCGGGAACACGGAGACGGGGCGCAGGGCACAATCCGAATCGTGCCCGTCGGCCTGGTTCGTCGACGAACCATCGAAGCCCCAGTCCGCCAGTTGGGAGGGCTCCGTGACCTGGTCCACGTCGCTCAGGACGCGCGTCTTGCTGCGGAGTTTCTGCGTCGGCTCGTGGCCGTCCATCCAGATGTATTCGGCATATACGGTCATGGCATCTCATCCCCGAAGGGTGATACACATGGCACTCCAGGCTGGTGATAAAGGTTCGGATTGTCCACTACTCGCCTTGATATGATACGAATGTTTCATATAGGTGGCTGTATGTGGCCGGTTCTGTCATGGACACGAACCCCGGGCCCGGCCATGAAACGCCCATTGCAGTCGAGCTCGATCACGTCGACCGGAAGATCCTCGCGGCCCTCGTGGAAGACGGACGGGCGAGCCACCGCGAACTCGCCGAACGCACCGGCGTCTCCCTGGCCACGGTGAACCGCCGGGTGCGCCTCATGGAGGACCGCGACGTGATCCGAGGCTATACCGCGTTGGTGGACCCGGAAGCCGTCGGCTGGAACCTGAGCGCGATCATCGGGCTGCGCATCGACAAGGGGCACCTGCGCACCGTGCAACAGAACATGGCGAAAGACCCGCGCGTCTTCGGGGTCTACGACGTGACCGGGGAATGGGACGGCGTGGTCCTGGCACGGCTCACGGACCGGCGCGACCTGGACGATCTGGCCAAGACCACGCTCTCCCAGCCCCACGTGCAGCGCACGAACACGATGATCGTCCTGTCCACCGTCCTGGAAGAACGACGGGTGCGCGGGGCCCCCCTACGGCGTTGACATCCGCGCAGGAGTTCCTCTCATTCCCCATCCATGGCTTCTTCGCGCGGCAACACGCGGGTCTTTTGCCCCTTCTCGTCGATTGCCACGAATACGCCGGTGACATCGAGGACCTCCTCCTCGCGTTCATCACCGTGACGGGCCGCGCCCACCTTGATCTCGATGTGGATGCTCGAGTCGCCCCATCGGGCCACCCGCCCCCAGAACGAGACCACGTCCCCCGGTTGTACCTGGTGCTTGAAATCGATGTCCGTGAACGCCTTCGTGACCATGGCCCCGTTGCGCGTTGCGAGCGCCGCGAAGATCCCACCCGCCTCGTCCACCCAGGCCATCATGTTGCCCCCCCACAAGACCCCCGCGTGCCCCGTGTCCTTGATCAGACAAAGACGTCGCGTGATCAAACGGAACCCGGCAGGCGTCAGGGACATCGGACCCGAGGCAGGCCGCAGCTCTTCAAGAGCCCTTGGGGGCGGGGCCCGCTGGCGACTCACAACACCGCGGCCGCGATCATCAACGCCCCCGCCACGATGAACGCTCCCGCAGCCACCCCGCGTACGGTGCCCACGGACAACCACCGGGTCACGAAAACACCCAGCAACAGGGCGAGTCCTGCGCTTGCCAGGAGCGCGGCGAAAGCCCCGATGAAGGTGGCGACCGGGGCGCCGGTGGCCGCGGTCCAGGCACCGGCTGCGATCTGCGTCTTGTCGCCCAGTTCCGCCAACAGGACGAGCAAGGAAACCGAGACGAAAGCGCCCCGTTTCCCCGCAGGGGCCGCGTCGTGCCGGTCGGGACCCTCCAAACCGCCGGGGCGCCAGGCGTTCCAAAGAGAAAACCCGCCGAGGACCAAGAAGACCGCCCCGCCGATCGAAAGGACCAACCGGGTGGGGAGCCAAGAACCCAAACGACCGCCGAGCAGTACGGCGACGAAGGTCTGCACGGCGAAGGCGCAGGCGGCGCCCGCGAAGACGGTCCAGCGCGGATGGCGCGTTGCGAGCGCGAAAACGAGAAACTGGGTTCGGTCGCCGAGCTCCGCGAGAAAAACGAGGGCGAAGGCAGTCAGCGCAACAAGCCAAGGCTCCACGCCACGGCGACCCGGCCCGCCTTCATGAAAGGCACGCCGGTGGCCAGAAGACCAAAACCGGGGTTTCCGTCATTCCCGTTCTTCCTGGAACCGACCGTCATTCCCGTTCCCGTTCTTCCTGGAACCGACGCGCCTCGCGGCGCTCCTCCATATCCCCCCGCCGGAACTCATCCAACTCGTCCTCCTGTTCCCCCTGCCGGATCGCCTGCGACTTGGACTCCCGGTCCCCCTCCTCCGCATGCGCCGGCTCCGGGGTGCTCCGGCTGCGACTCCGATCCATTTTCTTGATATCGGGCTCATCTTGTACGGGCATATCCATCGGCGTGATGTGCCGCGCTCCATCATAGGTCCCGTGCGACCCGGACATGTCCGAGAAACCCGGCTCAAGGACCAACCACAAATATGCAACGAGGCATGGGTTCAAGGTCTAAGACGCCCTGTGGGGGAGAAGGATACCATGGCCGCACCCCAAACCGCCCAGACCCAGGCCCCGTGGACGAACACCGAAAAGACCACCACCCCGCTCAAACCCGAATTGGGGCTCGACGAGAAGGGCGAACAGAACGTCGTGCAACAACTCGAACAGGTGCTGGCGGACACCTACGCGCTCTACCTGAAGACCCAGAACGCCCACTGGAACGTAACCGGTCCCATGTTCAAACCCCTGCACGACCTGTTCGACGAACAATACAACGAGATTTTCAGCGCCCTGGACGTGATCGCCGAACGGATCCGCATGCTCGGACACGTCACACCCGCCACGTTCAAGGAATTCATGGACCGCAGCACCGCGCGCGAATGGGACTCCCCTCCGCCCGCGAACACGATGATCGGCGACCTGCTCAAGGACCACGAAAACGTGATCAAAGGCCTGCGTGAACTGGTCAACCGCAGCGACAAGACCGACGACGAAGGGACCCTGGACATGGCCGTGGAACGGCTGCGCGCCCACGAACAACACGCCTGGATGCTGCGCGTCCACCTGGAATGAAACCCGCGGCCTTTGAGACCTGCCCCGCCTCTTCCCCTTCCTTTACCCCACGCCTTCAGACCTGATTGGCCGCCTTCTTCTCACGGCGCTCCTTGTCCTTCTGGGTCTGCTGGACCCGCTTCTGGTCATCCCGCTGTTCCCGTTGACGGGCCTCCTTCTCCGCCTCTTCGGCATCCTGCTCCAGCTTGCGGGTCTCGGAGACGCCGTGGGCCCCGTCTTGCCCGGGGCCGCGCCGGCTCCCCGGTGCCTCGTGCTCCCCCGGCGCATACTCCTTGCGGTACTCTTTTTGCTCCCGCTTGTCCCGCTTCTCCATTTCCGGTTCCAGACCGCCCGGCTCGGACTGGTCCGGCTTCGGTTCGGCCTGCTCCTGGGTGCGTCCACGTTTCTGGCGTCCGTGCTCTTGCCTTGTCATAGATCACCTGCCTCCTTGTCTCTTTGCTCTTTGCGTTCGATGAAATTCTTGAACCGGGTCAGGTCCGCCTTGACGCGACGGTCCACCAGACCCGTGATGTCCCCCAGGGTCTCCTTCCAGTTCTCCGGCTCATACTCCATGAGCAGGGTCACCTGGGTCCGATATGCGTCCAGCGGCTCAAAGATCACCCGGCCGTGGTTCCGGGAACCGTCCACGCTCTTCCAACTGATCTCGTGGCCGGGATCATCACGCACGACCCGGGCCAGCCAAGACCGCCGCACGCCCTGGACGTGCGCCTGGAAGAACACCTGGTTCTCAGACTGCTGCTCCACGCTCTTGATGTTGTCCATGAAGATCGGGAACGACTCGAAACGGGACCATTGGTCATAAGCGGCCTGTACAGGCACATCGATCTCAAGGGTCTGTTTGATCTCCGCCATAAAAACCGCGTTTGACCGCTACCTGTTAAGAAATTGTTGTTCCCTGGACATATGAGCGACCGTCAACAAGCCCCGTCCCTGTGGGTGGAGGAAAGCATCGCGGGCGACGGGGCCTCGATCCGGTCCATGCTGCTTTGAGCAACCCCGCCGCCGACCCTGTGGTTTTGTGGTCACCAAGAACCCACAGGGATCCGCGATGGCAATAGCGCCCGAAGTGCCAACGGCGTCCTTCGGTACATTTGTTTATCCTCCACGCGCTTTTCAGCTTCTTTGTTCCTGTTCCTCCCGATGGCCCTCTTCCCGCGGCCGATCCTGGCGCATCTCCTTGTCTTTCTCTTCCTCGCGCCTGCGTTGTTGTTCCTTTTCACGTCCTCGTTCTTGTTCGCGTTCTTCTTCCTTGGGCATGGTCTTTCCTCCAAATGCCTCGTCCATTTCGGCGAAGCCAGCGGGTGTTGCATGGCGGTCCTTTTTTCGCTTTTGACGTCTGTACATATGGCAGCAACCGCCCCGCCGCGGTGCGCACCGACCTGGGCACGACCTGCGCAGCAGGGAAGGAGACCGCCGCCCGCCCCCGAGACCCGTCGAACCTCCTGAAAGACCCTTTAAGAGGAAATCCCGCCCACCTTGGGAGTGGTGACGAAAACCATGACCTCCAACCCGTTCAAACCGATCCCTCGACCCACAGCCCTGCGCGCCTGCCTGCTCGTCGGGCTCCTGGCGGCCTCCACGCTCGCCGGCTGCCTCTACTTCGACGAATCGGGGCGCGACCTGGAACAAGGAGACCTGGCCGCCGCGCTCCAGGTCGACCGCACGGAACGTTGGACCGGTGAAGCGTTCACCTTCGACGGACGCAGCTCCACGGGATCCATCACCCACTGGGTCCTGGACCTGGGCGACGGGACCCGCGAGAAAGGCGACAACATCTCAGGGGCGCATGTGCAGCACGACTACGAACAAGGCGGCGTCTATGAAGTGCGTTTCACCGTGTACTCCGAACACCCGGGCGAATCCAACACCACCGACGACCGGACCCGGAACCGCACCGGGGCGCACGCCGCACAGACCACAGAGATCCTGGTGGTCAACGAACGCCAGCAGATCGAAGAGACCGTGATCACCACTTCCGCGCTCAACGGATCCCTGCCCCTACCCAACGAGACCGCGCTGGACCGGCACGAGCACGCCTTCGAAGTCTCCGAGAACGCCACCTCCGTGGAGACCGACGTGCACCTGGAGAACCTCGACAAACTGCAGGAAGCCCACGTGACGATCCGGATCCTCGACGAGACCAACGCGTCGATCGCCGAGCAGAACTCCACCCTGGACCCGGAGCAGGAATGGACGCTCCGGCTCGAAGGCAACGTGGACACCCCCGGTGACTACACCGTGGAGATCACGGCAGACTCCGGGACCGTGCGCGCCGACGGTTCCCTGCGCATCTACTACACAGCAAGCGGGAGCGACGTCCACAGTTGATCCGCCCCTGGATCCTCTTCCCTGAATCCTCTTCCCTGGGCCGTCTATGGGCGGTACCGAGCGTCTCTCTCCCCTCCCCTCCTTTCCCCTCCCCTCCCTTCCGCCATCGTCCGACTGTTGACGGTACCGAGCCTCTCTCCCTTCCCCTCCGCCATCGTCCGTCTGTTGGCGGTACCGATCACCCCACCCGGCCAGGTTGCGTAGCTCCTTGCCACCACCCTGCACGCCCATGCCACCCCCACACCTCCCTGGCCGGGTGGGTTTCCCTCAAGTATCTGCATCCGCTCTCCCGGTGAAACCCATGAAACGAACCGTGTTCCCGCTCGCTGCACTCCTGCTGCTTGTCGCCAGCCCCATGACCGGCACGGCCGCCGCCCAACAGGACCGCGACGAGGATCACCAGTGGCGCGAGGAACCCCGCTCGTTGGATCTGGAGCGCACCGCGACCCAGTTCCATTTCACCAGCGAACGGACCTCCGAGCTCGGCGAGGACAGCCTGGACGTGAAATACCACCGCGAGACCGGGAAACTGGAATACCGATTCGATGCCCAAGACCCTGATGGCGAACGATCCGAACTCGCCTACGACGTGAACATCAAGGCGCTCGTGGAGTTCCGCTCCGAAGACGGTCGCTTCGGCGTGGACGCCGACATCGTCGAACGCTACTCGGTCCCCGAACTGGAGAGCCATGATTTCACCAGCGACACGATCCTGCAGGGAAGGGGCTACGAAGCCGTCGCGGAATACGTGATCCCCGACCGCCGGGAACAAGACGGCGGCCCGCTGGAAGACCCGCGACCCCTCTCCGACGGCACACTGCGCCTCGAGTTCATCATGGTGGAATCCCCCCGCCAGGTGGACGGCGAAGGGCTCGTCCCCCTGGACCTCTTGATGGACGTGCACATCAGCGACCATCCCTACACGGAAGACGACACCCGGATCGCGCTGGAAGCCACCATCACCGGCAGCAGCGCAGACCCCATGACGATCAACGAGGAAGGATTCAACCAGCGAGCCGGACTCTTTGAAAGCGACTTCATCTGGGCCCCCACCGCGCAGGTGGACCGGATCCAACGCGACGTGCACAGCACCGTCCTTTCCTTCCCGAACGAGGCCGGCAGCGACGAGTACTTGTTGATGGCCGTCTACCCCCGCGGGGAAGAGGTCGAACACGCATGGACCACCACGACGAAACGGTTCGCCGACCTGCCCGACCAAGTCGTGGAACTTCTCACCCGCGGCAACGTCTGGCTGTTCGCCGGCGCCCTGCTCGCCACCACGGTCCTGGCAGGATGGCCGGTCATGAACCGGCTGCGTGAAAAATAGGAGGAACACCCCCGTGGCGGTGGCCGAGAACCTGATCGTGGCGGCATACACCGTGCTCGCACTGATCGTGAGCCTCGCCGCCTGGCGGGCCTGGCGCTACTCCCGCAGCCGCAAAGTCCTCCTTCTGGCCGTCGCCTTCACCATCCTGCTCGCAAAGGCAGTCTTTTTGGCCATCGGGCTCTTCTGGATCCCCGAGTGGGAAGCCCTCTTCGTACCCAGCCTCATCCTGGATCTCATCGTGATCGCCTTGTTCTATCTGGCCGTCCTGCGGCGCGCACCATGAACCAACCACCAGAACGCCCCTACACGGCGTCCTGGTGGCTCGCCCTGCACATCGTCTTCCTCGCCAAACGGGAAGACCTGCTGGAACTGGACACGCGGCGCCGCGTCTACGAACACGTCGCCCGCTACCCCGGCCTGCACCTGTCCGAGATCGCGCGTGGCACCCAGATCAATGTCAACCACGCCAAACACCACCTGCGCTACCTGGAAAAACACGACATGGTCTCATCCCAACGCGAAAGCGGCTACTGGCGGTTCTACGCACGAAGGGAAGGCCCCCTCGGACTGCAGGAATCCGTCGGGCCCCAAGAGAAGACCGTCCTGTCGCTCCTGCGACGGCCCCTGCCGCTTCACATCACCCTGCTCCTTCTCAACCACGACGAGATGAACCACGCCGAGCTGCGTGAAAAGACCGGCGCCGCCCACGGCACCGTCCACTACCACCTCAAGAAACTGGAAAAAGACGGCGTGATCACCAGCCACAAGCAAGGACGAGAACGCCTCTACCGCCTCAGCGACAAACAGCAGACCCTGCGTCTCCTGATCGAACACAAACCCCCCGACAGCCTCGTCGCCGGCTTCCTGGAAGCATGGGAAGCACTGGAACTCTGATCCCACGACCGAAAGCCGTATGGTACACTCCGGCCTGCTGCGCCCCCATGAAACCGATCCCGCTGCTCATCGTCCTCGCCGCGCTCCTTCTCGCCGGATGCACCTCCCCGGAAGACCTCTCCGAGACCGTATACACCCATCAATGGGCCTACGGACCCGGCTACGCCGGCGGCGGCGCGCTGCCCGTCTTCGAGGACGCCTTCACCGTGGACGACGAAGGCGACCTCATGGTCACCACGGACTGGTCCATCGACGCGGGCCGCGCCGCCATCGAACTCACCCCGCCCGGGGGCGAGACCGAGAACCTGAGCGCCGAAGCGACCGGCGGACCCCGAGGCAGCGGCGAAGCCGGCGTAGCCGGCACCCCGGGCACATGGGGCTTCCGGATCCCCACCTGGCGCGCCGAGGACGGCGCGTTCCCGGCCGGATTCGTCGAAGTCCAAGTGACGCGCAGCCCGGCATGAGCTTCTGAATGCCGGACGCACGGGGCCATGCCAGGGACGATGGAACCAGCATCACTGAACGATCCAGACAGGTTTTTTCAAGCCGAGGCCGTACGGGGGGACCGATGGCCGGAGCGATCGTGTACGTCGACACCTCGCGGATCGAACCCGGAAGGCTCGGAGCCCTCAAAGAGGACCTGAAAGACCTGGCGTCCTTCGTGGAAGCGAACGTCCCCCGGGCGATCGCCTACCATACCTACATCAGCGACGATGAAAAACAGATGACCGTCGTCCAGGTCCACCCCGACTCCCGGTCCCTGGAGCACCACATGACGGTCGCCGCCAAGGAGTTCCCCAAATTCAAGGACCACCTTCGCCTCGAACGGATCGAGGTCTACGGCGAAGTGAGCAAGAAGGTGCTCGAGATGCTCCACCAAAAAGCGCACCTGCTCGGGACCGGCACCGTCACGGTGCATGGTCCCCATGCCGGGTTCGAGCGGTACCTGTCGTCCGAAGCGCGGATGTGAGGGACCGCCTGTCCCGAACACCAACGGGCCGGGAAAACGGCTAATGAACGGTGGCACAAAATGGCTGCCGGACAAGCCGACGTGAGCCGAACATGCAACAATCACAAATAATCCCACCAGATCAGGAACAACCAAAGCGACACCGGGTACAAAACGCGGCCGCAACCGTGGCCGGAGCCGCCCATGGTCTCAAAGAAGGCCTCAAAAAGGCACAAGCCGTCAAACAGACCGCCGGCCGCGCGACCCGCGCGCCCGCGCACAGCAAAGACGACGTGAAGGAAGCCGCCAGCGCCTACACGCACAGCGTCACCTCTGCCGTAGGATGGTACGCCGCCGCCGGCGTGATCGGCGCCGCCTCGTTCGTCGTCCTGACCGTCGGGCTCGTCGTCGCCTTCAACGCCCTCGTCGGCGTGCCGGCCGGATACTTCCTCACCGTCCTTGTCTATGTCGTGACCGCTGGGATCTTCGCCGTCGCCGGCAAGACCCGCAGCACGACCCACCGCGAAGAGGCCCAAGAGTACATCCACAACGTACGCAAAGAGATCCGTCACGTCGAACGACCCATCAAGGAAGCATTCCACGGGAGCAACGGGTGACGAGACGTGACCGACGACCAAGCCCTTCTCACCCTGGATTCCACGTATCCCTACCGCACACCCAGCGCCGCCCACAAACTGATCATGACCCTCGCCGTCGTGATCCCGTTTTTCTTGACCGGACTCGCCATCGCGGCAGCCTGGCAACAACACGTCACCGGGCTCGACCTCGCGCTCCTCTTCGGCATGTGGGTCATCATCGCCATGGGGGTCACGCTGGGGTTCCACCGCATGCTCGCCCACGGTGCCTTCCACGCCCGCGCCCCCGTGCGGTTCGTCCTGCTTGCGCTGGCGACCATGTCATTCCAAGGCGGACCTGCCACCTGGGCCGCCACGCATCGACGCCATCATGCACGCGCCGACCGACCCGGCGACCCGCACAGTCCCGTCGAAGGCCTATGGACCGCCCACCTCGGGTGGCTGCTCAAAGGGCGGCTCGTGACCCGCGGCGTCGTGCATGAACGACTCATGAGGGACCCCGTCGTGCGCTTCCTGGAACGCACCCAGGTCTTCTGGATGATCTTCGGACTCATCCTGCCCGGCATCCTGGCCTGGGCGATCACCGGCAGCCTGGTCGCCGGGCTCTACGGGTCACTCTGGGGCGGCGCCGTCCGGGTCTTCCTGGCCCACCACACCACCTGGTCCGTCAATTCCATCGGCCACGCCTGGGGCACCCGGCCCTACAAGGCCCCTGACGAAGCGCGCAACAACGTGCTCGTGGCGCTCGTTTCCTTCGGCGAAGGCTGGCACAACAACCATCACGCCTTCCCCTCCAGCGCCTACATCGGCCACCGCTGGTACCAGTTCGACCTGGGCAAGCAAGTGATCCGGATCCTCGCCTGGATGCGCCTCGTGACGCGGGTGCGCGTCCCGGGCCGGCAAGAGCGCATGAAAAGGCTCAGGAAAACGAGAGCGGGGGGGTGAAGGGCATCCATATCAAAATGGTAATGCTCTCGTTCACTCTCACAGGATGAGATGTCCGAGCACATCGGACAATGCTTTCGGTGACCCCCCTCACGGAGGTTCTTCAACGACGGCCGCGTGGTTTGATCGTGTCCACGAGGTGGATCCATGTCACGAGCGCGATTCAACCCCCCGTACCCCGCACCGTATGGGAACGCAAATTCTCCTGTCGAAGGAAGCAACTGGCGCCGGAGGATTTATCTACTGGGTAGTCCATATGTTGGACTACAATCAGGATGGGGGCAACATCCCCCGACCTGCCTTGGAGGTGAATCATGCAAACCACACCGGAGGACCCAGTCGCCCAAGACCTCCTCGAAGCGGTCCACTCCCTGGTCGCGCATGAACTCGACCGGCGGATTCTCCTGGAACTGCTTCTGGGTGGCGACGAGACCCGCTACGAAGGCCTCCGCCTCGCTGTCGGAGAAACGAGCAAACAGCGGTTCCAGGATGCTCTCGCACGCCTGCAACTCCATTCACTGGTGGACCGCCGCCTCGAACCTGCCGGGAAACGATACTGGTCCTGGTTCTCATGCACGTCGCGCGGAAAACGCCTTTCCACCGCGATTCTCGGATTGGCAAGAAAAGGTGCACTCCCTCGTGACACCGATGCCTCCACCCGGGCGGCATTTCGCACCGAGCTCTCCGGCGGGCACCGGCTCAACCCCATCCCTCGCGCCTGAACAACCAGGTGTCTTTCTCCTTGGACCCGACGAATGGGAACACAAGAAGTCATGCCGCACACCGAAGGAAATACGTCAAGACCTCGCGCGGATGATCCAGACTGCCACGGGTGATCGGCTTCAGGCCATCATCATGGATCCGAGCAAGCAACAAGTCGCGGAAGAACACGATGATTTCTTCCATCGTCTCGAACAGGAAAACCGTATCGTATCCTATTTCTTTATCATCCCCTCCCAGTGCAAACTCGCCGGGACCTTGATCGAAGAAGGCATGCTTCTAAGGGATTTCAAACACGCTCAAAATCCAGACATCCTGCTCTTTTTCGAAACCGGGGTCGCCCGAGGAGCCGAAGAAACCGGCTTCACGTTCCTTGAGGTCGGTCGACGCACACGATACCTCGAAAGCGTCGCCCGAAAGGCCCGCAATGTGGTCTTTTGGAAGAATGAAGACCAATTGCACCTTGCCGTAAAGAAGCAAGCCATTGCAATCATCGAGGCCCACGGTAGTCCCAGCCGATGAACGCAGCGGTCCAATAGGGCCCGCCCTCGCATCGTCCTACGGCCCATTGCGTGCTTGTCGCAACGAGATCCTGTGCGTGCCGACCCCAGCCACCAGGCTCAAGATGACGCCCCCGCCCAGGTAGAGGATGCTCGGCGTGGGATCGTTGTCACCGGTTTCGGGTGACTCCCAGCCTGCGGGGTGCGTGTAGTTGTCGACCTCGTGGGGATCGAAGACATGCTCGATCAGGGCGAAGTCCTGGCACGCCCGCACCGTGATATTGTCGGGGTCCTGCAGGTCGTAGGTGTACTTCGCGTCCAGGATGTCGTCCCGGGGTGCATTGTCCGCGATGTGTTGAAGCGGCTGCGGCGGAGGGCAAGCCAGGAACGTGCCGACACGTTCCCATTCAGCGCTCAGGAAATTGAGTGTCGTGGAACTGCTCGCGTAACTCATGGTGGATTCGGCGTGAAGGGGGCGCTCGTTCGTCGGCAGGTCCTCTTGGCACTCAGGCAAGTGGGTGTGGCAGAGGCCGAGGCTGTGACCGATCTCATGAAGGAGCACATGGGCGAACGCCTCGCGTTTGAGCGTCGTGGAGGTCACCTCCATGGGGATCCATTCGCCCGTATCGGGATGGATCAGACCGGGGGACTGGAACCAGTGGGGCCGCCACTGCATCTCAAGCGGGACCCCGTTGGCTTGCAGGATCAGGTAATAGGAACCATCGGACCGGATGCCGCCGGGTTGACTCGTGGTGTCCAACCGACCGTCCCGGATCAAACTCTCCACCCACGGACTGAACGGGCCGACGCTCGCCGTGATGTTCGGGTGCGTGCTGCGCAGCGTGATCTCGACGTACTGGCTGAGGTCCACCGCCGCGAGCATCCCGCGGATCGGTGCCACCCCCGCGTGCACGATCTCGGACTGGTCCAATTGCGGGTTCACGACGACGGTGAGCACGTACGGGTTCCCGCTGTAGCGCGCCTCGTCGAGCACGGTGCGGTAGTAGTCGCTGTCCCTCGTGGGGATCAGGCTGGGGCGCGGCTCGCTGGGCAGACGGACGGTCGTCTCCACGTACTGCAAAGCGATGTCCTGCTCGGCGAACGTGGTGCGAAGGCGCTCATAGGACGGCGTCAGGCTCACGCCCACGTACTGACCGGACTGCGGGCCCACCGGGCGCACGAACTCGATGAGAAGGTCCCGTTGACCGAGTTCCGGTTCATACGGGCCCCAAGCAATGAGACCGCTCGAGGATTCCCAGCCGTCCGGGATCCCGTCCCCGTCCGAGTCCGGGCCCGGCTGCTGCCCGTATTCCTGGAACGCGTAGACGACGCCGTCCGGGAGACCGGCACCGAACGAGTCCGGGTCAAGCGGATCCCAATCCAACGCGAGCTCCATTGAATCCGGCAGGCCGTCCAGGTCACAATCCTCCAGGAAAATGCACGCTGGGTTGCGCTTGTCGCCATCGCGCACGCCGTCGCCGTTCGAATCCGGGTCGAGCGGGTCGCTCGCGTACTCGATCTCCACGTCGTCCGGCAGGCCGTCGTCGTCCGAGTCCGAACTGCGTGGGTCCGTGCCGAGCGGGGCCTCGCCGAGGAAACGGATCACGCCCCCGTCTTGTTCTTCGTGCAAAAGGCCCCCATTGATCCAAGCCATCGCCAACGGGTCGTTCCCGTGGAGAAGCATGTCGTCCCCGTCCAACAGGCCATCGCCGTCGCTGTCCGGATCGAGCGGGCCCGTGCCCGTTTCGACCTCCACCCCGTCCGGTACACCGTCGCCGTCCGAGTCCGGGCCCAGCGGGTCCAGGCCATGGCCCACCTCCCAGCCGTCCAGGAGGCCGTCCTCATCCGAGTCGGACCGCCACGGGCTCGTGCCCGACTCCAACTCCTGGTGGCTCGACAGGCCGTCGCCGTCCAGGTCCAAGAACAACCACAAGACCCCCGCAAAGACAAGCACGCCGAGCCCGGCGGCTACGGCAAAAAGGAGCGCCTGCTGCGAGAGGACGGGGGCCACTGGATGGATTCTGGGGATCGGATGCTTATCAATCTGCCGGAAGATGGGAGTCGGCCGGTACCGGTCACGGCAAAGTTTACTCCAACGGGTCCAACATTTCTTCAACGAGCATGAGGATCTCGCTGAGTTCTTCGGCGCTTCGCGGGGGCTGCAGCTGGCGGGGGTATCCAGTGCAAACCGTTCGAGCAAAACACCCCCTCCCCTGGAGTAGAGATCCCCACTTGTCCAATCAGATTGTTTCAGCTTTGAAGCAACGGATGTTCAGTAATGGGCCCGCCCAGACTTGAACTGGAGCGGTACTTTGTTTTTCCCTCCAAACGGGGTCGGTCAGGCCTATATCCGGTTCGTGATCGGTTTTAAAGGGTAAACGGGAGCCGAGCCGCTGCCAGCCCCCGTTCGCCCCCTCAATTGGACCGGACACGCCGTGTCGAAAGGAGTCTCAAGCAACCCTTCGCAGCCCCTCCTGTGTTTCCGTGATCCGCCCCTGCTTGAGCAGAGCGCGGACGCACGAATCGACCCACTCAGGGTCTTCGCTGATTTTCTGGTACAACTCCTCGCGCGTGAGCGTACGCTCGTCAAGATGGAACAGGACGATCTTTTCACCCACGTCGCGATCCACGAGGACTTCCAGCTCTGCGAGGATGGGTATGGCGTAGCCGCGTTCGGAGAACGCTTCCATTCGCTCGAAAAACAACTTCGACCAGGCAGACTCGCTGTTTCTGGTTTGCCAATGCATCTCGTCCAGCACGGCAGGCCAGTGGACACCCGCGGCCAGGAGTGCCTCAATGTCCGCTTCATCCGCCTTCCTTTCCGTGATGCTCTTGAAGATCAGAATGTCGGAGGAGGCCAC
>CAYVRY010000035.1:0-18355 GCA_964452895.1 uncultured Halobacteriales archaeon
TACTGCTCCCGCTCCGAAACGAACTGACAGATCTCCATCAACAGGTTCCTGGCGGAATTCTCCGGCAGCGCGGTCAGGCAGGTGCGGGCGTGACTGGAGAACTCCTTGGCCCTGTCGCGCGTCCAATCGATCGCACCGGACTTCTTCAGGTAGGCGAGGATCTCCTCGATGTTCTCCTTGCTGGAATCCCCTTTCTTGATCGCATCGTGCAGCTTGCGCCGGTCGAACGGGTCCAGCACCTTCAGCGCGTGCACGATCACGAGGGTCTTCTTGCCGCGTACGATGTCCGCGAAGACCTGCTTCCCGAACTGCTCTTCGTCGCCGCTTACGTCCAGGTAGTCGTCCCAGACCTGGAATGCGAGGCCCATGAGGCGGCCTGCTTCGGAGAGCTTCTTCACCTGCTTCGGGTCCGCGCCGGCGATCCGCGCGCCGTTCTTGGTCGCCATCTCGAACATCGTGGCGGCCTTGCGCTCGATCATGTGATAGTAATCCATCTCGTCGATCTTGCGCATCTTCTCGAAGTTCATGTCGTGATACTGACCTTCGGTGATCTCCGTGGAGAGGCGCGACATGTCCAGCACGATCTCCCGGAACAAGGTCGGGTCCACGTCGAGGCTGCCCAGGGCCTCGAAGGTGAGCGAATGCAGGGCGTCCCCCGCCAGAAGCGCCACGGTCTCGCCGTACTTCTTGTGCACGGACTCCTGGCCGCGGCGTTTCGAGTCGTCGTCCAGGATGTCGTCATGGATCAAGGTGTAGGTGTGCAAGAGCTCCAGCGCGGTGGCGTACGGCATCACCTCGTTCAGGTCCCCGCCCACGGTCTGGGCGGAAAGGATCGCCACGATGGGGCGAAGCCGCTTGCCGCCGGCCTCCGGGAGGTGCCGGACCGCTTCATAGAGCTCCTCGGGTTTCTGACGATTCAGGAACTTTTTGAGGTTTGTATCGACCTGGTTGATGTATGGGGACAGGACGTTGTCCAAGTTCATGCTCGATTGCTGCATCCGGGCTTCCCAGTATATGTACTGCCCGCCCCCGTGATGTAGCTTTCCATCTCCTGACAGGCGCGGCATGGCGGGTCCCGGGCCGCGCCAGACGCTGGGCCCCGCTCCGGGCCGAAAACACGCACCCGGCTAAAAAGACGATGCGGGCGGCCGGGCCAGCCAGACCCCTTCCCGGTGCAGGCCCGCCGGATCCTTGGCCCCGCACAGGAAAAGGGCCGTGCGCAACTCCAACAAGACCGACTCCACCGCCACGAGCGCCTCCTCCTGGGAGGTGTCCGCGGCACGAAGAAGGGCCCCCGCCATCCCGAACAGCGAGGCCCCCAACGCGAGCCCCTTCGCGCCGGCGAGCCCGTCGGAGATCCCGCCCGAGGCGACCACCGGAAGCCGACCCTGGGTGGCGTTCACACATTCCTCCACCGCGAGCGGTGTGGGAATCCCCCAGTCCCAGAACGTGCGGCCGAGACGACCCGAGACCGACGCCTTCGCCCGGTCCGCGCGGAACGACTCCACCGCACTGAAACTCGTGCCGCCGAGGCCCCCCACATCGATCGCCTGCACGCCCGCCTGCTCCAAGGCGGCCGCCTCCGGGCCGCCGATCCCCGCCCCGGTCTCCTTGACCACGATGGGCACATCCACGGCATCCGCCAGATCCCGGATCGCGGCCAACGCCCCGCGTGCCTGGGTGTCCCCCTCCGGCTGCACGCACTCCTGCAGGAAATTCAGATGGATCGCCAACGCGTCCGCCTCCACCATGCTGATGGCAGCCTGCGCCTGCTCCGCTGCCGCGCTGCCCCACTCCACAAGTTGCGGGGCGCCCAGGTTCGCCAAGACCAAGGGGACATCATGGTCGCGCACCACCTCGTAACTGCGCCGCAGCTCCTTGTGCTCGATCGCCGCGCGCTGACTGCCCACCCCCATGGCCAGGCCATGATGCGCCGCCGCCGCAGCCAACCGGTCGTTGACCGATTCCGCCTCGTCGCAACCCCCGGTCATGCCACTGACCAGAAGCGGGGCGCCCAACCGTCGCCCCAGGAAAGACACCCCCAGATCCACGTCGTCCCGGTCCAGCTCCGGCAATGCCCGATGACGCAACCGATACGGCGCCCAGACATCCCCGCCCGCCGCGACATCCTCGTCGAGATGAATGCGCAAATGATCGCGCTTGCGCCCCTGGATCCCCGAGACGTCCGTCCCCCGCGGCGACTCACCCGGCACGCTGCACCCCCTCCTGGGCCGGCAGGAACCGCGTCCCACGCACCGGCCGCCCGCGCACCGCCGCCGCCAAGCGGCCCGACTTCAGACCGGAGACCACGCAGGCAGGAACCCCCAATTCGGCGATCTCGGCCAGCTCCTCCAACTTGACCACCATCCCCCCGGTCGCATCCGTTGTCGGCTCCGTCGCCGGGTCCTTCGCACTGCCGTTTTGCCCCACGCGCTCGGCGAACGTGCGCGCCAGCGCCCGGGCCCCCGCGGCGTCCAACTGCTCGACCAGCGCGGCCTCCTCATCGCCCGCCGGGTCCCGCTCGAACACGCCGTCCTGGTCCGTGGCGAAGACCACCCGGTCCGGACGCAGCGCCCGCGCCAACGCCAGGACCAACGTGTCCCCGGAAACGATGGCCAAGCCGCGGCTTTGATCCGGGGCCACGTCTCCAAAGGTGACCGGCACCAGGCCGTTCTCCAGGTAGCGCTGGATGCTGCCCGGATGGAACGTCATGAGTTTGCCGTCCTTGAGCTCCGCGAGGATCCCGCCGGGGACCGACAAGGCAGGCATCCCGGCGTCCATGAGCGCGCCGACCAACGCGGCGTTCAAACGCAACATGTTGCGCTGGATCACGCTCGCCCCTTCACTGCGCCACTCCCGGTCTCCATGACGCCCCTCCGGCCGGTCGATGCGTCCGTAGATGTGGTACATGCGCGCCAAGGGATGCCCCACGCTGCCCCCACCGTGCACCAACACCAGACGGGCTTCCGGAGAGGCCTGGGCCAGTTCCTTCGCCAGTCGGACCACGTTCTCATGCCGGATCCCCCCCAACGAGGACTTCCGGGTGAGCACGCTGCCGCCCAGCTTGACGAGCACCAACGGGGGCTGCTTCCCTGCCCCGGCATTCAAGGCCCGCCACCCCCCAGGGTCCTGTTCCCGGTCGGTTCCAATCCGGCGTGCGCCGTTTCCTCGTTCGAGGCGGTCTCGGGTTCCGGCTGGACCCCCTGCTCCGTCGGCCGCAGGGTGAACGTCTTCGCGCCGACCGCCTGCAACGCCTTGGCAGCCTCTTCCGGTTGCTCGCTCAAAACGAGCATCGCGCCGCCGCCACCCGCCCCGGTGAGCTTCGCGCCCAGGGTGCCCGGGGTGCGCCGGGCCGTGCCCACCAGGCGCTCCAGTGACGGATGCGAGACCCCCAGCGTGACCAAGTGGGAATGCGCCTCATCCATGATCTTCCCGAACCGTTGCGGATCCTGCTCCCGCAACGCGTCCAGACCCTGCCAACTCAAACGGCCCAACGCGCGCACGGTCTCCTTGCCGAAGCCGCTCTTGGAGACGAAACGACCCGCCTTCTCCACCTGCCGCCGGGTCACCGCATGGACCCCCGTGTGCCCCACGACCCATTTCACCTGCGACCCGAACCTTGGCGCCGGGGCGCGATGCACGAACCATTTCTTCGCATCCGAAGCGATGCCCCAAAGCGGACTAAGACCCTCCTCCCGGGATTCCTCCGGCGACAAGAACACGGAACCCCCCGCCGTCGCCACACTCGTATCATTCGGCGAACCGCCACCCTGCGCCGAACGCTCCGCCTCGAACGCCTGCTGGGCGATGTCCTCCAAAGCCCAGCGCGACTGCAAGCGCCGCAGCGCAGCCACCGTCGCCACCGTCAACGCCGCACTGGAACCGATCCCACTCGCCGACGGGACCTGGGACTCCACCTCGAAGCGCACCGGGTCCTCCTTCCCCCACACCTGATTCAAGGCCGCCATGATGAAACCATGATGCCGCCGCGTCAGCGCGTAACCATTGACCCGGAACCGGTCGCCCACACGATGCGCCGCGACGCGCGTGCGCCGCGCGAGCGCGAGAGACAGACACGGTTCCCCGTAGACCACGGCGTGCTCCCCGAGCAGGATGCACTTGGCCGGGGCCGACGCGGCCGCGCGGATCCCTTCCAGTGCCAGACGGTCCTCGCCGGGCGCCTCCTGCGGGCCCACGCGGCGCCCAAAGGGGCCCCCCTTTTGAAGGTTCGCGGCAGAGGAAAGCGGGCGCCCCTCGGATGCGACGCATCGACGGGTCGTCTCTGCTTCCCGCCCCGACCGTCGCACGTGCCAAGCGACCCACTGACCTCGGGCGGCGAACACTTTATCATGTCTAGCGTACAAGGCGCACCGACCGCACGGGAAACCACCCGAAAAAGGTCGAAAGGAGACCCCCACATCATGACCAACGAACCCATCGGATGGATCGCGACCTTCAACGTGAAAGACGCCGCGTCGTTCAGCGCGGTCGCCAAGGAAGCCGCAGAAGCGGTCGAAAAGACCGAACCGGGGACCGTCCTCTACGAGTGGCTGATCAGCGACGACGAATCCACGGCGACCACCGTGGAGTGGTTCAACGGACTCGCCGGTGCGAAAGAGCACCTCAAAGGGGTCGCAATGACGGAATATATGCCCAAGGTTTTCGAGCACGCTGAGATTTCGTCGCTCCACGTGTACGGGAACCCGGACGAGGAACTGCGCGGCATGCTCGCCGGCTTGAACCCCTCGGCGATCGACAAGCAACTGTGCGGCTTCAGCCGCCTTGGACTGCAGGCAACCGTCTGAGGAGTGATGCACCCAAGAACCGGTCTGCCCCCCTGCCAGGCACCCCTACGCAGCGGGGTCACCTCCTACGCCGACGCCGCGTTCGCACCGCTCTGATCGCCCGACGATCGGACCCTCTTCCCCTATTCCTCCCCCCTTTTTCGCCTGCCCCGCTACAACGGATGAGGGCTTGCCGGCTTGCCTTTCTCACTGGGGGCGCCCTTCTCGTCGTTCTCCCGAAGGACCCGGCCGATCAACATGATCCGGCCCATCTCCGTCAAGCGGATCACCAGACGGCCCTGCTGGCCGCGGTCCACCTGGACCAGACCCAACGGCTCCAGGCCCTTCGAATCCCGACTGCCGCGCACATGGTAGGACAACAGACTCTTCTCCACGTCCGCGAGTTCCACGAGCTTGTTCAGGCTCTCCACCTCGCCGCCCGCCTGGTCCAGCGCCTCCAAAATGCGGCGTTTCGGCTCCGAGACCAGTTCCGTGTAACTGAACTTCAAGACAGGAAGCTGGAACGGCGACCCGTTCATGATCCCGATCGCCTTCACGCCGTTGACGAAAGCCGCCGACAAGGCGCTGCACGTGAGCATCTTCTCGCCGCTGGAGACGTTCAGGATCACGTCGTCGTACTTTTTCCCTTCTTGGGCGATCACTTCCCCCACCACGTTCAACGTGGCCATCAAGACATCGGCCTCCTCCAGGAGATAGATGTCCACCGCGATGTTCAACGGCTCGATGGTGCGTTTGATCTGGGCGGCCGTCTGGTGGTCCGCTTTCGTGGTCAACAGGACCAGCTTGGAAACCGGGTAGTCCCGGACCTGGATCAGGATGGGTTCCGGGTCGTCCCCGACAGTGGCCAGGTGCAATATTCTAGGTTTGGGCACACGCCTATGATTCGTTTCGGCGACCATGAATCCTTGCTCCAACAGGTTGAAGGTGGTCTTGAACATTTGCATGCTTCGGTGTCGCATTATCCGCACAGCGCCGAAGCCAAGGAGAAATCCGAGCCGTCAGCGCGACCCCCAGGCCCCCGGATCACCCGCTATCGCCGACAAGACGCGAAGCCCATAAAAGGCCCCCCTGATTGCGACACCCGTTACCATGGTGGCGGGCGCTCCCACGGCGGGCGTGGGCAAGATCGTGAACCGGGTCGTCGTCGTGGCCGCGCTCGGCTACTTCGTGGACATCTACGACCTGATCATCTTCGGGATCGTGCGCCGGGCGAGCCTGAGCGACCTGGGCATCGAAGGGGCCGGACTCGAATCCGTGGGCCTCATGCTCCTGCAATGGCAGATGGGCGGCCTGCTCCTGGGCGGCATCCTGTGGGGCGTGCTCGGCGACAAACGGGGGCGCCTGACGGTGTTGTTCGGATCGATCCTGTTGTACTCGCTCGCGAACATCGCCAACGCGTTCGTCACCCTGCTCCCGCAGGACGCCGTGATCCCCGCCTACGCCGCCTTCCGGTTTATCGCCGGCGTGGGTCTCGCCGGGGAACTGGGCGCCGCGATCACGCTGGTCTCCGAGGTGATGAGCAAGGAAGCCCGTGGTTACGGAGCCGCCGTGGTCGCCAGCGTCGGGATCCTGGGGGCCCTCGCCGCGTACGGCGTGTCCGAACTGTTCGCCTGGCAGGCCGCCTACCTGGTGGGAGGCCTACTGGGACTTGCTCTCCTGGTCGCCCGGTTCACCATGCGCGACTCCCGGATGTTCGACTCGCTTCGCAAGAAGACGGTCCGACGGGGATCGCTTGTGATGCTCTTCTCGAGCCGCCAACGCCTGGTCCGGTACGCCTACACTCTGCTGGTCGGCCTGCCGATCTGGTTCGTCGTGGGGATCATGATCGCCTTCAGCCCCGAGATCTCCGTCGCGTTGGGCGTCACGGGGACGGTGAGCGCCGGCGCCGCGATCGCCTTCACCTACATCGGGCTCGCCATCGGAGACTTCGGAAGCGGCTTCCTCTCCGGCTGGATCAAAAGCCGCAAATGGGTGTTCATCGCGTTTCTGGGTTACACGTCAGGATTGATCTTCTTCTACACGCTGGTGCCCGGCTTGAGCCCCGCCCTGTTCTACACGCTCGCCTTCCTGCTCGGGATCGGCACGGGCTACTGGGCCGTGTTCAACATGAACGCCGCCGAACAGTTCGGGACGAACCTGCGCGCCACGGTCGCCACCACCGCCCCGAACTTCGTGCGCGGCTCGCTCGTCCCGATCTCCATGCTGTACTGGCTGCTCGTGGGCCGACTCGGTCACGTGCGTTCGATCCTCATCGTCGGGCAGGCCACGATCCTCATCGCGCTCTTCGCCGTCCGGCAACTGGACGAGACCTACGGGAAAGATCTCGACTACGTGGAAGAAGACCTTCCCGTGAAAGCGCCGGCGCCCCAACCCGTCCCCGAGCCGCACGCCTGAATCACGTCGGGGCCAGGGTCACATCGAGCACCTGGTACGCAGCGCCCTCGAACAGGACCGCCCCGGCACCCCCGGCCAGCGCGGTCATCTCCCAATCCCCCACCGGATCGTCGTGGCCGAACATCGCACCGGCACTGCCCGCCTGGTCCGGCGTCTTCTCGAAAGCGTACTCGGTGCCATCGGGCGCGACCACCTCGATGGAGAATACGCCCGCGCCGACGGGCGCCTCGCCGAGGTCGAAGACGATCAGGCCGAAGCTGAACCGGTCGTAGTCGCCCTCGATGGGGATCGTTTCCATGGGGGCGTCCGCCGTGCCATCCTGACAGTCATCGATGTCCGCCGCCCCCGCGACACGACCTTCGCAGACCACCAGGTCCACACCGTACGGCACCTTGACCTCGCCCTCGAAACCCCAGCCGTGGTCCGTGAGCTCCAACTCCGCGTAGTCAGGCACCTTGAAACTCACGATCGCCCCCACCGCGGCATCGTAGACCAACGACGCGTCCCCGTTGGGATGCTCCACCGAGACGTGCGCCGCCGTGCCGTCCACACGATCCACACTCATCGTCATGTCCTGACCCCCATACCACTTCGTCGACCACTCATCGCCCTCCTGGAGCGGGAACTCGAGCTCCATGATCCAGATGTCATGGGCCTCGAACGCCAGGGTGTCCCGTTTCACCTCACCGATGGGCGGCAGATGAAGCACGAACGCGTCGTCCTCGAACGTCCCGGCGTCCAGACCGATCAGCACTTCGTCGTCGTCCACACCCGCCAGCACCGTGGTCAAGGAGAAGGACGAACCGAGCAGCAGATTGTCGACACTGTAGTTCCACCACCGGCCCAACACGGGTTCCGGGGGGCGCTCCAACGACGCCGGCTCGGAGGGCTCAAACGCAAGACCCGAGTCCGCACCAAGAACCGGCCCCTCGACGACAACATCCTCCGTACCATCATCGTCCGCCCCGTCATCGGGAGCCCCGATGCAGCCTGCAAGCGCGACCGAGAGAAAGAGGACCACCACGAACCATCGCAACGACGCCATGGGAGCGCGAGACGGCCGGGTGGGTAAAACCCTTGTGCCGGCCGGCGGGGCCCTGACCGCGCCTTGGGCCGTGGCGTCTCAAGCCGCGGCGTCGAAGACCATCTTGATCAACTCGGGCATGGTCGGATGGATGTGGATCGAATCCCGGATCGCCTGCGCAGGGAGCTTGTTCTCCATGGCCACAACGACCTCATGGACCAGGTCCGCCGCGTTCGGTCCCGCCATATGGAAACCCAGGATCCGGTCCGAGCCCTTCTCCACGAGCAGTTTCACGAAGCCGGGCGGCGAACCGATGATCTGACCCTTCATCGTGTCCGTGTACTTCGCCGTCTCGGCTTTGTAATCCAGTCCTTGCTCTTTCACCTGGGCCTCCGTGAGGCCGACACTGCCGAGTTGTGGATCGGAGAACACCGCGTGCGGGTTCGCCATGTAATCCATGACCCGGTCCGCCCCGAAGGCGTTCTGGTACGCGATCTCCCCCTCCTTGGAACTCGTGTGCTTGAACATGCCCTTGCCGATCACGTCCCCGTACGCGTAGACGTCCGGGTTCGTCGTGCGCAGATGATCGTCCACCACGATCCACCCCTTCTCCGTCTTGACCCCCGCCTTGTCCAGGCCCATCTCATCCGTGTTCGGCGCCCGCCCCGTGGCAACCAGCAACCGGTCCCCCTTGACCTGCGACGAACCATCGGGTCCTTCCACCTCCACCACGATCTCGTCCCCGTCCATCCGGACCGATTTCGCATCGTGCTCCACGCGCAGGTCGACATGTCTGGCGAACTCCTCGGTGAAGAACCTGCTCATGTCCTCGTCCTCGGAGAGCACGGTCTCTCCACGTTCGATCACCGTGACCTTGCTGCCCAACGCCGCGAAGAAATGCGCAAACTCGCAGCCCACGTATCCCCCACCGAGCACAACAAGCCGCTCGGGGAGCTCCTTGTTCTCGATGGCCTCCTCATTCGTCCAATAATCCACGTCCTTCAACCCGGAGATCGGCGGGATCGCCGGGCGCGCCCCCGTGGCGATGAAGATCTTGTCCCCCGTCAAGGCGCTCCCGTCCCCCATCTCGATCGTCTTCTCATCAATGAACCGCGCGTGCCCGTAGAACGGCGTGAAGGCCTCGTCCACCCACTTCTTCGTGCCCGAAGCGCCCTCCTCCCGGCGCTTGAGGACCGTATCCACCAAGGCGGGCAGGTCCACCTCGATCTTCCCCTCCGGCACCCGGATGCCGAAATCCCCCGCGCTCCGGATCGCCTTCATGGTCTCGGCCGCCTGGATCAAGCCCTTCGTGGGGATGCACCCCCGATTCACGCAGGTCCCGCCCAACGCATGCGGGAGACGGTCCACCAAAGCGATCTTCTTGCCGTCCTGCTGACCGAAATACGCCGCGCTCAGTCCGCTGCCGCCGCCGATCACGATCATGTCGAAATGTTGTGCTGCCATGGTCTACATGCCTCATTGGTCATCGAGCGCCTGCTGCCGGCCCCGGGCACCCGCGCAGGGTCACGGACCGCAACGGTCATGCGGGGTGCCACGGCCGGGAATGTCGGGGCAAAGAAGAAGATTGTTCTTCACGCATGCCATTGGAGGTTCTCTTCAACAGTCGAATCCGCGGGGCCGAACGGACCTGTCTTGCCGGCCCGTCGCTGGGTCGAGGCTACCTACGAGCGCCCGCCGGTCTCCCTGGCCTCCGTGTACGGTTCCTCATCCACCGGAGCCGACGCGTCCTCCGCCTTCTGCGACCCCGGGCGCACGAACCGGCTGCTGAACCACGACAAGAACATGATCAAGACAGCCGCGCTCACGAGATAAACGACGAACCGCGTACTCAACGGGTCGTCGGCACCGATGGCCCCCACGGAAGCCCCCACCAGCACGTACGCCACGGTGAGCGGCAGGACCCCGATGGCGGTCCCGATGAAATAGGGGCGCGGCCGCAAGAGTGCAAGGCCGAAGGAGTAGTTCAACACACTGAACGGAAAGATCGGGACCATGCGCAGACTGATCACCGACCCCACGCCATGAGCGTGCAGCATCCGCATGACACGACCCGCCTTGCGGTCCAAGAACGTCTTGACCGGCCCCCCTCCGGCCCGGCCGATGAAGTAACTGGGCACCGCACCCAGGTTCAGACCGGCCCAGGCGAAGAGGGTGCCGTAGACCGGACCGAACAGAAGTCCCGCAGCAATCGTGAACAAGGTCGCAGGAACAAAGAACAAGGTGCCCACCACGAGCACCAGGATGAACATCACCGGCGCCCAAGGGCCCATGGATTCCAGGTACGCGGCCACGGCGGCCGGCTCCACGCCGCTGGCCCTCACCGCGACCACGGCCGCGACCCCCAAAAAGAGAAACAAGACCAGCGGGCGCCACGCCATGGACACGATCTCCTTGGATTTCGCGGTCCGTGATGTCATGGTCGTCCCTGCCGCCTACGCTGCTCAGTACTTGAAACCCGAGAGGTCCTTCTCCAGGTCCAGGCCAAGACCAAGAGCCATCCGGTTCACGAAATTGAAGTAGGACGTGACCAGCGCCGCGTGCAGCACCTGTTCGTCGTCCCATCCCGCCTGTTTCAGCCTCTCGACGTCCTTCTTCTCGATCGCATCGGGCTCCCGCGTGAGCTTCACGGCGTAACCGACAAGCAGACCGAGCTTCTCATCCATGGGCGCCGAGAGCGGGTCCTCCCCGAGACCCGCGACCAACGCATCGTCCTTGGCGTACTTCGCCAGGGCATCCTGATGGTGGCGCACACAATAGCGGCAATCGTTGACCGCCGAGACCGCCACCGCGATGGCCTCCCGCTGCAGACGCGAGAGCCCCCCTTTCCCGTACACGATGTCCATGTAGAGCCGCAGATGCGAGAGCATGGTCTCCGGCATCAAGCTGTGCACCGCCATGATGTCGGCCACCTTGCCGCGACGCCCCCGGACCTCCTCGTAGACCTCCAGCAACCGGCCTTCGGCCCGGTCCGGGTCCACGATCTCGATGTAACTCATCAAACACCCCCAACGCCCCTACCCCTCTTGTGTCTGTCGTATCACCGTTGGATACCGGTTTCCATAAACCCATGACGCCCACCCGAACGGATCACGTCACCAACTGTTCCGGGGGACAACTCGTGTCGGCATACGAACAATAAACACAGCAGTCGCCCTCCTTGCGTCGCAATCCCGCATGACATCCCGGGCATTCCGCCTGGGTCTTGCATGCATCCTCAGGCATCTTCTCCCGCCACGCGAACGCGCACAGCGGGCAGGTCAACGTCGCAACGTTCCTCATCTGCAAGCACATGCAAGGCCGTGCCGGTCCATCAATGTATCCCCGTCGGGGGGAACCCTGTGAGACACACCCGGGAGACCAAGCCCCCGGGGGTCACCGCAGGGTACTCAAGGGTACAGGACGAAGCAGCCCCAATCGCCGCAACGGCCGGGCGTGTTGTTCTCTTCGCCCGGAAGCGGGATCGGCTTGTCGTCCCCGGCCCCCAACTCGTACGAGAAGCACTCATGCCAGAACACGCTGGCCGCAGGGGGAACTCTCCGTGGATGTCCACGCCGCCGGCCCGGCTCCTGGCCCACCATCCTCGTGTCGAACAGACTGCAAGATAGCTTTATATCGTCCCTGAGCAACGGCCCGTTCCGGTGGTACCCATGAAACGCACAGTGGCCCTGATCCTCCTATTGACCGCCGCCCTCCTGGCAGCGGGCTGCATGGACTCTTCCCGCGACATCGACCGGGAAGCCAAAGACCGCGAGAAGTACGCCCTGGACAACGACGACCACGACGTGGTCGCCGCGCTCTCCGGACCACAAATGATCGCCCCGGGCGCGCTCGTCTGGTACTCCGCGTACGGCTCGCACGACCCCGATTTCCTGGGCGCGACCACTGCGGACCTGCGCGACGACGAACCCGACGCCAGCGGCAACGTCCAATACGAAGACAACGTCGCGAACATCTCCTTCTCCTGGTACACCCCCCTCTTCGAACGCAGCAACGACGGCCTGGGGACCGGGATCCGCACCTACGAATGGCAAGTGGACGACGGCCCCGTGCTGCACTCGTTCGACCTCACCCATCGCTACGGGAGCGAAGACGGCCCCATCCGGTTCCCCGTGGGATTCAACGAGGAAGGCAAACACACGCTGCGGCTCACCGTGATCGGGTGGGACGGCAGCCGGGACACCGCCCGGATCGACGTCACGGTCGGGGAAAGCGGCACCGGCTCCACCGTGAACGGATGGCACGTGGAGGAAACGGGTTGGACCTACAACCGGATGGTGGAACTGGAACCCCACCACTACGGCGAATGCATGGGCCTCTCGGACTACGACGCCGCCACCCATCGCGTGAGCGCGCCGTGGGACCTCGTCTACTGGATGCAGGACGTGCACGTGGTCGCAACCTGGGACCCCGTCACGCACGCCCTGCCCGTGCCCCTCCCCGAGGGTGCCGCCGTGAACCTCGCGGAAGTGGACGTCACCCTGGGTCATTGTGACCGGGAAGACGGTGCCTGGCAACGCTTCACGCAAGACCAAGGACCGACCGAAGCCTCCCCGCGCGTCGAAGGCACAGCCAGCGGCGGCGAGTTCGTCGACCACCTGGAAGTGGACGGCAAACGCACCGACAAGACCGGAGCCTGGTACTGGAACGCCTACCACAGCGACAGCGGGACCCATCGCGGCGGACTCCTGACCACCGTGGACGTGGGCTTCGTGTTCGTGCCCGCCGAGGACACCAGCGCGGGCGGGCTTTGACCCGACCGCGGCCGCCCGCGTGGAGGGACGTATGCGCATTTACTCCCCCTAGCACGGGACGGAAAAATAAAATAGAATAAACCTGTTCCATCTGACCGGGGTCGTACGGTGCAGACAACGAAACATGTGGTAATCTGGACGATTGTTCTGGCAACCTCTGGGTTGATGGCAGGGTTCTCGGTAGCCGATGGTGAATATGACCACGACCGGCAAGCGGAGTACGTTGGCACTGCTCTTGAGGACCATGGACTCAACGACTCGTGTGGAGACCAATTTGGAAGGTGCCCATTCATATTGCCAAGAGACGTGATGGCAGGGACCTGCGATGAATCCGGAGGGTTCGTCGATTCAGGCGTAAACGGAGTCGGAGGCGTCCTCTTTTGTAACGTGGTTGTCGCAGAGACAGTGACGATTGTGGTGGACGACTGGATCCTGGATACTCCGAAGGCCACTATCGCCTGTCCAGTGTGGGTGGGAGGGGCTTGGATCCCGGAGGCTTCACCGCCCGTCGTTTGGCACTTGGAAGATTTCATCCAGGCGAATCCCTCAGCGACCTTCCAGGTACCCGGTTATTGCGCGGGGGGAGAAATCCCGTACGATGGACTCACCAGTCTAGCCGTATTCGTCCACACAGGTCATGGCGTGAGCGGGACTGTGGAACTGATCCACAATTGAAGGCCATGATCCAGTATCAATTGACCACGGCTTCGTGTTCGGCGCTGCAAAGCACACCAACGCCGGTGGACTATAACGGATCCCCGGTCGCCTGGATCACGACAAACGAGACGCCCGAGACCGCGCTTTCCGTCGGCTGCGCGACGTCGCGAACACAATCCAGTCCCCAATGGGGCAAGACCTGCTGGACGACTTGGGCCTGAACATCCGCCCGGGGGAGGTCGCTTCGCCCCACAAGGACCGGGACCGTCTCCCATTGGACCGGCCCCTCCTGCGGGGGCAGCGCATCCTGGATCGGTTGATCGGCGGCCGCGGGGTCCGGCGGCGAGGGCTCCCGTGTTGACCCGGGAAATTTTGATGACGCCGCGCTCGACGACCCCGGCCCCGGTTTCCTGCGTCGTCGATTCACCTGATGGACCGCCGTACCCAACCCGACAAGACCCGCGGCCGCAACCAGGACCCAACCCACCGTGCGTTGCTGATCGTCGGAACCGACCTGATCCCAAGAGAAATCATCCCACGCAGAACCCGACGAGCTCGAAGCGCCCGCCACCTTCCCTGGACCGGCCGGGTCTTCTGCCGCCTGGGCCTGCTCACCGGTCCCCGTGTCCCAAGGCGGTTCCAGGAACCGCGGTGCTACCTGCAGCCCGGAAGCATCGCCATCGCGATCAACCGCCTGCGCCGAAGGGATGACGTCATCGGTCTCGTTCCCACGATCGCGCTCTTCAAGCCGGACCGAACCACCGGCAAGCAGGCCTTCGATGCCGTTGCCCGCTCGATCAAAGACCCCCAGATACACCTCGAACGGCCCCATCACCGACGACGTGTCATTCCCGGGTATCAAGATCGCCGTGTCGTTCTCCCACTCCCGGACCTGTGCTTCATGGACCGAAGAGGCGTTGCGGAGCCAGACCTGCAAGCTCGAGGGGTCCACACCGCTGAGCGGATCGCGCACCTCGAGACGCAACGGGGAAGAGGCGGACCACTGCGTCGGCCGTTCGACCTCGTTGACCGTCGGCGCCGTCGCATCCAACGCCACCTCGAAACCGAACGGCGCCCGGTTCCCACCGGCATCCTCCACCTCCCCCGCCACCTGGAACACGCCTTCGCCCTGCACCGTGAGCTTCGGCGACGTGGACGAGCCGGAGGCCGAGACGTTGCCGGGAAGGCCCGTGAACGTGACCACCGGGGCGGGATCGGTCCCGTCCATGCCGGTCACGCGCAGCTCATGGTGGTCGCCCTGGATCCAACCATCACGCAGCCCCGCGACCTCCACATGCGGCGCCTGATGGTCCCAGTCCACCTCGCGGGAAAACGGCATCACGGGCGCGCCGTCTGCGCCCTTCCCGCCGACCACAACCCACTCCCCCTCGCCTTCGGTCAGCGGGGAAGACGACCGGACCGGATACGAATACGAATCCCCCGAAAGAAACGCCCTCCCCTCGGCCTCCAATTGCACCGAAGCAGGTCGATCCAAGCGCAGGGACAACCGCGGCGGCTCATCCAGTTCCCGGTCGAAATGCAAGACCACGTCCGCTTCCCCTGTCGCGGCCAACGCGGAGGTCGCGTTTTCGTCCTGCACCTCGAACTGGACGGGCACCGTCTCCGGGTCCAACGCCGTCCAATCCCCCGTGGCCACGTTCCCGACGCGGTCCGTGACCACGAGGCGATATGCACGCGAAGACCCGGGTTCCCACGCTTCATCCACGAACCCCCGTGCGTCGCCCGCGAGCTCTTCACGATGGACCGGCCCCGCCCCGGTCGTGTTGTGCGCGGATTCGACCACGATCGTCTGAAACGGGCGGTCGGAAAGATTCCAGGCCAAGGTGGGCGGAGGCCCAGGATGAAACGAGATCGAAGGCACCACAGGAGCCTGGTCCAACACCACGACCGGCAAACGCTCATCGGTCACGTGCCCCGCGCCGTCGCGCAAGACCACACGCATCGACTCCGCCTTCGGCTCCACACGGCAATCGGGCCCGGGCCGTTCCAGGGGTACACAATCCACGAGTTCCTGTGCTGATCCCGACGACTCGTACACACGCACCGAAGCCAGCCCACTGGGACCCCAGACGACGGCCGGGAACCAATGGATCCGCCCGTCTGCGTCCGCGAACGCATTCGCCTCATCCTCCTCCGTGTCGAATCGCGGGGGCTCGTCGTCAAGCTGCAACCGGAACCGAGAAGCATCCGGGAACGCATTGACGACAAGATCGCCGCTTCGAAGAGCGACGGGTCCCTCCACCACCGAACCCACGGGCAACGAGGCACTTCGCCAAACGTCGCCTTCACCATCGCGGAGAGTCAAGTCATAGACGGTGTCATCCAGGATCAACGCGAACAGCTCCGACTCCATGCCCGGTGCCATGTGGATCCGCACATCCAGCACCGCTTCCCCGGGGGACACCCACGGCGCGGTGAACGGTTCCGTTTCCCCCAGATTGCCGGCCAGCGCCATGTGTGAGACCCAAAATGCAGCAAGAGGGTCCTCACCCTGGCCCAAAGTACCCGGACCGCGCAGACCCGCCCACGGCCCGCTGAGATGGACCGCCTCATGGAACACGTCCGCCTTCGTGCCCGATGACACGCCGCTTTCCCCCAAGGTCACATTGTCCACTTCACCTCCCGACCCGTTCTCGAGCACAAGACGCACGTCGTTGTTGATGTTGCCCCGCGGGTTCAACACCACGTGGGCCTCCCCTGTTGCAAGGACGGCGTCCAGGGCCTGCGACTCGTCGGTCCCGTCGATCATATGAAGCACCCACCCCGTGATGTCCACGCTATCTCCATGATTGCGCAGCACAATGTATTCATCGGCACTGGTCACCGAACCGCTCTGACGCCAATCCGAGACCGGGGCCGTCACCACCTCCTCGAACCACACCCCCTGGGCGGGGGCCAACGGCCGACCCGCCCGCTCCCCGTCCGGCTCCACACCCACCGATCCCCCCACGCCGGCCCCGGCCGCAAAGATGGCAACGAACAGCACCAGCGCCACGAGGACAGCCGCCGGCCGGACAAAGACGCACAAGGGACGGGGCACGTTCATATCCACGCGCGGACGCACGCGCCTATAGAAGGATTCGGGGTGCAGATTGAAAACATCAGAGTTAGGTTTATCCGCAAAAGCACGTGGCCTCCCCTTGCCCGTGCCCCCCACACCCCTCACGACACCCCCCCAAAGACCGGCTCCCGCCCTGCACGAAAAGCTCGCCACACTCGAGGCCATGATCCGCGACCGGCGCGGCCTGATCGTGGCGTACTCCGGCGGCGTGGACTCAACCCTCGTCGCCGCCGCCGCCATGCGCGCCATCGGCCCCCACCAGGACAAACCCGGCGTCGGCACCCTGGCGATCCTCGCCGACAGCACCACCCTGGCGCGGCGGGAACTTGGCCTTGCACGCGCCACCGCCGACCAGCTCGGCCTGCCGCTATTGGAGATCGCATACTCCGAGCTCGACAACCCGGACTGGACGGCGAACAACACAAACCGCTGCTACCACTGTAAGAACGACCTCGCCGAGCAGGTGCTCGCACTCGCACCCCAGTACGGATTCACCCGACAGCAGGTCGCCTACGGCACGACCACCACGGACCTGGGCGACCACCGGCCCGGCCTGCAGGCGATCCAAGAGACCCAAGGCTGGCAACCCCTCGTCGAAGCGCAGTTGAGCAAGGCGGAAGTCCGCGCACTCGCCAAGGAGCTCGGGCTGCCCGTCTGGGACAAACCCGCCACGCCGTGCCTGGCAAGCCGCGTACAATACGGCGAGACCATCACCGAAGAGACGCTGCGGCGGATCGAACAGGCAGAAGACGCCGTGCGCGAGTTGGGCTTCGACGTGCTGCGTGTTCGCCACCATGACCGGCTTGCACGGGTCGAAGTGCCACCCGACCGACTCGAAGACGCGCTTGGGAAGCGAGATGCGATCGTCGCCGCCGTGAAACAAGCCGGCTACGTCTGGGTCACGCTGGACCTCGCCGGGCACCGCAGCGGAGCGATGAACGAAGGGCTAGAGTCGACCCGCGCGAGCATCAAGCATCGTGGCGCATGACCTCGAAGAGTCGAAGATCCGGCGGCGACTCGACATTGCCCTTCAACTGCTCCTGAAGACGCGGACCGATCACCGCCGCAGCCGCGTCCGCTGCGGCCACCGAATCCCAAAGCACAAAGAGACCATACTGCCGGGATTCATGATCCGCGAAGAACGTGACCCCGTTGCAACCCTCCTGCTTTCGAATTTCGGAGGCCAGTTCACCCGCCACTTGATCCGCCACGCTCTCACGGCCCGGCAACAATGCGAAACGAACCAGGCGTACGTAGCTCAAAGGCAGGCCTCCGCCGTTGCTTCCAGAACGGGCTCCATGTCAACCATGCCCCTCTGGGAAGTGGGGTCGATTTAAGAATCTCTCGACCGGACGCCATGACTTTCGTTCCACTCGCTCAGGGCCTGATAACTTATATAGCGGGAGGCCTGATTTCATGACTGGAACCATGAAGCGATTCCTGCGCCGAAAAGCGAAATCAAACGAACCCCCGGCGCGTCCACGGCACAACCGAAATCTGACCAAAAAACCCACAATCGAACTTGAGGGTGCATTCATCAGCAAAGGCATCGGTCGCTCGGCGCCTCTTCCCAAGAACTGGCGTGAGATCGCGCACCGAGAACGCGAGGCGGAGGAACTGA
>CAYVRY010000036.1:0-18111 GCA_964452895.1 uncultured Halobacteriales archaeon
TCGTGGCGGTCTCCACGAGTCCCGGATTCGACGTGGTCAACGTCACCGACCCCACCGACCCCGAACTGCTCACCCGCGTCGCCCCTGAACAAGGCGGCCACAAACTGGGCGTCGTGCCCGGTACGCCCATTGTGTACAACGCGGCATCGTGGGGCGGGTCCGATAATGGCATCACCGGGGAAGGCCACATGGACGCGCTCGCCAGTCGCGGCACCGAGATCTACGACCTCACGGACCCCGCGGACCCGCAACTCGTCCAGATCTTCGAAAACGGCTACGCCTGCCACCACATCTACTTCTGGAACGACCCCGGCGCGGACAAACACCGCGCCGTTTGCGCCGGCATTGAATACACCCAGATCTGGGACACCGCCGACCCCCTCGACCCCGAAGTGATCGTCAGCGTCCCCGTTCATCACGGCGTCGCCGGCACCCCGTCCGGATCCATCTTCCTGCTCGCCTTCAGCCATTTCGCGGTCCTCAGCAACGACGGCGACACCCTGATCGTCGGCGATGAAATGGGCGGCGGGGGCCTGCCCCCGGGTTGCGTCGCCGGGGAATCCACCCCGGCAGGACACCTCTCCGTGCCCGCCGGCGCACTCTGGTTCTATGACGTATCCGACGAGACGAACCCGATCCTCACCGGATGGTTCAGCCCCGGCCAACAACTCCCGGAACCCTACGACACCTGCACCGCGCACCACGGGCGCCTCATCCCGACACCGGAACGCGACCTGCTCGCCATGGCGTTCTACGGCGCCGGCGTCGTCCTCGTGGACTTCACGAACCCCACCCTCCCCGTGATCGTGGACCAGTTCAACGAAGGCACCGACACCTGGGAAGTCTGGTACAACGACGGCTACCTCTTCACCGGGGACCTGGCACGCGGCATGGACGTGTTCACGCTGGATTGAAGGCGAAACCTTGGAAGTGGCCGAGGGTCCCAGGCGGTCACATCGGCCATGCCTTCCCTGCTCGTGATCCCGATCGCCCTGGGCCTTGGTCTGATGGTGTTCCGGTGCAAGGCTTGAACCCGCGCCCCCCGTACTGGAACAACCCGCCCAACAAATAGATAAGGGGTCGAGAGCTCGAAGGCCCAAAATGGTGCGTCCACGCCACCGGGGAATCCTCTTCGCATTGCTGGCCTGCGCCTTGCTTTTGGCCGCGGCCCCCTCCACCGTAGCTTGGCATTGGCAGGACGAAGTGGAAAACGAATTGTTCCACACCCAGGCCGGCGACCCCCGGACCCCGGACGACGCCCAGCAATGCCTGAACGAGACCCAGACCATGGACGGGGTCACCTGCGTCGCCCTCTACCCGCACCTGTTTTACCAATCTTGGGGCACCCTCCCGCTGAACGCGCAACGACCCGCTGATTGCGCCCCCGAGCGGGCCAGCGGCGCCTCCGCGCTCATCGAAACGCACGAATACTGGAACTTCAACGAATTCCATCTCTGGTCCTCTCCGGGTTACGTGCAATACGGGGAAGTCGGCGACGACGGGCTCTGCGGGGAGAACCCGCGATTGGCACCCGTACGGGGGCTCAGTCTGGACCTGGCCTTGGCGAGGGGCATCAACATCACCGGGTACTGGTATCTTGCCAGCGACCAAGTTGAACAAACCGCGCTCGGAATCGGCACCGGTCCGGACGGTGAACCCTCCGCGGGCCTCATGCCCTGCCTTACCGTCAAGATGACCTTGGAAACAGGCAGGTATCCGGGCGGAGGACGCGTTCTCGCCCAGGGGGAGACCACCAAGACCCTGCTGTCCACACCGCAGGCGGTCGGAGACCACCCGCTGGGGATCGACGACCCATGCCCCGGCGCCGAAGGGGAGATCGAGGCGGAAACGGTCACCGAGTTCCGGGTCGACCTCGGTCAAGCCGAAGACGACATCCGGGCCCATGAAGGCTTTCAAGTCCAGGTGATCTGGTATCAGTGGGACGGCATGGAACCCGTTCCCGTGAGCGCCGTCGCCCAGAGCGACTGGAGCTTGCGCGCCGGACCCGAGTTCACGAACCGGATCATTCTTCCTGTGAACCAATCAATCCAGGTGGAAGAGATCGACCTCTACGAGGATGACAACACCACGTACATCCAGACGGTCACGAACACCCCGTTCGGTTCCTATGACATGGACGTGAACAACTTCCGCTTGAAACTCTTCGACAACGAGGGAGACGAAGTGGGACTCGATCATCTGAAAGAGCCGATCCTTCGCTACTCGATCGAACACGACGGGTATCTTAAACCCATCAACGCCACGTTCCCCTGGGACCGGGAAGCCGAAGGGCTGGAGCCCGGCGAATACACGTTCCAGCTCGAGGTGCCCAACTGGCAGCACACCCAAGACGCCGTCGGCGAACACAGGTTCACCGTGGACGAAGACGGGCAGGAAGCGCCAGTCCCCTTCGTCGCGGCCCTCTTGGTCTTGACCGCCCTCGTTCTCGTCATGGCCCGTGCCCGTCGACTGTAGGACCAGACCCGATCAAGGCCCCTCTTCCTCATGCTCCATGAAGACCACCTGTGTGTCGTCCGCAGGGACCGCGACGAAATGGAACGGATGGACGATCACCTGCGGGCACACGGCATCCGGTGAAGGCACCTTCTCGGTCACGTTCACCCGGGTCTCGCCGGATTGTTGATCGGGTTCCACGTCCGTGACCTTCACCGAGTAGCAGCCGTTGGGTCGCTCGCCCAACACGACCGCCACCACGCGCTCTGATGAAAAATCCACCTCCGGCGGATCGCTCTTGTCCGTCCGGTTCTCCTCATGGGTCTCCCAGAACGTCTTCCATTCGTCTTGCGAAGTGATCACCCGACGATCCTGTTGTTTATGGCCCGAATGCTGGCCCTGCGCCAAGTCCCTCATCTCCTGCTCCTCCCCCTCGTGCCCGTTCTCCTCCGGCTCCGCGCCGCTGTTCGACGATGAGCCCTTTGAATCCCCCTCCGTCGCCTGTTCCTCGAACACCACTTGCGACCCGTCGGCCGGGACCGCGACGAAATGGAACGGATGGACGATCTGGTCCGTACAGACCTCATCTTCCGAGGGCACATGCTCCGTGATTTCCACGTGGGTCCGCTCGGTCTGTTCATCGAGGCGAACATCCGTGATCGCCACGGCGTAGCAACCATTGGGTCGCTGCCCGAGCAGCACGACCACGACCCGTTCATCTGCAAAATCGACCTCCGGCGGATCGCTCTTCTCCGTCGTGATCTCTTGATGCTCTTCCCAGAACGTCTGCCAATCCCCCTGCGCCTCGATCACGCGACGCGCCTCCTCCTCATGGCCCGAATCCTGCCCCTGGGCCAGGTCCCGGAACTCGACGGATCCGTTGTCACGCTCCACGGGGTCGGGCTCGATCTCATGACAACCCGCAAGCAAAAAAGCCGACGAAAACGCGATCAAGAACGCTACGGGAATCCTCTGCATAAGGAGACAAGAGCACGCGTTCTTCTTAGGCGTTTCCCGGTGTGCCCAGCAACACCGACCTGTTCCCGGTCCGGGACGAAACGGTCATGGAAATGACAACTCCCCGATTTATCATTTCGGCGTTTTCCCTAACATGGTCCAATGATTCCGGCGACGTCGCTAAAGATGTGATATACAAAGGTCGGGTTTGAGGAGTTCGGTGGGCGAGCCCGGAACGTGTCCGCGTCGACCGCGGGCCGGGCGTCCCGACAAAGGAGTGAATGAACCATGAAAGCGACCCTACTGGTAGGAATACTCGCCGCGATGCTCGTGATCCCAGGCTCTGCTGCGATCATCGGCCTGAACTTGAGTGCACCGGCTGAGACCATCCGACAAAACGACGACCTGGTGAATGAAGACATCGACTTCGAGCCCGAAATCGCTGACCTGCTCGGCTGTGACGGCCTGCACGTCGTCCTGGACGACGAAGGCAACGCCGACGCGTACTTCTACAACTGGGTGGAAGACGAGAACGGCGACCTCGTGAAGGAAGAATGCGACCCCGCCGGTGGGCTTCTCCTGAACAACCTCGTCGCGGACGAACTGATCAACGAGGACACCGATTTCGACCCCGAAGTGGCCGGCATCGTCGGTTGCGAAGGCCTGCACGTCTTCCTGGACGACGAAGGCAACGCCGATGCGTACCTCTACAACTGGGTCGAAGACGAGAACGGCGAGCTCGTGAAGGAGGAATGCGACCCCTCCGGTGCGCTCTCGACCGTCGCGACCCAGCACAACGACGAGTTGATCAACGAGGATGCAGACTTCGACCCTGAAGTGGCCGGGACCGCGGGCTGTGAAGGCCTGCACGTCTTCCTGGACGACGAAGGCAACGCCGACGCGTACTTCTACAACTGGGTGGAAGACGAGAACGGCGACCTCGTGAAGGAAGAATGCGACCCACTCGCATAAGCGGAGCTTGAACCACTCCGCCGCCGGATACGCTTCTCTGGGGTCGGTCCACTGCCACACCGGCTGGGACCGGCCCTGGAGGCGGCTTTTCTCACCCTTCCTTTATCAAGGCCCGACGCACGCTGTCCAACAGCGCCGAGCGAATCGCTATATAGCCACAAGCAAACGCATCGCCTCGTGGAAGCGATATGATGCGTGGTACCCAGCCGTTTGCCGTTCTTATCCTGATGACCGCCCTCCTGGCCGGATGCCTGCAGACCGAGGCGCCCCAAGGGGCTCCCGACGACCCGGAGACCGCCGCGATCCGCGGGCCGCACGCCGTGATCGGCGTCATCGACAGCGGGATCAACCCCTACCATACCGCGTTCCGTGACGACTCCGAGCGCGCGTTCGTCCACCCTTCCGAGTACCTGCCCGACTACCCCGAGGACGCCGTCGCGATCAACATCACGTTCGACCACGAAAGCATCCCAGCGGCCCTTGAAGCGGACTGCAGACAGTGGGCGAAGGTGGAACCGGGCAGACTCTACTGGTTCCCCGGCACCCGGATCGTGGGTGCTTACGCGAACCCCGGGCAATGGGAGGACCTGCCCTACCAGGACTCCACCCGGGGCGCGATCACCTGCGACGACACGGACCAGGCCGCCTGGGGCAACATCTTCGGCAGCGGCAGTCACGGCACCCTCGTCACAAGCCGCGCCGCTGCGAACGACTACGGCGCCTGCGAAGAGTGCCTGATCGTGGCGGTGCAAGGGCTCGGCCCGGACGCCGTGACGTGGGTCGCCGAGCAACCCTGGATCGACCTCTCCAACCATTCCTGGGGACCCCAGGTGGTCCCGTTGTACCAGCCCTCCGGCATGCCGGTGCCGCGGCTCGCTGCAGACCGGGAGCTCCTGGAAGCCGTTGAGGCCGCCGCACAGAAACAGACCGCGATCTGGGGAAGCGGAAACGGCCTGCTGTTCCGGTACGGCGTTCTCGGGCTGCCCACCCAAGCGGCCGCCCACATGACCCCCAGCGCGATCCGCGTCGGTGCGCACGACAACGGACACGTCACGATCTGGCACGGCTCGTTCCCGCACATCGTGGCCGATGCGTGCGGCCCCTGGACGGCCAGCCACACCAGCCTGGACCAAGAAGGGCCAAGCGACACCGGGGGGACAAGCTTCGCCGCGCCGTTCGCAGCGGGCCTCGCCGGCAAGATCCTCATTGAAGCCCGGACGCTGCTTGGTGACAACGCCACCGGCGTACGCGACGGCGTGCTCGCCGAAGGGACCCCGACGCAGCGTGGTCCGCTTGATGACGGAATCCTCACCAAAGACGAATTCGAGCAGTTGCTGCTTGCTACCGCGACCACGAAGCCCGATGCGTTCGACGAAGACGGCGACGTGTGCGACCCCACACAGGACCCGCTCGGGAACCCCGTGCACCTGCTGATTCCCGGCTTGCCCGTGATGTGGCGCGACGTACCCGAAGGCCCCGCAGGGATCCCCCTGATCGGCTACGGCGCCGTCACACCCGCCACCGCGGAATACGCCCGAGAGGTCTTGCGGGGCGAGGAGTCGTTGCCCGAACGCAGCGCACAGGACGCGTACTTCGAAGCCGACCGGTTCTATGGGGAAGGGGCGTACGGGGCGTTCACGATGGTGCCGTGAACCCTGCACCCGCGACCGCGGCCCGCCAACCTACTTGCTGCTCCCCGGCGGCGTGAAGTACGCCTCGTCGCCGCGCTCGATGAGCGGCAACCGGAACGTGGTCTTGTCCAGGTCCACGATGACCGGGTCCGACACGGCGGCCGGCAGGTAATCCCGGCCCGTGTTCGCCAGCAGGAGTTCCAGCTCGTGTCCGGCCGGGACGACGCTGTCGAACGGGAAGAACTCCATCTTCGCCGTGATCTCCTGCCCGGGGACGACGACCTGGGTCTCCCAGCCGCCCTCGTGCAGGCGCAAGTCCATGATCGCGTGACCGATCCGGCGGTCGTCCGTCTTGTCGCGCAGCTCCGCGTAGAGCTGCCCGCCGGGTCCCAGCGGGGTCGCCGCCACGTGCAGTCGCGGCAATCCCGCAATCGGCGTGTCGTTCTCGACCTTGCCTAGGCCGATCGTCCAGGTGCTGGGCTCGTCGTAATTCAAGACCCCCGTGTTCGCTCCCGGGGCGATGGCCACCTCGCCGGTCTCCAGCGGGTCGCACGCACAACTTGCTGCACCGAGTTCCATGCGGGTCCAATTGACGTCCTCAGGCGGCCAGGTCTCCTCGATGCGCCACTTGCCCGCGTCGTCCTGCATCTCCACGTGCAACTCCGGCTGCGGTCCCTCCTCCTTCAGGTAATAGGTGAACCATTCCAACAGGTCCTGTGCCCAGTCCCAACGCACACTCTCCGGGTACGACCCTTCGGTGAGGTTCTCATGCTCAGCGGGCCGGTCCGGGTAGTTGTGTCCCCATTGCCCGAAGAGCCCCTTCATCTCCAAGCCGTTTGCTTCCAGTTCCCCGTAGAACGGGAACGCCATGTGCGGGTCCACGTTCCAGTCCTGCATCCCGTGGATGAAGTAGACGGAGCCGTTGTAGTTCTCCAGCATGCGCTCGCGGAAGCTGCGGTCGGTCCAGTAATCATTGAGCTCGGGGGCCACCTGGTCGCCGGTGGCGTAGGCCGCCACCGCGTTCGCCGCCCCGGCGTACCCGTTCGGGCACGCGGCGTGCTCGGCGAGCCGGAGCGGGAACCCCTCGTTGATGTTGTCCTCGTGCGGGGTGAACGGGAAGGTGTAATAGAGGCCCCAAAGCACACCCGGGCCGCGGAACTCCGCGCTGCCGTTTCGCCACATCAGTTCGTGCTGGCCCCACAGACCGGAGATCGGCGCCACGGTCTTCACGTGCTCGTTGCCCGTCATGGCCGCCTCCCACACCGTGGAACCGTCGTAACTGCGCCCCGTCAAGCCCACATTCCCGTTGGACCAGTCCGCCTGCCCCAGGTGATCCATGGCCGCCTCGATGCCGGCCTGCTCCACGGGACCCATGAGATCCATGCAACCGCCGCTATGGCCCGTCCCCGTGACGGAGACCTGCGCCACCGCGAACCCGTGCGGGACCAGGTTCTCGATCAGGAAACCGCCCAGCCGGCCCGCCGGCACGGTGACCGGAGGATCGTACAAGGCCTGCCCGTAATAGGGCCCGACATCGGCGACCACGGGGACCTTCGTGCCCTCGGGCACGTCCGGCATGAAGACGCCGAGACTCACCTGGGCCGACGGGGCTCCATGGCCCAGGGGGAGATCGAACTCCACGAAATGATGCTCGGCGGGCAGGATCTCGTACGGCCCCGCCTCCAGGGTCTTGCTCCATTTTCCGCTCGTGTCGAAATCCAGTTCATGGCGTTCGGTCACCGGCGTGTAACTGCCCTCGGAATCTGACGGATCATCCCCCGCATCGGGATCGTCCGTGCCCACACAACCGGCAAAGACCATGACAAGCAGGAACATTGTGGACGTGATCGCGAGACCCCTTCTTGAGCGCATGAGAGGGCCCCGCCTCGTGCGCCGGTAAAACGTTTCTGGTGTTCCGGTGGCCCGGTTGCTCAACGTCCTTGTCCTCATTGCCGCCGTGGACTACCACAAACTTCGTGAAAAACGGGGGGAGACCGGGCCCTGCGGCCACAACGGGGAATTTTGTGCCGGAACTCCGGGCCAATCCGGCCGGGGCGAAAGGGGGATTCGGGGTCTCATGCGCGAACGCCCATGACGTGCATCCGTCCTTGGGACTATCAACCCGCGCGCAGCGGCTATATAAAAGGAGGCGCGCCAAGTAGTCTTTGTATGTCGTCGCGGAGCGAGACGGGCAAACCCAGGGGATGGGATCTCCTGGAATCCCTAGTACAGGACGGGTACCGAGTCGTGGATGTGGATTCAAACGAACTCTTCGTCGGCGTCCGGTTGGAACGAAAAGACGATCGCCGTACGGTCCTTTTGACCTGCGATGACTTCCGCGCGATTTTCCCGACCCAATAGCACGGCCCGGTCCGGGGGCTCACGCCGGCAACCCGTCGGGCCGCACGGGGACCACGCCCTCGATGCGCAGATGGAACTCCACCTGGCCGACCACTTCCACCTGGAGCACCCACAATCCGGACGGCAACGTGCCCAACTCCTCGACGCGTTCCTGCGCTTCGACCAACGCGACGCCGTCGATCCGGGCCACTTCGCTGCGGTTCTCATGGATCAACCTCACCGTGTAGTTTCCCACCCCGGTGACGTTCAACCGCATCACGGCGTCCTCCACCTCGATCCCCAGCTCCTCCTCTTGATGGGCCTCATGGGGAACCGGCCCCAACGTGAAGGTCTCATCCACCAAGACCGCCCGCGTCACTTCCCGGTACGATGAGGCGTCCCCGCTCTTGACCACCGCCCCCGTGAAATGATGCACGTACGCGAACCGGGAAAACGGCTGCTCATCGCTTGCGGGGCCCCAGAACACCGCGTACACCAGGTCCATCATGCCCGGTTCCACCTCCGCGATCGACGAGACCACCGCCGCACCCGCGTTCTCCTTCGCTTGCGCATGAGCGTCGAAATCCGGGTCCGAGGCACGCGCCGCCGCCACCGCTTCATCGCTGTCCACGAGCAACCGCCCGCCCAGGTTCAGCCGCCACAAAGCCTGCGCCACGGGATCGGCCTGCCCCACCACTTCCAGTTCCACGCCGTCCTGGACGAGCGCACGGATCACGCCGCCCTCACTCGTCGCATAGAGCAGCACCCACGCCGAAGCCGTGCCGTCGGCGACCCCCGCCCCTCCCGCCGGCACCGTGCCCACCTGCTTCAGCAACCACTCCGGGGCGGGGATCCCGCTGAGTCGGTCGTTCGCCACGAATCCCACCAAGAGCGCCGAGCGGTCCAACTCCTTCGCGCGCTCGGAAGCCACGTTGTGCGCCTCCACCAGGCTCGCAGAATCCAGGTAGGGAGCCGAATCCGTGACACACCCCGAGAACCCGCTGAGCACGAAGAGCGCTGTCAAGACCACGTTGAGCGCGGGGGCGGTCGCGATACGGACCGGGCGAATCGGCATCACCGGTCCCAGGGCGAAAGGGTTTCTAAGCTTGCTGACCACCGGACAATGTCCCCCGGGGGCCATGGGTGCAAAAGCCCAGACGGCCAGAAGGCACGCGGACCGTGGCGACAGCCTTCTAAACGTAACTTTCCTGGCGGATTCAATGGCGGCCATCTCCACCCGTGGGCTCACCAAGCGTTTCGGCCGCTTCACCGCCGTGGACAAGCTCGACCTGAACGTGGAGGAAGGAGAGATCTTCGGCCTGCTGGGGTCCAACGGGGCCGGCAAGACGACCACCGTGCGCATGCTCACCACGTTGATCCCCCCCACCGCCGGGCGCGCCTACGTCCACGGTCATGAGGTGCGCGTGCGGCCCCGCCGGGTGCGCCGGTTGATCGGGGCCGTCAGCGACGGGATCAACCTCTACCCGGATCTCTCGCTGCAGCAGAACCTGTCCTTCTTCGGCAAGACCTACGGCATCCGTGGACGACGCCTGCGCAGCCGCATCCGCGACGTGCTGGCGCGGGTGGACCTGTGGGACTGGCGCCACAAACCCTTGAACACGTACAGCTTCGGCATGCGCAAGCGGGCCCAGATCGCGTGCGCGCTGGTGCACCAGCCGCGCGTCCTGTTCATGGATGAGGCCACCACGGGCGTGGACCCCCAGAACAGCATCCGGATCCGCAACCTGGCCCGCGAACTCGCCGAGGAATCCATCACGATCATCTGGACCACCCACATGATGGACGAACCCGAGCGGCTGTGCAAACGCGTGGCGATCATGAGCCACGGCAAGATCCAGGCCATCGGCAACCCCTACGAACTCGCCCGCTTCATCGAACGGGAGAAGACCATCGAGATCCGCACCCAGAGCGAGGTCACCCCGGAACAGGTGCGGCTCATCGCCGGCGTCCTGCAACGCAGCGGACTGCCCGTCCTGCAGGGCGACTGGTCCGCCGGCAGCGTGAAGCTCGTGGTGGAGAAAGACTTCGACGTCGCCCGGGTCCTTCAGGTCGCCAATCGATTCGGGTACGTGCACAGCATCAACACGATCGAACCCAGTCTGGAGGACGTCTTCATCCACTACACGAGCGACTCTTCGAAGACCGGGATCCGACTCGGCGGCCGCACCGCCCGCGAAGCCGAACTGGGGCACATGCAGGCAGGGTGAGAAACGTGTGGCTGGAGAACGTATGGGAGGTCACAAAAAAGGAACTCGTCCACCTGAGACGGGACCGCAAGAGCATCGGCCTCACCGTGATCCTCCCCCTGGTCGCCATGCTCTCGTTCGCGCTGGCCTACGGTGACACGGACCCCATGGGGATCACGGAGCACAGGGTCTACCCCATCGGCTTCCAGAACTTCGACCGCGGCGCCGAGGGGAACATCCTGATCAACCAGTTCGAGCTTCTGAGCACGGAAGCCCAACGGGAACGCGGTTTCGTCCAGACCGTCAGCTTCAACGTCTCCCACGTGAGACCCGATGCCGATCCCAAGGCCCCCGTGCGCAGCGGGGCGCTCTACGGCGTGATCGAGATCCCCGCGAACTACACGGACCGCGTGCGCGACCCGGACCAGCAGGCCTACATCTTCCTGCACGCGGACAACACGATGGTGCTCATCGCCGACAACCTGGAGAGCTTCACCCGGATCCTCCTGGACGAAGCGCAGGGAAAACCCGCCGCCGACCGGCGCGCCCCCGCGCAGAGCCCGCCCGCGACGCTCATCGAGAACGCGCACCTGCTGGACGAGGACGTGGGGCAACTCGCCGTCTTCTATCCCGGCATCATCGCGCTTCTCATCGCCTTCGCCGCCCTGAACGACATCTCCACGAGCGTCATGAGGGAACGCAGCGAAGGGACCCTCGGGCACGTCTTCATCACCCCGATCCGCCGGTCCGCGTTCCTGAGCGGGAAGATCGCCGCCGGCGTCCTGCTGGCCGTCCTGCGTGGACTGCTGCTGCTCGTCCTGGGGATCTACGTGCTCAACCTGCTCATGGTGGGCAGTTGGCTGCTCTACTTCCTCGTGGTCGCCCTCGTCGCCACGGCCACGCTCGGTGTCGGGCTGGTCATCGCCAGCCTGGCCTCCACGGAACGCTCCACGCTGGTGGCCACGCTGATCTTGACCATCGTGTTCATGTTCCTCATCGGCGCGCTCACGCCGGTGGAATACATGCTGCCCACCAGCCAATACGTCGCCCGGGCCCTGCCGCCCACCTACGGCGTGGACGCCCTGCGGCGCATCATGCTCCTGGGACAAGACCTGGGGACACCCACGATCCTCGTCGACCTGCTCGCGCTCAGCCTCGGGAGCATCTTCTTCCTCGCCGTCGGTGCGTTCCTGTTCAACCGCAAAGCCCTGGGCAAGCTGCAATAAGCCGGAAGGCGGAGGGGGAGGGCGCCGTTTAGCGGTCCTGCACCCTGTAGACGAACTTCAGGGCCGACCAGGTCTCATCCACGGCGCACACCTTCACGTCCACCAAGCCGCTCTCCAGCCCGTGCGCACGCACGAACCCCCCGTCCAGGTCCGTCTCGACGCCGGAGGCCCGTTTCGGCCACGACACCCACAAAATGCCGTCCTTTTCGATTGCGCGCATGGCCTTCTCGAACCGAAGCGCCACCCGCTTGCGGTCCATGGCGAAAAGATGCACGAGGTCAAGCGGACCACGCAACGAGGACCGCACGGATACACCCGCCGGCAGGGGCCCCAACGACGACCGGTAACCTTCCGGGGCGCCTTCGAAATACACCCGCATGCCCGGCTTGATGCCCAGTTTCCTGAGAAGGGGCGTCCCGGAATAACCCGCGTTCAAACAAACGGTGTGAATCGGCGCAGGGGCTTCAACATTGTGGAGGCACTGTGGCCGCATGTTGGCCGCTCGGGCGGTCCGAGGAACGGGTCGCGGCACAGTCTGGCGCCGTGTCCCGTTTCCGTCAGAGGAAACATGGTTGTCGCCCTGCCCTCAGAGGAACACATAGTTGTCGTCCTGCTTGTACTCGTTGGAGAACACGCGCGAGAACACGACAAGAAGCGACAGGATCAACGGTCCGAAGATGAAGCCGGAGACCCCGAACGCGGCGATCCCTCCCACCACCCCGAGGATCACGATCAGCGGATGCACCTGCGCCATGCGGTCCATTAGGCGAAGGCGCAACCAATATTCCACGAGTCCCGTGGAGAAGATCATACCGTATACGGCAAAGACAATCCCCGTTACGGGGCCCACGGTAAAATGGAGATAGACAGCGATGGGCAGATAAACCACCGGCGTGCCGATGGCGGGCAGGAGCGACACGATCACCACGATCACCGCCCAGACGAACGGGTTCGGGACGCCGAACACGAAAAACGCAAGACCCATGACGATCCCGTGCGCCACGCCGACCAGGAGCTGCCCGAAGAAGATCGCTTCCACGATGGACCGGGTCTCCCCCAACAAGCGCGAACGATACACATCCTTCAACGGCAGCAGATCCCTCAGACCCTCCACCAGGCGGGGGCCCTCGGCAAAGGCGTAATACATCGCGAAACCCAGGACCACCAGACCCACGACCATGCGCGCGATCGTGCTCGCCAGGTCCGCCACGAGGGAATCTACAAAATCCGCAAGATGGGGGACCACGGCGGAGACCACGAGACCGCCCATGCCGTCGTCGCCCAGGCGCTCGATGAGCAGCGCCTCCAAGGCCACGGGCTCCATGTGCACCATCAGGCTGCGCACGTCCCCCATCAAGGACACGACCACGATCACCAACGGGACCACCGCGACCAACGCGACAAAGGTGAGCGACACGAGGGCGCCGAGCCGCCGCTGCGGCACGAAACGCGAGATCCATGCATGAACGGGCCAGAAACCCAACGCGAGCAGCAACCCCACCAACAGGAAGTCCAGGACGGGGAGGACCACGAGGAAACCCAGGACGGCGAGCACGACCAGGACCATGAAAAAAAACGCCGAGTTCACCGTCTCTTTGCGCACGGGGACGAACACGTCCGCCTTCGTTTAAAGGCGGGCGGACAAGGGTCGCGGGCCGGCGTCACCCGAGGTCACGCTACGACCCACTGGAAAAACGGCCCTCGTCCCGGAAGGCCGGTCGCGGCCACCGGACCTGGCCCCCGCGCGCCAAAACGCCCGGGCGCCCCGTCTCCCACCGCACAACCGGTTTATAGCCCGACATCGCCCATTGCCCGCTTGTGAGCGTATTCGATCATCCCGTTTTGATCGTGGACGACAGCGCCGTGATCCGCAGCGTCGTCCAGGACCAGTTGCGTCGCCACGGCGTCGACGCGGTGGAGCTCGCCCACAACGCCGAGGAGGCCGTGGCCCAGTTCGAAGCCCACAAGCCCCGGTTGATCCTTCTGGACATCACGATGCCGCAAGTGCCCGGCACCCGGGTAGCACACCACATCCTGCGCAGCGACCCTCATGCCAAGGTCGTGCTGGTGACCGCCATGAGCCGTGACAAAGACCTCGTGGAGAGCGCGATCGCCGGCGGCGCCTACGCCTATTTGCGCAAACCGATCGCCGACGCCGACCTGAAGGCGCTCATGGACCGCATCAAGAACGAAGAACAGGAAACCGGGACCACGCTGCATCCATGGGGTCAGACCTCCATGGGTGCATAAGGCACGCCGGGTGAATCGCCCGCTCCCGGAAACCTCTTGAAGCGGGGCATCGTGGCTTACCACATGGCCCGTGTCCTGATCGTGGACGACGCCGCGTTCATGCGTCGCGTCCTGCGCGACATCATCGAGGAGGCGGGCCATGAAGTGGTGCAGGAAGCCACCACCGGCGAGGACGCCGTGGCCCAATACCAGCGGGTGCACCCCGACCTGGTCACCTTGGACCTTGTGATGCCCGGCGAAGGCGGCCAAGCCGCGCTGCGGAACATCCTTGAACACGACCCCGAAGCCCGGGTCATCGTGGTCTCCGCAGTGGGGCAGAAGAAGGAAGTGGAGCAGGCGCTGGAAGCAGGCGCCTCCGATTTCCTGGTCAAACCGTTCGAAAAAGAGGCCGTGGTCGCCACGATGTCCCGGCTGCTCGCAGGAACCGTGGACACACGGGGGTGAACACGTGGGGATTCTCAAAGGACGAACCGGATTCATGGGCCGCATCCGCGAAAGCGTCGCGGAGATGCAAGAGCTCGGCCAGACCACCACCCAGGCGGGCCTTGGCACCCTGGAACGCCTCACGCGGACCCCCGTGGAGACCCACACGTCCAACGTCTCATTGATCCCCGTCCAGCGCATCCCGGATGTGCTGGATGCCTACGCGGGCAGCGAAGTGGCCGCCCGGTTCCCCTTCACCGGCACCGCGGGCGGCGTGGCCGCGTTGTTCCTCTCCCGCCAGCACGCCCTGCGCCTGGCCGAGCTGCTTCTGGGCAACAAGAAGGACAGCCTGCGTCGGCTGGGGGACCTTGAGCAGTCCACCATCGCCGAGACGGCGAACATCGTCCTCAACGGCTGCCTGAACGTGCTCGCGAACCAGGAAGGGGTCCGGTTCGACCCGGACGTGCCGGAGAGCGCGCGGGGAGTCAAGGACATCGCCGCTTTCCTGCGCCCACCGCACGGGGAAGGCCACATCGTCGTCGTGGAGACCCCCTTCCGGGAGCCCTCTCGCGACGTCGAAGGCGCGATGATCCTCGTCATCGAAGTGCCGTGAACTCAGGCGCTCGTTTGGGCGCCCGCCATGGCCATCGGCATGCCCTCGTAACCCGGCGCTTTCGGCTCGTCGCCCAAGAGCACCTGCGCCGGATGGTACGCGCGCGTGCGCCACTGGCGCTCCTCCTGCACGGCCCCCGCATCCCGCAGTCTGCGCAGATGGTCCGACGCCGTCGAGGGCGCGATCCCCAGGTGCTCACAGACATCCTTCTGGATGATGCCCGGGTGCTCTTTGATCAACTGCGCGATCCGGCGCGTGGTCGGGTTCTGCAACGCCGCCTGCACCAGTTGCTGCTGCTGCGAGGACCCGCCCATGACGAAATGATGGTCGTGGCGGCCCTGCCGCTTCGCCGTGATCAATCCCATGTGGCGCAGCACACGCAGGTGGTACGCCGCCGTGGACCAGGATATCCGCAACGCGCTCGCCACGGTGCGCGTGGTGCAGCCCGGGTCCTCCATCACCTTGTCATGCACGTTTTGACGAGTGGCCTGATCGAGGACCTTGCGGCGGGTGAGCTTCGCGTAGAGCGGGACCAACAGGCCGCTCTTGGTCACATGCCACACCGTGGCACCGACCCCGGCCAGGATGATCGCCAACCCCGCCGCCTGGGTCATCGTGCTCTCGGATTGGTATTGTTCGGGACCCACAGTGAGGGTCTCCACGTCGCCGTTGAACGAAAAGACGGCCCGGTTCTCCCCTTTCTGGGAGGTCGGCTGCATGGTGAACCGCCCTTCCATGCGGGCCGGGTCCCCCTGCAGGTCGACGGTCTCGTCGTTCATCCGGATCGAACCCAGAAGGGACGGCGATTCCACCACGCCGTCGACGTCGATCTTGAGAGAACCCAGCGGGGAGACCATGAGGGCCTCCGGGCCCACGGCGCGCACGGCCAGGCGGGCATCCTGGAGTTCCATCACCGCGAACTGGGCGTGCTTGCGGACCATGGGGTCCACGGGCAGCTCGTCCGGCAGCACATCCGGCAGCACGCCCGGAAGTTGGTCCTTCGTCGTCGAGCTGTGGCTTTCGCCGGTCTCGAACTGCTGGGACCCTTGTTCGTGATCCAAGACGAACGAAGTCTCGAAGAGGAGCACGGTGAAGTCGCCGGTGATCACCGTGAAGGGATCGTTGCCGCTGAGCCCGAGCATGTCGTCGTCCACCGAGTACGTATGGTGGTTCGCCGTCGGGTTCGTCGCGTGGGAGAGTTTTCTCCCCTGGGCCTCATTGTCCAAGGTGGCCTCCCGGGAGAGCGGTTCCATGCTGAACGATGCGTCCTCCTTGGAATGGGCGAGCAGGTAGAAACCGGTGGACGCCTCGTCGAGACGCACCTGTGCGTCGCGATAAGTCGGGTATTTCGTGGACTGCGGGCTGGATTCCTTCGGCAGCAGAAGGCGCTCCCCGCCGGTGTTCCCCGTCGTGCTCGTCTCGGTGAGGTTCGTCACCGTCACGTCGGCCTGGGACGCCTGCAGGCGCAGAGCGAACTCCTGGGGTGCTTCGGCAAACGGGCCCATGGCGACGGCGCCGTTGGTCGCCTGGGCATCCAGGGACCCCGCGAGGTTCAAGGGGAGCTCCATTTCCAGCTCCTGCCCGGCCTGGTCTGCCGCCGCAAGCGGCATGAGCAACAACAAGGCCGCGATCGCGAAGGTCACCAACAGCGACCCGCCTTGCCACACCGGTCTGTGGGCGGGGCCCCACTTACCCGTCATCGACACCGAAGCCGCGTAATGGGCATTTAAGGGTTATGCTGATGCTGGCGAAACGAGACGCCGATCCCGGAACCGCCATCAGGTCCGGCCGGGCCGGGGGGCCCCAGGCCCCCTCCGACCAGAGGCTCCGGCCCGCGAAGGCTTCATTCCGGGGCAGTCCGCAAAAACAGGTTATCCAGGCTCCTGTTCTCGTACTTGGCGCAAAACGCGATGCGGGCTTGTCCCGCATGCCGCCACCGGCGCCCGCGGGCTTGGCCCGCAGCCACCACCGCATGCCGAGGGTCCCCCTTGGCAAACCCGAAAGGGACCACAGAGACCCCCCTGTCGGGGCCCGGCTCGCCGGGTCCCGACGGGGACCACCACCCACCGGACCCGGCCCACCGACCCATGGGTCGGGTCCCGATTTCGCCCCCCATTCGTCGATTCTCACTTTTATCTGCTTCAGGAGGGGTCGAAGTGGCTGAGCCCAAATGATTAAAACACGCTTTCGGTTCGCCAGCCTGATTGGTCATGCTCCTACAAAGGTCCCTACCCGTTTTTCTTGTCGTGGGAGTCGTCGTCGCCCTGGCTGCCCCCGCGGCGGCATCGTTCGAGATCAACATCGAGGACGTCACGATCGATGAAACGATCCCGGCCGGAGACTCCCGGACGGCGGAAGTGACGGTCAGCCTCACGTCCACGGAATCCATGGTGTGCCCCAGCGACGCTTCCTTCGATATCGATCTGAGCGTGGAAGATGACACGGAAGCCGGCTTTACCGGTGATATCCCGTCCACCATCGGGTTCTCCATACCCACCGGGGTCTATGGGGTGGGGGCTGCAGAACCGTGGGAAGGCGAAGAAAGCGAGACCTTCACGGCCACGATCGATGACGGCGTGGACCAAAACAGTCACACATACACCATCACGGGGAGCTACGCGGGGGGCGAGGGACCCGGAGATTGTCAAGCCGCCGAGTGGCCGGAGAACAGCGGCACGGGCTCCGTCAACGTGAACGTGGAGCCGACCGATGACGATGAAAACGAGACCACCAGCCCGACGGACGACGGCGACCCCGAGGAAAGCCCGGCGCCCGCGGTGGGTCTGGTCCTCTTGATCGGCGTCGCGGTGGCCGCGGCGCGCCGCCGGCAATCGCGCCGGGCCGAACGGTAGCCGCAAGGGGCGACGGCTGCGTTTCTCCTGGGAATCGAGCCCGCGAGACTTGAGGAAACAGGGACCCGGTCCCGCTTTGGACTTGTTCACCCTGCCCCTCGGTTCAAATATCCCCTGGTATTCTTGACATATGCCTTGGCAGGCACAAAAATGGGGAATGTCCATGGACGGACCACTGACTACACT
>CAYVRY010000037.1:0-18000 GCA_964452895.1 uncultured Halobacteriales archaeon
CCGGGCGCACCCCCTGCATCTACATCGACCAGCCCGGCGACGCCGAGGCCTACACGCAGGACCTCCACATTCCCGACGATGAACACTTCATCCTGCACCCCGGCGAATTCGCCCTCGGGACCACCCTGGAGAGCGTGCGGATCCCGCATGACCTCGTCGGTCGCCTGGAGGGCCGCTCCAGCCTGGGCCGGCTCGCCGTGATCGTGCACGCCACGGCAGGCTTCATCGATCCCGGCTTCCACGGCAAGATCACGCTCGAGTTGACGAACCTCGGCAAAGTCCCCGTGGGCCTGAGACCCGGCATGCGCTGCTCGCAGATCGTCTTCCACGAGTTGAAGACGCCCGCAGCGCGGCCGTACGGAGCCGGGCGCGGATCCAAATACCAGGGACAAGCCGGACCCATCGCCAGTCGGATCAGCACGGACCGGCAATTCGCGAAACGGGACGCATGACGCAAGGCGAAGGCACGCCGTTGCTTCAATGTTCAAAAGCGCGGCGTCCAAAGACATCGAGTCGATTCCCTGGCGCGAAAATCCTATAATCAATCTCCATGTGCGCCGGGCCGGGGCAAGCACCCCTGAGGGAAAACCATGAACGCGCGTGTCCTTTTGTTCGCAGGCCTGCTCGCGACCGCCGCCATCGCCTTCTCCGGCACCGCCGCCGACCACACCGGTCTTGAAGTCACCGAAAACGCAGAAGCATCGTGCATCCTGGTGACCATCAACGGGCAACAACATTGCGTGAACCCGAGTTGCGTGGTCGCCGGCGCGGTGCAAGAGGTGACCGGGGAACCCCAATACTGTACTGAGTGACGACAAAGCGGCGCGTCAACCACCACTTCCCGATCCATCCCTCCGCTTGACCAGCAAGATGAACCGCAATCTGCAAACCCACCGGAACCGAGACCCACTGCACGCAGTGAGACAACCTGAACTCGTTCAGCCAGCCCGACACTCGGACGCTGGGGACCTTTTCTTCCTTATTCTTGCCACCATTTTTTCCCGGCGCCACGGGCCCGGACCCCGAAACGCATAAACAGAGGGCCCGGGTCGACCGGAGTGTGACCGAACTCCCCCTCCCGGATCTGCAATCCCAGCGCCCCCGCCGCGCCTACCGCCTTTCCCGGGTCGGGGTCAAGGGAGTCCGGAAGCCCGTGACCGTCGCCCGGGCGGGGCACGAGAGCGTCGTGTTGACCACCGAGTTCCAGACCTACGTGGACCTGCCCGCCGACCAGAAGGGGGTCCACATGTCGCGCAACCTGGAAGCGGTGGCCGAGTTGATCGACGCCAGGACGGCGGAACCCGTGCCGTCGCTGGAGGCGCTTTGCGCCCGGCTCGCCGCGGTGCTGCTGGAACGCCATGATTACGCGAAGGACACGGAGATCCACGCGGAAGCGGATTACTTCCTGCCGCGACAGGCGCCCGGCGGAATCCGGTCCATGGAGAACTACCGGCTCATCGCGGAGGCCCGCGCGGTGCGCGGCGAACCCGGCACGGCGCCCACCGTGCGCAAGGGGATCGGCGTGGAGGTCGAGGGGATGACCGCCTGCCCGTGCGCCATGGAGACCGCGCGGCAGCTGCTGCGCGAGCGCGGCATCCCGCAAAACGACGAAGGACCCACGATCACACACAACCAACGCAACAAGGCGGCGCTGCTCATCGAAGTCCCCACCGAAGTGGAACTGGAAGCCGACGAACTGATCGACCTGGTCGAAGGCTGCCTGAGCGCGCCCACCTACGAGATCCTGAAACGGCGCATGGAAGGCGAGCTCGTGGTGCGCGCCCACGAGAAGCCCATGTTCGTCGAGGACGTGGTGCGGGAGATCCTCGACCGGGTGCTGGAACGATACGGAGAGCTCGGTGACGACACCCACGTGGTGGCGCGCAGCGAGGCCTCGGAATCGATCCACAAGCACAACGCGTACGCCGAGCGCGTGACGACGCTGGGGCAACTCAGGAACCGGGATTGAAGGCGTATTCGCTACTGCTTGACCCTCAGCCCTCTTGCGGTCGGCCCCATACGGCTTACCGACAGCCTGAAAAGCCGTCCCAAGCCATGACGACCAGGCCCCGTATGGATGTCCACGACGCCGGCGTCTACCTGTACCGGTACGACGCCACGGTCCCGCGCGAAATGCGCACCCCGTTATGGGGTCCCCTGCACGCCAAGGAGATCGGTCTTCCCGGCTGGGAGGCCCAGGACGGCGGGGAGACGGGCTTCATCTACCACAAGACGACCAGGCCGCGCAAGGTGGGCGTCTTGCAGGCGACGATCATCGTCTCCAACCGGGCGCGGCGCGCCACACTGACGATCCTCCTGGCCGGTTATCCGTCGCATGTCCCCGTCGAGCAACGTCAACTGGAAGCGCTCGCGCTGGTCACCGAATCGGAACTGCTGTTGACGCGACTCGCCGGCGAGCCCGTGGGTTTCACACGAACGTTGAGCGCCACCGTGGTGGACCAGAACAGCCCGCAGGACGAACTCCTGGAACGCCGGGACGCGGCCCCCGTGCCGTTCATGAGCCCGAGCACGAAACGGCGACGTGCGCAAGGAAAGGGCCGCCGCGACCGCGCCACTTCCAGGGACCCGCCCGCTGGCAGCGAACTCTGGGACCTCTTCTGACCACGCGACGTGTTGGACCTTGTTGGGGGCCCCGATGGGTTTCGTCAGATGACGAAGGAACGTACAAGAAGCCTGCCAGGGTTGCGGTGTTTGATGAAGACGTGTCCAGGAACAGGCCCTGCTTGGCGAACAGATGTGCTCGAAGACGCTTAAGTCTCTGCGCCGAGGGTGTATTTGTGAGCGAAAACGGCCCGTCCCCGATCCGTCTTGACATCCACTCTCTCTTGCGTGCCCCGCAGAACGTGGACCGAGAACTCCTGCAGATCTTCCTCAAGTACAACAATGTGCTCATCGAGCGTGGGATCTCCACCTTCAACATCTGGATGAAGCGCGCCCATTACCTCTACAACCTGGGCGACTACGAGGAGGCCACGAGCGCGATCCAGGAGGCGCTGCTGCACGACCCGCACAGCGCGGACGCCCATTTCCTTCTTGGTGTCTGCCTGCAACTGATGGCGGCCCAGGAGGCCGGGGGCGATCTCGACGGCGAGCTGCCCCTGAACGTGCGCGCGCTCTTCGAGACCGCCCTGGTGGCCTTCGAGACGACCCTGGAGATGAACCCGGACGACGAGGAGGCCCGCAGCTCCCTGACCAACCTGCGCTGCCTGATCTACGAGCCCGGCGCGCAGCAGCTTCTGGGGGAGCCCGGCCAAGGAGAACCGGAGTCCGAACCGGACGTCATGCCGAGCCGGTGAGCCCCATTGCACCGAATCGGGGATTCCCGGGAGAAACCGCCTGCAATGGACTACCGATGAATTGCCGATTGTGGTACGTGGTATCTCGCTGTCTTGCCAATTCTCCGATGTCCTTATGACATTGACCTCCCCTTTACCATCCAGCGCGCCACGCAATGTGACGCGCGGGTGTGGAACAACATGGTGGACAACCGACTCAGACCCCCGATCGTCGTCGACCTGCATACCGCCATGGGCGACCCCCTGGGCGCGGACCCCCGCGGGGTCCCTCGCGATGCAGAAGCGCGCAGACTCCTGACCCAGGGCGTGATCGGGCCCGCCCAATACTGGTACCTGCGCGGCCTGCGGCGCTACCTGGCACGCGACTTCACCGGCACCGCGGACGCCATGAACGTCGCACTCCTGCACGACCCCACGTTCTGCGAAGCCCACTTCCTCAAAGGCATCGCCCACCAACTCACCGCGATCCACATCGCCGAAGAATCCCCGGAATTCCTGGAGCACCTGCCCCCCCGCGCCCACTCCATGCTCCTCAAGGCGCGCTGGAGCCTCTCCATCGCCCTGGACATGAACCCCGAGGACGAGGAAGCCCGGACCTATCTGCAGGGCATTGAAGCGTTGCTGCGGTGAACCGCAGTACAGGCTTGACCTGCCCCAAGGAGTAGCTGGATGCAAAACGATTCCTTTTTGGCCCGCACAGGGTCCTGCTCCTGTCCACCGGAGGATTTGACGGATGCGCCAAGCTCCTCAAATCCCCCGGCAGGCCCCCTGCAACCATGAGATCCGTTGCCGCCGGTGGCACGAGAAGCCGCTTGTTCTCCATGCGCCATATCGGCCGAAGCGTGCTTGTCGCGCTTGTTGTGAGCCTCGCTCTCGGGGGCTTCTTCGGGGTCGCCAGCGCCAGCGACCGCCCCTACGACCTGTACGGCCCCTTCGAGGTCCCCCTCCCCGCCGTCGGCGACCGGGGCGAATACGCGTACAGCACCGTGCAACTCAACGAGAGTGGAACCCATGTGATCCGCCAAGAGGTCGTCGCCACGGGTTTCGAGTGGCTCACCACCGAGGACATCCTGGACAGCCAGGGAGAACCTCGAAGGACCAACGTGCTGAAACAATTTGGGACCACATCGTTCCTGCGTGCCCACACCTGTGAATCCGAACAATGGCGCCACGCCAGACCGATCAATTATCACTACGACGCCGACTGGACCATGATCGCGACCCAAAGCCAGAAGGAATACATCCGGCCGCTTGCTCAAGAGGCACCCGAGATGGTCGTCCGGCTCGAAACCAATCCATGCCCGAAACCCCCGGTCGACCCGGAACGCCTGGATGGAAGAAGCGTGAAGACCACGGTCCGGGATTACTTTGGCTACTATCCTGAAGCCTGGTCCGATCGCAAGGCCATCCCATGCCTCCTCCACCACAACCTGCAAGGTAGAAGCATCCAACTCGATGAACCGGTCCGCCTGTTCCCCAAGACCTGCCAGATCGACACTCCGTTCATTTCCCGACTGGACGGTGTGACTTTCCATGCAGCCGGCCGGGAAGAAATCGCAGATCGGCCCTGCGTCGTGTTCACCGGCGAATCAGGCTCCATCTTCGACACCATCGTGCGAAGAGGCCGGACCATCCACGTCTGGCTGTGCCAGGACGTCCCCTATCCTGTCCGGGTGGCGATCGAGCAGTTCTCCGGGGACGGGGACCGGTTCAACGTGTACCGACTCGTCTCGTTCGCTCCCGGCACACATCCGATCGCACAACCCGGCGAGACCCCCTCTCTCGCGCCCGGACCGGACCTGGAACACGCACCCTGGAAACCGTGGGGCTTGGACGATTCGGGGGTCGAGCAATTGTTCCCCCTGTCCACGGCGTACGCACACATCGTGAGTGACCCGTCCGGACCCGCGAAGGCGTTCATGGAGGAAAACCCCCAAGCGTACCCCTTGGAGGTGGGCTACCACGAGAATCATGATGATGATCTGTTGGAGCGGATCTGGAGGGTGGCGTTCGCAGGGAAGGACCGGCTCCTGCCCGTAACCCTCGTCCAGACCGTTCCCGTGGATGGCTCAGCCGGTGTGACGTATCGGTACGACACGGACTGGGAACACTACGACTGGTCGTCGACCCTCATCCCCCCGGATCCCGCGCATCTTCCCGATACCCTGCCGACGATCTCCTCCCTGATTGAGCAATGGCGCACCCACGCAAGTCCCGGATTCCGCGACTTGTCGCCCAACCTTGTCGGCTTCGAGCTGACATACAAGGAAAACGAATGCTGGAGCGACAAAGAGAAACGCGATGAATGTGACGACCTCATATTGTCCATGGCAGTCGGGTACAAGCAGCTCCTGCAGACGGATCAGGATTATGCGCCCGTCGAACAAAGCAGTATCCTCCGGTTGTCCAACCGGGACCGACCCTTCGGAGTAACTGGTTTCACAGAGATGCACAGCGTGATCGTCTCCACTTGGCAACCACCGGCCGCCGTGACCGACGATGGTCTCTCCACGATGTCGTTCGGTTCGTTCGAACCCACGCTCTGGCGATTCCCCGATGCGAAGTTCGTCATCGGGGCAAGCATCGTGGCCCTGCTGGTGGGGTTCCTCTACTGGTTCTGGCCCGTGATCAAAAGCGGGCTCACCTTGCCCTTATTCAGCCGGGTCGACCGGCCCGCTGCGTTGGCACACCCGACAAGAGCCAAGATCGCCCAGTTGGTCGCAGCGCGACCCGGCATCCACCAACGCGAGATCCAACGACAACTCGAGCTGGAATCGGGTACCACCCGGCACCACCTGCAGACACTCGAACGCGTGGAACTCCTTGTACGAACGGGTCAAGGAGGGTACGCATGCTACTTCCCCGCGAAGACGATCGATCGCCGCCTCATGATGGCCGCCCCCCTTCTCAAATCAGAAGGAGGACGGGCCGTACTCCAGACCGTCGTCACAAGGCCCGGGTTGTCCTTGTTCGAAGTCGCACAGGTATCGGGTCTCACACGACCCACCGTACACCATCACCTCTACCGCTTGGAGAAAGCCCAGCTTGTGACCTTGAAACGAGTCGGCCGGGTGCTGCGCGTCCAACCCACCAACATCGCCCAGGGAGCGTTGCAGACACTGGGTTACGATCATAGGCCGTCCACGGGACAGGTGGACATTGGACCGGCCACGTCATCCTGAACGCGGCCCACGGGACCATTCGCGCGCCCCAGGCGCCCTTGCGCTAAACTCACCCTGAATCCCAGGCCGGGCCCAAAAAACGCAACGCATGCGCCTGGATGTAGAGCCAACCCTCCGGGTCTCCAGGCGAACCGGACAACGACCACGTACCCTCGACCGCGTCGAAGCTCGCCTTTTGCACCTCAGGGACACCCTGCGTCTCGAACAGCCAAGGAGCCTCACCGCCTGGCGGGGGCGAAACCACGCCGCGGCCGCCGGGTGAGCCCAACGCCCAGAAAAAAACACGGTCGTCCTCTTCGCCCACCTCCAACGATTCCGGGGGATGCCCCGGCACAGGACCCATCGATGGATCGACGAGCGCCTGCGCGATCACCTCGTCACCGCGCTCATACCAGACCCAATCGGCGCCCGTGCCCGCACGTGTGAGCGTGAAGCGCCAAAGCGCCTGGTCCGCGTCCTTGCTGAACTCCTCGAAGAAGGTGATGCATCCGAACCTTGGGGAATACTCCACGACCACACGACGAGATTCACTCTCCCCCTCGACCCGGTATCCCTCATCCATGTCACCCAGCGCGGTCACGTTCGCCGGTCGCGCCACGAGTTCCACATCCCAATGATCCCAAGATTTCTCCGGCTCCAACGGAAAATCCAGAAGGCGGGCCGGATGCATCTCACCCCCCTCGGATATCGCGCGCAACCGCTCATCGGTCTCGCCTAGGATCGGTAGGTCCCAGGCCACCTCGTCATCCAACTCTTCGCCGTTGGACGCCGCAAACAACGTCCCCGCGGAACCCGAACGCGCAACGACGATCGTCAACTCGTCCACCGTGACCCAGCGACCCTCCGCCACATAGGAACACGAATCCCCCTCGGCGAGAACCGGCGCGTCCAAGGTCCGGGGCGCGGTGTTGTTCTCGATCGCCTGATCCGTCTCCCACATGCCTGGATCGTCGTCACGCGCCTCGTCCCCCACGCACCCCGCCAGCAGCACGACCAACCCCAAGACCACGAAAGCACGGAACACGGGCGCCCAACCCCACATCTTGATTAAAACCGTTCTTGTCATGATCGCAAAACTCCGGGTCGCGCTGTAACGCCCAAGCACAATGGTCCCATGATGCTCGGCCCTCCCACCCCGGAGAAATCCTCACACCCGGACGACCAGGAAGCCAGTAGACGCCAAGTTCTATGAACCTGCCCACTGCCCGAGAGGGACAACTGATTTCTTCGGCCTCCCCAGCCCCGAATCCTTATCAGCAGGCCCCTGAATCCGCGCCCGCCGCGAAGCCCCGCACAAGCCCTTACCCACGGGGGCCAGGGAACGAGGAATCGGATGACCGAACACATACCCGAACGCGAAAACCTGATCTTCATGCACGACGGGGCCATGATCGGCCTCTATACCCTGCTCGCGATCAGCCTCGCCATCATGATCTGGGGCTTCTGGCAGCGCATCAAGGTCTACAGGATGGGCCGCAAGGCCGAGAACCTGCCCAGCGTCTGGACGGGATTCAAGGACCTGCTCAGCCTTGCCGTCGGCCAATCCAAGACCCGCAGCAAGCCCCTGGCGGGCCCCGCGCACAGCGCGATCTTCTACGGCTTCATCATGCTGCTCATCGGGACCACCCTCGTGGCCATCGACATGGACATCACCCGGCCCATTTTCGGGTTCGCCCTTTTGTCCGGCCAGTTCTACCTCTGGTTCGAACTCTTCCTGGACGTCTTCGGGGTGCTCTTCATCGCCGGAATCCTCGTGATGGCGTGGCGCCGCACGTTCATCCGGCCCCGATCGCTCAAGACCCGCACCACGGACAAGTACGCGCTTTGGATCTTTGGCATCATCGGTGTGACCGGCTACATGCTCACCGCGCTGCGTATCCACATCGAACCGAACCCGTTCGTGCAATGGAACGCCGTGAGCTACCAGTTGGCCCCCTTCTGGGCCATTGTGGGGATCCCCACCGGTGCTGCGAACAGCGGCGTCCACTTCTACTGGGGCGTGTGGTGGTTCCATGCTCTGTTGGTCTTCGTCTTCATCGCACTGATCCCGTTCACGAAGCTCGTGCACATATTCACCACCACGGCGAACGTCGCCACCCAGACCCAGCGCCCCGCCCCGGGGAAACTCCACACCCCGTTCGATCTCATGGCCATGGTCGAAAAAGGCGAGTTCGAATTCGAGATGGGGATCGAGAAACCCAGCGACCTCACCTGGAAGCAACTCATGATGGTGGACTCCTGCACGAACTGCGGGCGCTGCGAAGACGAATGCCCCGCCACCGCTGCCGGCCGCCCCCTCTCCCCGCGCGTCTTGATCCAGGACCTGAACCACGCCGCGTTCGCCGGCGCCCCCGTGCCGCCCGCCTTCGGCCGGGAAGCCTCCACCGGGCCCGGAGCCATGGGCCAGGAAGCCTGGAGCGAATACGAGACCGCCTGCAAGAAGGACCGCGGCGACGGAAAGCCCGTCGGCCACCAACCGATCCTCGGCAACGTGGTCAACGAGGAAACCTTGTGGGCCTGTACTACATGCCGCGCCTGCGAGCAGGCCTGCCCCGTGCAGATCGAACACGTGGGACTGATCACGGACATGCGTCGCCAGCTCACCCAGGAAGGCCGCGTGAAGAAGAACCAACGGGAGATGCTGGAGAAGTCCGCCACCGCGAAGAACCCCTGGGGCCTGCCCGCCAGTGAACGCATGGACTGGGCCAAAGGCCTGGAGAAGGTGGGGATCAAAGTCCACGAACTCAGCGACGTCGGCAGCGCGAAGGAGCTCGACGTGGTCTTCTGGGTCGGCTGCAGCGGCGCCAGCGACCCAAGGAACCGCAGCATCACCCAGGCCATGGCGAAGATCCTCGCCGCCTCCGGCATCAGCTGGGCCGTGCTCGGCAGGGAGGAAAGCTGCAGCGGCGACCCCGCCCGACGGATCGGGGAAGAAGGCCGCTACCAGGAACTCGCGCAAGAGAACATCCAGAAGTTCAAGCAATACGACATCCAGAAGGTCGTCACCACCTGCCCGCACTGCTTCAACACCCTCAAGAACGAATACCCCGACCTGGGCTGGGAAGGCGCCGAGGTCATGCACCACACCGAATACATCGAACGCCTGCTCAGCCAAGGCAAGATCCGCCCCGAAAAGGACACCGGGATCGGCGAGCTCGCCTACCACGACTCCTGCTACATCGGACGCCACAACGGGATCTACGACGCCCCCCGCAAGGTGCTGGAACAACTGCCCGGCGTGAAACTCAAGGAACCCAAGAAGACCCGCGAAAAGGGACGCTGCTGCGGCGCCGGCGGGGCGAACATGTGGTACGAGGTCGAAGAGGCCGACCGCATGAGCAACATCCGGATGCGCGAACTCGCGGACACCGGCGCCGAGACCGTCGCCTCGAACTGCCCGTTCTGCATGACCATGTTCGAAGACGCCAAGACGAACGTGAACGAGAACCTGAAGACGCAGGACCTGGCGGAGCTTGTTGCGATGAGCCTGTCCGTGGAAGAGGCCCAGAACGGGAGCAACCCGGCGGGGCCCGCGAAGGAGACGGACGACAAGGAGTGACGGGCCAGGGCACCCGTCGCCAATACATGTACACCCGGGCCCTGGTTGAAGTAACCGCGCGACGAACGTTGGTTTTCCCCGAACCCGGTGAACCCCGTTGCCTGCACTACCCGACTCCCCGGCGATCACCCCCTACACCAGCCGTTCCACAGTCGGCGAGCACACGATCCATTACCGATACCGTGACGACCTCGCCCCGCCGGACCGGCTCCCTGTCGTGCTCGTGCACGGCTACATCGTCTCCGCGGCCTACCTGGGCCCCACCCTTCGGCACCTGGCCAGGCACCACCCGGTCTACGCCCCCGACCTGCCCGGGCACGGAATGAGCAGCAAACCCAAGCGAGCCCTCAACGTGGAAGAGCAGGCCCACATCCTCATGGACTGGACCAAAAGCGTCGGCCTGGACCGGATCATCCTCCTCGGGAACTCCCTCGGCTGCAACACCGCCACCGCGGCGGCCGTTGAACACCCCGAGCGCGTGGCGCGCCTCGTGATGCAAGGGCTCGCCATGCCGCCCGAAGACCGCGATCCATTGCATTCGGCCATGCACGCCATGAAGACCCTCCAGCAGACCGCCGGGACCGGCTTCGACATGCTCATGTGGAACGACTACCGGCAAGCCGGATTGAAACACACCCTGGAATCCTGGCAATGCGCCCTCGACGACCGGATCGAGGAGCGGCTACCCCACGTCCGGGCCCCGAGCCTCGTCGTGCACGGCGAGAACGACCCGTTCGCCACGACGCAGTGGGCAAGGCGGACCACCCGCCTGCTTCCTGATGCCCGGTTCGTCCTCATGCGCAATGCGGACCACGTGATCGTCTACAACGAAGCCAAGGCGCTGTGCGAGATCGTGCTGCCGTTCTTGCAGAAGAAGGAACAAGTTGTGGGACGGGGCCGGTAAAAAGCCAATTGCGGCGGGCTCTACTGAGAGACGTGGTCGTCATAGACCTGCACATTCAGGTCCCATCCGAGGACTTTGTGAAGGGAACGCCAGGAGGTGAAACCATGATCGACTCTAATGAGGGGAAGACCAGCATCCCGCCAAGGCACCAAAAGGCGAGTATCAGCATCCTCATGGAGGTAGAAATGCACTCGTTCTGCCTCTTGATCCATCGCCCATTTTGATAGCGGCACCAAATCGTCGCCAGGGCACACGATGACCCCCATGAACCACGATTCTTCGGGTTCAATAGTTCGAATCATAGCGAGGTCGACAAAAACCATCCTCCGCTTTACAAAGTGCAACTCGTCTTTCCCGATCTTGATACAGGGTTGATGACCTGCCACCAAGTAAGCCGTGGTATCCTTCCAGTTGGCGGCCACCACTTTCGAAAAATCCGGCGGCTTCATGCCTTCGCCTTGGCGCCTCGACGGTATGCTTCAATGCTCTGATGGTGAGGGATCATCTCGTGGCAGCGCAGGATGACAAGCATGCCCAACGAGGTCAATCGATAAGTTTTGGTCTTCAGGTCACTCTGAAGACCCGTTTGAATCATACCTTTCTCCCGGAGTGACCGCAATGATTTGGTCAGCACATTGTTGTTCCGGCCACGCAGGACAGGTTTCAACTGGGTGAATGTCTTCGGTTCTCCCATGAGAGCCTCCAGGATCTGGAGCTGCGTCTTTGCAGGCTGGGCCAGCAGTTGGACCGCCAGCGTATACTCCACGTCAGGCTCCGGAAGATTCCAAGTCACAGGATACCCATGGGTATCCAGATTGATATAACCTTTTTGGTGCCTCCCTCGCAAGGGTTTGCATCCTACGCCTTCTGCCGCACTTCCGCCACGAGCCGCTCCAGCCAGGTCTGCAGTTCCGCGGCGGGTGCATCGGGAAGGCTGATCAAATGCGTGGTGCCGAGGTGCCCTTTGCTCGACTTGCGCAGGTCCACGAACCCGTAGCCCTCCAGGTTCTTCAGGTACTGCCAGAACTGCGTGGCGCCGCGGCTTTTGTCCTCGTATTCCTCCGCGACCAGGGCATACGCATCCTGCACGTCGCTTGTGACCGCGTAGGATTCCTCGCTGCGCACGAGGCGCCGCGCCACCGCCAAAAGCACGTAGAGTTCCTGGATCGGCAGTTCGCGCAGTTTGTGCTCCGGCAGCTCGCTGTGGATCGTCGCCTTCGCGGTGCGCACGTCCTCCGCGGAGACCCGGTCCGCCCCCCGGTCGTTCGCGTTCGTGCCTGCTGCCGACAGGAGCTCGATGGCCAACCGGGCGTCCCCCTTGCGTGACGCGATGTCCGCGACAAGCTCCGCCACCCGGTCCGGCATCGCCCCCGGCAGGAACGCCAACTTCACGCGCAACTCGACGATGGCCTCCATGGCCTGGACGCCGTAGGGCTGCAACTCGATCATGTTCGAACGCCGCAGCGTGGACTGCGTGGCCTCGTCCAGGTACTGCGTGATGTCCCTTTGCGAGACCAGGATCATGGACAGACCCGTCTCCGGTTCCATCTCGAACCGGCTCAGATTGTACAAAAGCTCCGGGCCGCGCGGCGTGCGAAGAAGCGAATCCACCTCATCCAGGATCACGACCAAGGCGGAATTGTGCTTCGTCATCTGCTTCTTCAACGAATCCAGCATCTCCGGCACCGCGAACCCCCGGTCCGGGAACGCCTTGTCGAACGTGCGCAGGACCGGCAAGAGCGCCAACGGCGGCGTGCGGTCGTTGCGACAGTTCACGTAGGCCACCTGCAGCTTGCGGCCCCGCTTGACCACCACATCACGAAGATCCACCGCGAACCGCCTCGACATGGCGGTCTTGCCCGAGCCCACCGGTCCCCGGATCGAGACGATCTGCGTGGTCTTCCCCTCCGCGACCCCCCGGAAAAGCCCCGCCAGCCGCTTCATCGCCTCGTCCCGATGAGGCAACTCTTCCGGCACGTAGTTGAAATCGAGCGTGCGCTCGTCCTTGAAGACCGAGGCCCCGGAAAGGGCATCCTCCACGAGACTCATGACGCGGCTTCCTTCCCTTCCTCCTTCTCCGCTTCCTGCAACTCCGGCGGCAAGAGGTTCGGGATCCCGTCCTCGATCGGATAGGTGTACGGGCACGCCGAGCAGGTGAGGCTCCCCTCCAGGATCTCCCCGGTCTCCTCGTCCCGTTTGCGGTCGTCCAACTCCAGCTCCCCCTTGCACTCCGGGCAACGGAGCAGCTCCATCAGGGACTCATCCATCGTCCCGGGCTAGGAGGGCCCCCTTCTTCTCTTTGGCGCCTGGGAAACGAGACCCGCTCCTACTGCCCCTCGGCCGTCGCGCCGGGCAAATAGCGCACCTGGGACGCATACGCCTGGTCCGGGAACAAGATGGACGCCGTCTCCAGGCCCATGCAGTCCCCCTGGCCCGCAATCTCGGCCAAAAGCGAACCGGACGGGAACGTGCACGAGACCAGCGCGCCCGCGAACGCCTCCTGCCCGGGCAACTCGTACTGCCACTGCACGAGCCCCGTGGGCACCTCGTGCCAGAACCGGGCCGTGAACTCGAACGGCTGCGGCGCCGACCCCACCGCCTCGATGGAGTAGGACATGGCGGGGCCTCCGGCCACGTCCGCCGAACCCAGCCCGGTCGCCGCTGTGGGCGCATCCACCTCGGCGGAGGCCGTCGCGTTCTCCACGGCGACCCCCACACGGCTCAGGTTCTCCACCAGGTCCGTCTGGTCCGATGCGTAACCCAACGTATAGAAATCGTAATCCGCCGCCTGGAACCCTTCCACCTTGGGCGCGTTCGTGTACACCGCGACCTCCGCATAGCCCCCCGAAGCGCAATCGACGCTGTTGAAAAAGAGCACCCCACGGCCCGTCTCCATGTCCAACTGGAAGAAATCCCCCGCGTCCCGCACCGTGAAGTTCTCCGGCAAGAGCGCCTGCAGCGCCTCCGGGTCCATCAACAACACCCCGATGGCCTCCGGGCAGTCCGAGACCTCACCCTCCAAGGTCCACGCCTGGAGACCCTGCGCCTCCTCATCCTCGTCGCCCTCGGTCTCGGGCCCCACACAGCCCGCCAAAAGCGACATCATCACGAACACGATCACCCAGAACCAACGCCAGCGCATGACCCCGGCGAACCCAATCCGGATAAAAACCTTTCCAGCCGCAAGCCGGAAAGACCCCGCCCCCATGCAGGCGTGAATGCGACTGGCCCCCGTCCCGGACGAGCGGATCCTCAGACTCGAACTGGACGAGCGCGACCTGGGTGGACCGCTCACCGTGCTGCTCATCGCCGAGACCCATCTCGGGCTGGAGACGAAACTCCATCGCGCCGGAGCCCACGTGGCCAGCGGCACCGACAAACTGGCAAAGCGGATCCTCGGAGTCGCCCTGGACACCGGCGCGAGTCGACTCGTGATCGCCGGTGACGTGAAAGAAAGCATCCCCATGACCACGCACCAGGAACGCCGCGACGTGCCCCGGTTCCTGAGTCTGCTCGCCCCCCGCCTGGACGTCCACATCGTCCCCGGCAACCACGACGCCGGGCTTGAATCCCTGATCCCGAAACACCACGACGTGGTGCTCCACTCCTCCGAAGGCGTACGCATCGGCGGCGACGAGGACGGAGGCGGCGTGGGGGTCTTCCACGGCCACGCCTGGCCGTCCCCCGAACTCATGAAGGCCGACGAACTCGTCGCCGCGCACACCCACCCCGTCGTCGCCCTCGTCGACCCGCTGGGCCACGCACACACCGAGCCCTGCTGGGTGCGCGCCCCGCTCGACCCGGACGTCGTCGCCAGCCGCTACGGCGACCTGGCGACCGGAGACAAACGGATCACCCTGCTGCCCCCCTTCAACCCGCTTCTGGGCGGCGCCGCCGTGAACGTGGACGGACTGCTCGGCCCCGGCGGACGGCTCGTGCACCTCAACGAGGCCCGGTTGTACCTGCTCGACGGGACCGACCTCGGGACGCTGCGCAATCTGCCCGAAGTGCCCGAGATCTGGCTCAAGCGGCACCGGGCGCCCAAGGAAGAGGACCTGTGAGCCGACGAAGACTGAACACATTTTTATTGGTGCGAAGGTTGTGGAACGGATGGACGTGGACTGGGACCAGGTACCGCCATCTGCCGAGCGCGGACCGCCCGGGAAAGTCCGGCCGCTCTGGCGCGGCGTCCTGCTGACCGTGGTCACCCTGGGACTCTACCATTTCTGGTGGCACCTGCGGAGCCATCAGGAACTCACCTTGTTTGTGGGCCGACCCGACCGCCTGCATTACCTGGGTCTCGCCTACGTAGTGAGCTTTTTGGTCGGCGTCGTATTCGTTTTGTTCATCGTGGTCCCCGCCGGCGTGGACTACGAGCAAGAACATGGAGAGCCGCCATTCTCACAACGTGGAGACGACCCGATCGAACAGCCGACGCCAACGAGCGGTGATTCCGACCCCAGTCCCACTTTCAATTCCAATTTTGAGTCACTTCAATTCCTGGACTTTCTCCATCGCGTCGGCCTACTCGGACCGTTCTTGGTCTTGCTCACCCTGCATTCCCTGATCTTCGGCACGTTCGTCCTGCTCCAGCACCGGACACTATACCAACACATCAGCCCGAGCCACACCTGGGGTACAGACGCGTCTTCGTTTTTGGGCGTCTTCTGGGGTGCACACCTGATCGCGCAACTGATCCCAATCGCCGTCCTGCTGCAAACCTTCTCCTACCATCGCCTGCAACGCACCTACAACCGGTTCTGGAGTGGAATCCAACAGGAACCGAGCCCCCTGCCCTTGCTGATCGGCGACGAAACCGCCAACGCGGCTGAAGACGCCCAAAGCCTGTGAGCGCACGCACCGGGAACCCTTATCACACCGACCCCGGCATCGCCTCCTGCTTGCCCAACCTCTTCGACGACCTCCATCCCCCGCTCGCCAAGCACCTTGAAGACCTGGGATGGACCGCGCCCACGACGGCACAGGAAGTCGCCTACCGGCCGATCCGGGACGGCAAGAACGTTCTGCTCGTGGCACCCACGGGGCACGGCAAGACCGAAGCCGCGATCATCCCGATCCTGGACCGCTTCCTCACAGAACGCGAAGAGACCCTGCAAGCCGGCCGGACTTGGCCCGGCGGCATCAAGATCCTCTACGTCACACCCCTGCGGGCGTTGAACCGGGACATGCTGAACCGGATCGTCGGATGGGGCCAGGCGTTGGGCATCGAGGCCGGCGTGCGCCACGGCGACACCAGCCAGAGCGAACGCGCCCGGCAATCCCGTCGGCCCCCCGAACTGCTCATCACCACCCCGGAGACCCTGCAGATCCTGTTCACCGGCAGTCGACTCCGCGAGCACCTCAAGACGATCCGTTGGGTGGTCGCCGATGAAGTGCACGAACTCGCCGAAGGGGAACGCGGTGCGCAGTTCGCCGTCGCCCTGGAACGCCTGGAGCGCGTGGTCTGGGAAGGCCGCCTGGAACGAAAGGACGCCTGGCCGCCGGCCCACGCCGAGTTCGCCGCCAGCGGGCGGGTGATCCCGCCGATCCCCGACAAGACCTTGAACGGGTTCCAACGCATCGGCCTCTCGGCGACCATCGGCGACCCGGAAGACGTCGCGAACTACCTGGCGGGCAAGGACCGCATTGTGGAACCGCTTCTCGCCGTGGCGGACAAGGAGTACGAGATCCGGATCGAGGTCCCGGTGGTGGGCCCCGATGACGATGCGCTCTCAAGGCGCATCCTCGCCGAACCCCGCGCCGCGGCCATGCTGCGCCGCATCGACAGCTTGTTCGAAGAGAACCAGGCCGTGCTGCTGTTCACGAACACGCGCGACGGGGCGGAGATCCTCGGGACACGCTACCACCTGTGGAAACCGGATTACCCGGTGGGCGTGCATCACGGCAGCCTCTCCCGCGACGCGCGCATCGAAGCCGAAGAGAGCTACAAACAGGGGAAGATCAAGGCGCTTCTTTGCACGTCGTCGCTGGAGCTCGGCATCGACGTGGGGCAGACCGACCTGGTGATCCAGATCAACAGCCCGCGCGGGATCGACCGGTTGCTGCAACGCATCGGACGGGCCGGTCACCGCGCCGGGGAGACCTCGCGCGGCGTGGTGCTGTGCACGAGCGGGGAGGAATACCTGGAATCCGCGGCCCTCGCGCGCGCCGCGCAGGCCCGCGAACTGCCCCCACGCCGCGGCCGGGAGGTCCCGCTCGTGGTGCTTGCGAACCAGGTGATCGCGAGCACGCAGGAACAGACCGAGATGGACGTGGACTGGCTCCATCACCTGATCACGCAGGCCCACCCGTTTTCCGGGCTCAAGCGGGAGGTCCTGGACGCCGTGGTGGCCATGCTCGGCGCGCAAGGGACGATCTGGTATGAACCCGGGCGCGGCCGCTTCGGTTCCCGCGGCGCCTCCCGCCGCACCTTCCACGAGAACATCAGCATGATCCCCGACGAACGCAGCTTCGTCGTCGTGGACGTGGCCACCCGCCGCTCCATCGGACGGCTCGACGAGGCCTTCGTGCTCGCCTCCATCGAACCCGGCAGCCACTTCGTCCTGCGTGGCCGGCCTTGGACCGTGGTGGAGGTCAAGGAAGACGCGATCCTGGTGGCCCCCGTCAAGGACGTCGGCAACGTGCCCCGATGGGTCGGCGAAGACCTGCCCGTGCGCCACGAGACCGCCATGGAAGTGGGCTCGCTGCGCCGCCGACTGGCCGCCGGGGAGACCGAGCGGATCGCCACCGAGTACCGCCTGCAGACCGAGCACCTGCAGGAAGTGCTGGACGTGCTGGACAAGCAGAGAGAACGCGGCCTGGAAGTGCCCAGCGACCGCCTTTTGACCCTGGAGACCACCACGGGACCCGGCAACCGGATCCTCGTCGTCAACGGCACATGGGGGTCCAAGGTCAACGAGACCCTCGGGCGCCTCCTGGCGGCCCTCCTGGCCACCCGCCGCGGGACCAGCGTGGGGCTCACCACGGACGCCTACCGGATCACCCTGGAAGCCAGCGACACCCTGCACGCCCATGAAG
>CAYVRY010000038.1:0-17695 GCA_964452895.1 uncultured Halobacteriales archaeon
CACGATCTACTACCACGAGTTCTACGGTGAACATGCACCGCAGGGGTACAGCGCGCTGCCGGACCAGTGAACCGGTCTCAGCCGCGCATGACCCGTCCCACGCCGCGGTAGCGCAGCCCCTTCGACGCCACGTCGGCGGGTTCGTACAGGTTGCGTGTGTCCACGACGACGCAGTCCGGTGCGGCGAGTTCCTTGATCGCGTCCAGTGACAACGCGCGGATCTCCTTGTGGTCCGTGACGACGACCACGGCGTTGGCCCCACGCAGCGCGTTGTCGAGATCGCTCTTGGCTTGCCCGAAGATCGCTTCGGCGTCCGCCTCCTCGACGAGCGGGTCCACCAATGCGAGTTCGGCGCCGCGGCCCTTGAGCAGCTGCACGAGTCGGCCGGCGGGGGATTCCCTGGCGTCCCCGGTGCCCGCCTTGTACGCGAGTCCCAGCACCGCGACGCGGGAGCCCTTCACGGCGCGTTCGGCTTCGTTGAGCCCGTCGGTGACCAGGTCCGCCACGTGCTTCGGCATCGCGTCGTTGGTGACCCGTCCGGCCAGGACCACGCGCGGATGGTACCCGACCCGTTCTGCGACACTGGTCAGGTAGTACGGGTCCACGGGCAGACAGTGTCCGCCCACACCGGGCCCGGGGGTGTACTTGACGAAGTTCCATTTCGTGGCGGCGGCGTCCAGGACCTCGTGCGTGTCGATGCCGAGGCGTTCAAAGATCCGCGCCAGTTCGTTCACGAGCGCGATGTTCAGGTCCCGTTGCACGTTCTCGATGACCTTCACCGCTTCCGCGGTCTTCAGGTCCGAGACCCGGGCGATCTGGTCGTCGTTCAAGGTGCCGTAGAGTGCCGCCGCGCAGTCGCCCCAGGGTCCGTCGATGGCGCCCACGACACGCACCAGGTTCGAAAGCGTGTGCTCCGGGTCGCCCGGGTTGTAGCGCTCCGGGCAATAGGCCACACCGTAGTCCCGTCCGGGTTCCAGTTCGCCACGCACCCGGCGCAGGGTCTCCATGACGATCTCTTCGCTCGTGCCGGGATACGTGGTTGATTCCAGCACGACGAGTTGGCCTTCGTGCAGGCTCGTGGCCGCGGTCTCGGCGGCCTGCCGCACGTAGGAAAGGTCGGGCTGGCGCGCTTGGTCCACGGGGGTCGGGACGATCAACAAGACGCAGTCCGCACGCGCGCAGGCGCCCGCGATGTCGCTGGTGGCCTCCAGGCGGCCGCTTTCGACCACTTGTTTCAGCCGCCCGCTCAACTCGGGCTCGTCGGCCCCGGCGATCCCCTTCTGGATACGCTCGACCTTCTTCTCCATGAGGTCGGCGCCGATCACCGAGAAGCCCTTCTCGGCGAACGCCACCGCGGTGGGCAGGCCGACGTAGCCGAGCCCCACGATGCAGACCACGGCGTCGCGGTCACGGATCCGGTCCAGGAGTCGTTTTGCGGTCTGAGACAAGGTGTTCCCGCGGTGCGTCACGAAAGACCGGCTTTTAAGGGTGCGGTGCGGCGGTGCCGGGGTGGCGGCAGGGGCGGCCGGTCGGCGTCTTTTCGGTCTCATGGGTCCGGCCCAGCTTTGGGTTCCACCCGTTAGGACCACTCTACGTGCACTTCCCCGGTGACGGGGACGCTGGAGGGTTCGGGCGGTGGCGACAAGCAGCCAATTGCCAGGGTCTGGGTGGTCACGCGGATGAGGGTCGTGCCGGGAGGAACCGCGGCAAGGATCGTGGAGCAGAAGAATGTGGTGTCCAGGATCGTGTTGTCATCATGCCAGAAGCTAAGCCATCCCGTCACGGGGAGGCCGCTTACGTCCTCGATCTCGACGTCCACGTACGACGCGCCGGCGGGCGTGTCGAAGCAGGCGCCGCCGATATTGCCCGGATACTCGTCATTGACCGGGTCGAACACGTCGTCCGGCACATTGACGCCAAGCGCTTGGAGGTCGCGTCTGAGGGCCTCCAGGTAATGTCCATCGCAGTCCAGGGGGGTAACCGGACTGGAGCCCACATAGGGTTTCGTTTCCGTGTGTCCGCTGCTCGTTACGGCACCGGGAGCGAGCAAAACGACCACGAGGAACACCGCGATCCACGTCCCACTGGCCCGAAGCCATTGAGGCCTTGCCACCATGACGGTTCCAGAGGTCGGTCGGCTTAAAACATTTTACATTTGATTAGGGCGGTTCGCCCCGGGTGAGAGATGACCGGCGGCAACGGCGTTGTGATCGGTGGACCGCTTGCCGCGCTTGAATTGACCGGCCTTCACGTGCCTGCATCGGGCACGGGGCTCGCAAGCCAGTCCGAGGTGTCCACGTCCCCTTCCACGCCGTCGCATCCCGGTTCGCCGGGCCCGTTGCTGCAGCCCCACCAGTTCTCCCGCGCATCAAGGGTGTGGCTGGAGTCCGCGTAGACCCCGGCTTCCGTGTTGCCGTGGATGTTGTTCTCGTTGAGCAGGTGTCCGCCGCCGTCAAATTCGCCGGCCACGGCGAAGCCGAACAGGGTGTTCCCGGAGAGTTCATTGAAGCGGTGCTCGGTGTTCCGGCTGTCGATCACGCCGATCCCGACCTCGTTCTGTTCGAGCTGGTTGTGCTCCACGGTGACCTGGCGGGATTCGAAGATCACGATTCCCGCGAACGTCTGTCCGGTGATCTGGTTGCCGGTGATCGTGGCGTCCCGGCTTGCCAGGGCGAACACGCCCCCGTCCCCGTTCAGGATCGTGTTCCCTTCGACGAGCAGGCCGTTGGTTTGTACGGCCCCCACTCCGACTTCCGTGTCCTCGATCAGGTTGCCTTGAACGTGGGCGTCCGTGGTGTCCTGTAGATACACGCCGACGTAGGCGCCTTGGATCGTGTTCTCCTGGACCTGGAGCCGGTCGCTGCCGAAAGCGTAGAGGCCCACTGCGGCCGCGTTGATGCTTGTATCTTCGATCACCACGTCGTCGCTGTTTGCGATGAGGATCGGCAGCGGGCTGTTCACGAAGTTCAAGCCGGTGATCTGGGCGTCGTGGGAGGCCACCAGGATCACCTGAGCCGCGTCCTGGTCGACCACCGCTTCTTCGGCTCCGTTGAGGTACAGGATCGGTTGGCCGCCGACGGTGTTCGTATCGTCCACCGCGTGTTCGAAGTGCAGGCTCGAATATCCGTCCAGGACGAGTCCACCGCGGGCGAGGGTGTTGCCGTTGATTGTCGCGCTTTTGCTGGCCCACAAAACGAGCCAGTCTTGACCGTCGGTGGGTTCGCTGTGCAGGTCGTTGTCGGCGATGAGCATGTTGTCGCTCGAGTAGACCAACACGTAGGACCACGGCGTATCCCGGATCTCGTTGCCGGTGATGCTTCCTCCGGAGAGTCCGTAGGCCACGATCTCGGCGTCCGAGTGACCGGAGAACGTGTTGCCATGGACCACGCCGATCCCTCCGTCCAGGTAGACGCCCAGACCGTTTGAGTCGAAGAGATTGTCTTCCACGACGATCGCGTGGTTTCCCCAGTAGGCGTTGACGTACACGCCGTACCAGCCGTTGTCCACGAGCTTGTTGTCCGCGATGGTGAGGTCGCTCCGGACCCGGCCGGCGAGGATGCCGCCCAAGTTCCCTTCGAGTTCGTTGTGCGCGATGGTCACATCGTCTGCGTCGTCGCTGTAGATTGCGTAATCGGTGCCGGTGATCGTGTTGGAATCGATCAGCACGTTCCTGTTGGAGTAGGAGTCGATGCCGATGCGGCCGGAAGTGATCGTGTTCGAACCGATGTGCAGGTCGAGGCCATTGTAGGAGAACATGGGGGCTTGGTTGTCGGTGAACGTGTTCGACGTGATGTCCGTCGTGCGGTGTTGCCTCAGGTAGATCCCTTCGTAGTTCTCGACGAATGTGTTCGCGTGGATCGTCGTGTCCCACACGTTCTCCAAGTACGCCCCGGTGCCCGCTTCGATCTGGTTGTGCGTCATCTGGAGCCCTTGGTTGTAGGCCAGGAAGAACCCGAACCAATTGGATTCCACCTGGTTGGACGAGATCACGAGGTCGTGGTTGCTCAGGCCGTAGACCGCTTCGTAGAGATCGGTGAAATCGTTGCCTTCGACGCGGGTCCCGGTCGTGGATTCCAGGGTGACCCCTTGGTTCCAGATGTCATCGAAGCGGTTGTCCTGGATGCTCAGGTCCCGGGTGCCGTCCGCGACGACGCCCCAGTCGGTGTCCAGGACCTCGTTGTTCTCGAAGCGCACGTTCTCGGCGTTTTCGAGTTTCAAGGCGGGCCCGTACAGGGACCCGATCGTGTTGTGGCGGATCACCACGTGCGCGCTGGTGTGCTCGATCTGGATGCCGTGTTCGAACGGTCCCCAAAACAGCACGGTGGGCCCGATGCACCAGCCCTCGATCACGTACGGGTCGTCCTCGGTGCCGCTTCCAGACAGGACCCCGGAGCCGGGTCGGGAGACCGCGGTGCCCGTGACGGGGTCCTTCACGAGCGCGAAGCCGTTGGGTCCTTCGTCCTCCGTGATCCGGATCGAGGGGTGAGGCAGGCAGTTCTCGTGGTTCAGGGATACTTGGGCCGACGGGTCCCGCTCTTGGCGCTGCGCGGGTTCCTGCAGGGCGAGGGATTCGCGCGGCGACGGCTGGGAGGCAGCCACCTGCTCCGGCAGGGTCTCCACTGATTGGATTCCTTCAGGCCCCGTGGCGATGGTGCGGGTCTTGGGTTGGAGCCGTTTGTACGTGTCTTCCTGGAACAAGGAGTCTTCCAGGGGTCCTCCCGTGCCGGCTGCCTGCGCCGAGGCGGCGCCGAACCCGGTGAGCACCAGACTGGACATGAGCATAACGACAAGAATCGCGGTGATGGGAGATTTCCGCTGGACCACGCATAGACCCGACATGGATCGTCCCAGTCGCACCTGCCATTTAACCGCTCTGGTTATAATATTGAATGGCATCGACGATCTGCTGCTTCGACCAGTCCGTGGGGTGGGACCGCGGAGGTTTCACTCGTTGCCTTGGAGCCCCAGTTCTTGGGCGACCCCGGCCGCGCGGGCGTAGGGCAACACGGCGATCACGCGCGTGTGCTGCTGGGCGACCTGATGCAACCGTTTCGCGATGAACCGTTCCCGCTCGTCTTCGAAACGCCGGTAGCCGCGGATCGAGGTCAGGCTCTCGTCCCAAAGGAGCATGAGCTCTTCGGGGGTCGAGGCGCGTTCGGCGGCGTCCGCCACGGCGCGTTTCTGACGCAGTTGACCGCGCACCATCTGGAAGCCGCTGATGTGTTTCACGTAGAGGTCGGCGTAGGCTTCGTCGTCCAGGTCCACGGAGACGAGCGGGGCGTCGTGCTCCCGGGCCAGGTGTTCGGCCAACAGGAGTTCGTCGGGGGGCATGGCGATGTCGCCGAAGGCGGAGAGCTGCGGCAGGATCCAGTCTTCGTAGCTGCCCGTGTCCAGTTCCTGGTCCATGAAGGCGTCCACGCCGTCGCGCCCGATCTGCTTCAGGTTCGAGAGGTCCTCCGGGGGCACCCCCAGGGCGATCGCGGTGGGGGCGCCGCCGCTTTGGTCCCAGGCTTCCTGCAGCCATTTCGCTTCGCCGCCGAGGCCTTGGATCGTGCCCAAGAGGACGACGCGGGTTCCGCCCAGGGAGCCTTCATAGCGGCGCGGGTGGGTCTCCAGGCGGCGGCGGAAGAGCATGTTATCGGGTTCCTGTCGCGCGCGGCATCACGATTCTTCGGTGCTGCTGGCGGCGACCTCTTCTCCTTCCTCGCGTTTTTTCGCTTCCCGGTGGCGCCGGGCGCGGTTCGCGAGGATCGCAGCGAGTTGGATCGCGCTCGTGTAGTCGCTCTTGCCGCGGCTGGTGTCCACGAACACCCGGTTGATGTTCACGATGGGGGCGCCGTAACTGTCGCCGCTGCCGAGGTAGTAGAGCGTGCGGAAGACGAGGTTCCCGGAGACGCCGTCGGGTGCGATGATGATGTTCGAGCTCTTGATGGCGTCTTCGATGAGGATCTCGTAGAAGCGTGCGGAGAGGCTCATGTCCTGGGCTTTTTTCACGAGCCGGCGTGCCTCTTCCACGCTGCGGTGGATCTCCGGCATCTTGTTCTCGTCGGAGATGCGTCCGGCGGACAGGACGCCGATGCGCGGGAAGATGTTGAAGACCTTGGAGTATTTGTGGATGTACTCGATGAGTTCTTCCTTCTCCTTCATGGTGGGGCAGTCGTCGACGCCCACGGGGGCCAGGAAGAAGGGTTTCTCGTAGGCGGTGCGCATGTAGGCGATCCGCAGCACGTGCTCGATGTCGAAGCGGTCGCGGATCACGTTCAGTGTGGTCGCGGAGTCCAGTGTCCCGCGCGCGGCGCAGTCGATCTCGCCTTCCAGGAGCGCGTCCACCAGTTCTTCCGGGTTCGTGTAGATGGAGACCTCGAGGCCCATGCGCTGGGCGTCCTCGCAGCTGAGCCGGATGACCGAGTCGTTCGCGGACAATGCGCCCACGCCCACTTTGATGCCGGTCAGATCAGGGGGCCTTTGGATTTCCTCGAGCAGATTCATGCTGGTCACTCCGGTCTAGTCCACGGTGAACCGCGGTGTTACTTGGACCTTTCCGTATTGTATTGGCCGGTGAACCCAGGGCAGGTCACGAGCAATCAAGTGAAGGCGGTTCTATTAAAAGGTGGTATCGGGAGCGGCCGCTTTGGCCCCCGGCCGTGGGGTGGGAAACGGCCTCGCGGGAACCGGCCCCCGGCATCTCTTCGGGTGCCCGGGGTGGCCCGTTCAGTTGCTGCAGGGTTCTTGGGATCCGGGGATGTTCCATTCGATGAACTGCTCGCCGTCGCCGGGGACGGGGGCTTCGCTGCCGTTGCATTGGGGGTCGTGCTGGTAGGCGGTGGCCATCATGACCTGGGAGGGGCCCACTTGCACGGGGAACCGGAAGGAGAGGTCCAGGTCGTGGACGTCGCCGGTCCATGAGAGTGTGGCGCCGTAGTCCATGGTGCGCACGCTGCGCCCGCGCACGTTGTCGAAGAATTTTGTGTGGTCGCCGCGGCATGCTTCGTCGTCGGTTTCGCACCAGACGCGTTCGTTTGTGTCGGTGTCGAACCACAGGTCCCCGAGCACCTTTTCGCTTTCGGTGATCTTCGCGTCGGCGTCCCATGTGACCTGGACGCTGGACGGGTCGACACTCTGGTACCGCAGGTTCGCCCAGACGTTCCATTTGTTGCGCTCGTGGTCGTCGGGAAGGGATTCGTCCCCGAGGTCTTCCTGCACGCCCAGCTGCAGGTAGTTCGGGTTCGAGACGCCGAAATAGACGTGCAGGAGTTCCGGTTTGAAGGGGCCGGTGACCCCGCTGACGTCCACCGGGATCCAGCCTTCGCCGGGCCCGTCGGTGGCGTCGCCGCCGACGTAGATCTCGGGCCACATGTGGAAGCCGCCGATGGCGTCGTCGAACTGTTGGTCCGTCGTGGCGCCCGTGTTGATGAGATAACCATGCACGGGACGGGCGGGGACCCCGGCGATGCGCATGAGGGTGACGAAGAGCGCGGTGAGGTCGCCGCAGATCCCGCCGCCGGCTTCGAGCACCTCGTTGGCGCGCAGCAGGTCGAAGTCGGTGCCGGAGAACTTGTCGAAATCGTAGTCCACGTCGTTGAACATCCGCTCGAACAGGGTGAGCCCGATCTCCAGGCTGTTCTTCTGGGCCCCGACGAGTTCGTCGCCTTCCCACTGGCCCCCCAGTTCCTCGGCGACCAACGCGCGCAGGGTGGGGTCTTCCAGGGTGATCCCCCATCCGGGGCCCGTGTAGTGTTCCACCTCCTCCTTGCTGAGCCCGGCCTCCCCGGAGTGGATCTCGTCCACGCTGGAGTAGAGACCCGGATCACTGATGTCCCATGTATGGATCAGGCTGTGGTACACCGCGTTCACGCCGTAGTGCCAGTCGCCCACTCCGGGGGGTTCCAGGCTGCCGGCGGCGTCCACGCGCACGCCCAGCACGTCGCTGGGCTCGGAGAGGACCCCGGCGACGCTTTCGGCGCGCACGCGGTATGCGTAGAGGCCATTGGGCCGGTTGCGTTCCGTGTGGGTCTGGTTGTCCGCTTCGATGGTCGCAACGGGGATCCAGTTGCCGGCGTTCTGGCGCTCCAGGTGATAATTGGCGATCCCGCTGCGTGCTTCCGTTTCGTCCCATTCCAGGGTGAAGTGGTAGGCGTCCACCTTGATCGTGGAGTCCGGGGAACCGTCGCCTTCGATGCGCAGGCCGGCGGGCTGCAAGGGGGGGTCCGGGTCGCTGAGGATCGGCCCGAGGGTGGCCACGCGGCCGACTTTGTCTTTGTGCGCGGCTTGCAGATGCACCCAGTTCGCCCCGGGTTGAAGGGGCAGTGTGGCGTTCGTCGCGGTGGTCTCCACCAGGGGATCGTTTTGCAGGTCGGGAGGCTCGGGACGGTCGCTGGTGCTCAACCGGTAGGTGAGGGTCGCGCCGTAGTTGGTCCAATGGACCTCGATGCTCGTGGCGCTGGTCCAGGTCTCCGGCTCCGCTTCGCTTTCCAGTTCCAGGCTCAGGCCGAGTTGGGCGTTCGGGTCGCCGCGCACGGCGTTGGCGTGGAACCGGTCCAGCCAGGAGCCCAGGGGCCCCCGGTCCAGTTTCCCGCTCGCGTTCTGGGTGTCCCCCAAGAGCGACCGCAGTCCCTGCGGCAGCGAATCGTAGAGTGACAAGGCGCTCTGGCTGGTCTCCACGGGGGCCACCGCGGCGGAGACGCCGCCGGCGATCAGCAGGTTCGCGATGACGGCGAGCGCGATGATCTTCGCCGGGGAGGCGAGCAGCCGGGGCTTGGCGCGGGGGCTGGGGGAGCGCTCGGCGTGGTCCGTTGACGATGAGACGGCGGGGTCCGGGGGTGGGGGGGACATGGTCATCCGCGGGGTCCGGTCAGGCGACCGGGTTGAACCATCGGGGAAAAGTGGCTCCTTCTTGTATTAATCCTTGCTGCGGGGCCGGGCGGGTCCTGCGGCACCGGTGGCCGGGTAGCGGCCGGTCTGGACGCGACCACAAAACGTTGAAAGCAAAGTCCCACCTGGCCGGGCCCGTGCCTGGGTCCGAGGCGGCAGGAGCGGCAAGCGACAGCGGCGCCTCCGAGCCCGGCGCGGGGGAGAAGACGCGCACGCCCCGCATGGAGTGGGCGGAGCATCATCGGCCCCGGTTGCTGGATGAACTCGTGGGCAACCGGAAGGCCTTCGAGACCATGCGTTCCTGGGCCAAGGAGTGGCAGAGCGCACCGCCCAAGACCCGGGCGTTGGTCCTGGAGGGGCCACCGGGGATCGGCAAGACGTCCTCGGCGCATGCGTTGGCGCATGAGATGGGCTGGGACCTGATCGAGTTGAACGCATCGGATGCGCGCAGTGCACCGGTGATCATGCGCGTGGCGGGAACGGGCGCGGTCACGTCCACGTTCACCTCGGAGGGGACGTTCCGTTCTGCGGCCGAGGGCGGGCGCACGCTCATTGTGCTCGACGAGGCGGACAACCTGTTCGAGCGCGGCGGCAAGGCGGCCACCTCGGGTCAGGAGGACCTCTCGGACCGCGGTGGCAAGCGCGCCATCGTGGAGACGATCCGCAACACGCGGCAGCCCGTGATCTTGATCGTCAACGATCTTTATGCGCTCATGAAGGGGTCCGGGGCGGCGCTTCGTCCACTCACCATGACGGTGAAGTTCAGCCGGCCGCAATCGCGCAGCATCGCGAAACGGCTGGCGGATGTGCTCAGGAAGGAGGGCGGGGAGGCGGACCCGGAGGCGTTGGTGCGGATCGCGGAGGCCTCCGGCGGCGACATGCGCGCCGCGGTGAACGACCTGCAGGCGGCGTTCCGGCCCGGCGAGCGGTTGCAGACCAGGGACGTGGTCGGCCTCGGCAGCCGGGACACCCAGCGCACCATGTTCCAGGTGCTGCCGGACATATTCAAGTCCATGGACCTGGACAAGGCAAGAAAGGCCACGTGGGACCTGGACGAGGACCCCGAGTTCGTCTCGCTGTGGGTCGCGCAGAACCTCGGGGTGGAGTACAAACGACCGGACGACCTGGCGCGCGGGTACCAGATGCTCTCCCGTGCGGACGTCTTCCTGGGAAGGGTCCGGCGCAGGCAGTATTACGCGCTTTGGGGGTATGCGAGCGAGTTGATGACGGGCGGCGTGGCGGTGGCCAAGAGCAGGCCCTACCCGGGTTACACGCGCTGGGAGTTCCCGTCCTGGTTGCGCCGCATGAGCAGTTCCCGCGCCAAGCGTCAACTGCGCGACAACCTGGCGCTCAAGATCGGGCGGCACCTGCACACGAGCAAGCGGGAGGCGCGCTTGGAGTACATCGCGCCGTTGTCTTATCTGTTCAAGGCGGACGAGGAGCTCGTCGTGCACCTGGGGGCCGATCTGCTTCTGAGCAAGGAGGAACTCGCATTCCTGCTGGACGACAAGCCGACCCTGAAGCGGGTCAAGGACTTGCACGAGAAGATCCGCAAGGAGGTGGAGCGCCGCCCGGCGGTCCATGCGGGCGTGTGGGCGGACGACGAGGATGTGGCGCTGCCGCCTGAAGAGGCCGCGACCCCGACTGCGAAGCCGGAGAAGAAGAAGGCGTCCTCGGCCAAGAAGGCGGCCGGTGAAGATGACGGGGCGTCGAAGAAGCGGGCGGCCAAGAAACGAGGGAAACAGGCCGCAGAAAAGGAGGACGATGAGGAGGATTCACGTCCGCAGGCGCAGGGGCAGAAAGGGTTGTTTGATTTCTGAAGTACCTGATGACCTACTTCGACCGCTCGCCTTCTCGTCTCCCCGATTTCCGGATGCCGCCGATCTGGATGCCCGTAGCGGGCAGTCCTCTTGTCATCTCCTTCCTGACTTCGACGTATTCTCCTATTGTTCGAGGTTCCTTGGGTGGTTTCCTTTTTGCCATTGAATGGACCTTATGGTGTGGACGGGGTTGTTTGAATTTGATCAACTTTTATCGTTTTTTGATTTACGGCGCTTGAGTGGCGCAAAACCCCCGATCCGGACACCAGCCATGGGTAGGGGCTTGGTGTACTCTCGGCGCACCCGAACGCGCTTCGACTGATCCGGTTCGGCGTCTCGTTCTGGAGTCGACATGGGTTCAACCATACATCAATCCTCCAACTATAAAAAAAGTTACCGCCACGGCGCCCGCTCATTCCTTCCTCGCACTCATGATCGCCAGCGTGGTGGTGCCGCCGCCGCTTCCGAGACGGTTTGTGCGCACCCTGGTGAATTCGTTGTCTTTGAGTTGTTGTTCAGCCTGCTTGAGCCGCGGGTCGCTGGAGGATTCCACGGCGACCAGGGACAACCATTTGCCGAAGGGGGCGAGGACCTGGGCCCAGGTGCGCACGAAGCGGGCGTGGTCTTTGTCGCTGAGGATCGGAACGGCGAACACGGTGACGAGCGCTTCGAGGCTTTCTTCTTCCAGGGGCGGTTTCAAGACGGAGGCGTTCACGTATTCGACCCCGGTGGTGGGCGGTCCCTCGGCGCGCTGGAAGGGCCCGGCCAGCAGTTGCAGCCATTCCATGCGGGGCATGCGTGCGACGAGGGCGGGGGTCGGGTCGTGTGTGGCGGGGGCGGCCACCAGGACCCGGTCGCCGGGGTACCCGCCGAGGCGTTCGGTGAGTTGCAGCGCGGCGCGGCGCCAGACGTGGCCTTCGGGAAGGGCCGTGGAGGTCGCTGGTGGTTTCTTTGTGATGCGCGCCACGCCCGGGGCACGGTGTGCGGGGGTTGTTAAATTACCCTTTATGGAGCCGGATTCCGCGAAGCGACGGTGCCTTCGCGTCCCGAGGACTTCGACGCTCTTCGATCCCGGTAGGACGTCCATGAGCCATTGGCAGCACGCGGCGTACCCAGCGATTCTGTTTCAAAGAATGTCTTTATCCATGGCGCCCAGGCAGGTCGGAGGTCGGTCAGGGTCGGCAGAAGCGGGCGCGCCGGGGTGTCAGGGAACCGGTGCCCACAGGGCGACCGGGGGGCCGCAAAAGTGAACCCAGACGACCTGGGTATATAAGCAGCCCCAAAAACACACGACAACTGGCCAATAATAGCTATACTATGCCCTTATCTCCTTGGCGTTGTAAGAAACCCTTAAGAAAACAGACCATACTTGGCTACTTGTAGGGTGGCATTGATGTTCTCAAGATGGTTTCAACTCGGCCTCGCATTGTTCGTCGTATTCCTGGTCCTCCCCATGCCGGTCCTGGGGGGGTCCGCAAGCGACCCGGAGATCGTCGGTCACCGCGACAGCACGGCCCAGCTGCGCGGGAGTGTGATCCCGCACCTGGAGATCACCAAGGGCTGGATCCAGCCCGAGGAGCGCGAGGATGGACCGGACCGCTTCAAGTTCGTGCTGGAACTCGCCTCCTTGCCGCCGCTGGAGGACCTCCCGAAGGATTCGGTGTACACCTTCCATTACACGCTCACGGACATCGGGCGCTTCTACATGCGCGCGAACTGGACGCAGGACCACTCCGAGTTCCAGTTCTTCGGCGGCATGTACACCGGCTGCGAACCCGGCGTCTGCCCGCCCTTCGACGACCAGGGCAACCGGAACTATCTCTACATGCCGGGCGACAACTCCCAGCAGGAGTTCATCGAGGGGCAAGTGCTCGCCGGGGCGCCCGGCAGGATCACCTGGTCGTTCCCGCAGGAGGCCTACGCGCCCGAGGAACGCCTCAACGGTCTGGAGATGAAGGGTCTTTTCGCGGCCACGTACACGACATCAGAGAACCGTTCCCTGCGCTACGCGGACACCGCCCTCTCGGTGGCTGATTTCGAGCACAAGATCGATACGCCGTGGCACCAGAAGCTCTTCGCGCAGATCCCCGGCCCGTCCCCGCTCCTCGTGGCCGTGGCCGTCTTCGCCCTGCTCGGTGTGGTCATGCGCCGGCGCGGCCCGGGCACGGACCAGACAAAGCTTTAGCGTCGCGGTCCTGGCCGTCGCGTGCGCATCGTGAGCCTCGTCCCGTCGATCACGCTCGCCCTGCACCAATTGGGACTCGATGACCAGCTGGTGGGCGTCACGGATTACTGCATCCATCCCGAAGAGCTCGTGAAAAGGCTCCCGCGCGTGGGGGGCACGAAAAACCCGGACCTGGAAAAGATCCGCGGACTCAGGCCCGACCTGGTGATCGCGAACACGGACGAGCAACGCGCCGAGACCCTGCAAGAGCTGGAAGCGGGCCCCTGGGACGTCCTCGTCACGGAAACGGACAGCCTGCAAGAGACCGCGGACACCTGGGACGCACTGGGTGCGGCCACCGGGAAACAGGACGAGGCGCGCGCCCAACGGCGGATCCTGGAGAAGGCTCTGGACCGGGCCCGCGCGCGCATGAATAAACGGCCCCGCCTGGATGCGCTCGTCCCGGTGTGGAAGAACCCCTGGATGGCCGCCGGCGGCGGGACCTACCTGGGCGACCTGCTCGCGGCGTGCGGCTTTTGCAACATCCTGGCGGACGTCGAGGAGAAATGGGTGCTCTTCGCATTGACCACGGATGAACACGAGGCGAAGCAGCAACGGCCAACCAAAGGACCGTTCAAGGACCGCACTTTGCTTGCCTTGCCCCGCAGCCCGGATGTGGTCTTGTTGCCCACGGAGCCGTATGCGTTCAAGGAGGCGGACCGGGAGACGTTCGCCGGGATCGGCGTCCCCGCGGACCTGGTCTTCATCGTGGACGGGGAGCGGCTCACCTGGTGGCTCTCCCATACCGCAAAGGCCCTGGATCATTTCAGCGCGCTGCATGAGCGCGCGGTGGAACAGATGAACGGCGCCGCGTGATCGGCTCAGGGGGCCGCTTCGGCGGTCTGTTGTGCGCGCGCCGCGGCGAAGAAAGAGCGCAACGCGGCTTTGGGGTCGTCCACCAGGCGCGGCTGGAAATCCACCGGGAAGGCGTGCTTGTAGCGGTTCCAGGCGAACCGGTCGTCCAACAGCAGGATCGCGGCGTGGTCCGTCTCGGACCGGATCGCGCGACCGGCGGCCTGCAGGACCCGCCCGATGGCGGGCAGCTGGTAGGCGTAGTCGCGGCCTTTGCCGGGGAACCGGCGTTCGTTGTGTTCGATGAGCAGGTCCACTTCCCGGCTCGGGGGCGCCAGCGGCAATCCGCAGATCGAGATCGCGCTGAGCAGGTTGCCGTGGTAGTCCACGCCTTCGCTGAGGCTGCCGCCGAGCACGCCCAACAGCAGCGCGCCGTCCCTTTTCTTGGCGCCGCGCAGGGTGTCCAGGACCTGGTCCCGTTCCTGTTTCGTCATGCCGCGTTCCTCCACGATGACCTCGGTGTCGCCAGCGAGCGCACTGACCTGGGCGGCGATCCGGTTCAGTTGGTTGTAACTGATCGCGAAGGCGGCCGTGTTGCCCGTGGCCGCTTCATGGGCGTCCACGATGATCTGGGCCATGCGGGCGTCCATGGCGGGCCCGCGGGCGGTGTATTTGCTCGTGGTGCCTTTGACGCACACGATGGGGCGTTTTTCCGGGTCGAACGGCGACGGGTAGACGCGGGTGCGGGTGCGGTCTTTGGGCATGCCCAACAGATCACGGTACATCTCGGGGGGATGCAGGGTTCCGCTCATGGCGATGGCGGCCGCGACGTCACCCAGGATCGGCCCGGAGACCACACCGGGGTCCAGAAGCGTGTGAACAAGACGCCATGCGCCGTCTTCGTCCACGCGCAGGATCCGGCCGTGCGCGCGCCCGCCGTGCAGCCAGGCGGTGAGAAACTCGGCGAGTTGACCGGAACGCACCACGGGTTCCCCGTTTTTTGTGAGTTCCTCCGCGAGCCGTCCCAGGGACTCTGTGGCGTCTTGTCCGCTCAGGGTCTTGCCGGTCACGGTGGACTGCGCCATGGTCTCTTCCACGGGGGCCAGGAGTTCCCGTTTTGACAGGATCAGTTCTTCGTTCGTCCCGGCGCCTTCGGCGAGCCGGTCCAGGTGGGCGCCAAGGATCCGGGTCCACTCTGCGGTCTGCATCTCGCCGGCACGACGGGCTTCCGCTTCGGCTTCCTTCAAGGCGAAGGGTGTGAGTTCCAGGCTGAAGTTCGCGCGCACGCGGCTGGGCAGGTTGTGCGCTTCGTCGATCACGACGATCAGGTCCTGCGGGCTCACTTCGAAGGATTCCAGGATGCGTTCCTTCATGTCGGAGAAGAGGTAGTTGTAGTCGCACACCACCACGTCGGCCTTCTTGGCGGACTCCATGGCGACCTTGTGCGGGCAGCATTCATGGTTCAAGGAGATGTCCACGAGTTCCTCCACGTGGTGGATCCCGTTGCGGGTCTCTTCCACGGCGCCCGCGGCGTCCGCCATGAAGTAGCGGCATTGTTTCGTGCGGCACAAGCGGGCGCACATGTCCATGAAGGCGAACGCGGGGACTTCGGTCTTTTCGGGGCGGGGGCACATGTCCCTTTTGGAGATCACGTCCACGGCGGCGAACCGGGCGCCGCGTTTCGTGACCACGGTACGGAGTGTCTCCACGACCACGTGATGCTGGGACTGCTTGCTGGTGAGAAAAAGCAGTTTCTTGTTCTCGCGCAGCGCACGCTCCAGCGCGGGGGCCACGGAGGCGGCGGTCTTGCCGATCCCCGTCGGTGCGTGCGCCACCAGCAGCCCGCCGCGTTCCACGGTCATGGCGACGTCGCGGGCGAACGCCCGCTGGCCGTCGCGTGTGGCGTCGAACGGGAAGAGCCCGAGGCTCGGATGGGACTCGCCCTGCGCCGGGGCCTGCCATCGGCTCTTGGCGCGCGAGACGAGCGCCTCCTGGACCACGCCGGGGCCGGATGGGCTCCGGTTGCCGGCGTCCAGGCGGGCTTGCCCGCGCTCGTTGCCGCCCGCTGCGCGTCCACCGGATTGGGTGTTGCGGCGGCCGGTGAACCGCGCCCCGGCGTCGTCGCCGGCGGGGGACTGTGCTGGTTTTTGGAAGGCACCGCTGCATTTGCGGCATCCCGCAATGGGATGGAGGGCCGTGCCGCAGCGCTCACAGAACCGGGCCACGAAGAGGAGACGAACCCGCCACTGGATAAGTGTTTAGAACCCTGCCGGGACCTGTCGGCGCGCGTTGCGTCGACGGTTTCACCGTGCTGCGTAGGCGATCGTGGCGTATTCGTCCCCGTTGGTGCCTGCGCTCCGGCCTGTGACGTAGAGGCGCAGCCCGAGCGGGTCCACGGCGACGTCGCTCGGGAAGTCCGAGCCGCCCGTGCCGTCGTATTGCATGACCCATTGTTGGACTCCGTTTTCTGCGTCGTAGGCCACCGTGGCGTAGTCGAAGCCCGCGCCGGTCTCGAACGAGTAGCCGGTGGCGTAGACCCGGGTTCCATCCGGGGAGACCGCGATGGATTCCCCGTGGTCCGTTGCGCCGGAGGGTCCGTTGTAGCGGCTGACCCAGATCGTCTCCCCCGTCTCACCGTCGTAGGCGATGGTCGCATAGTCGAGGCCCGAGGTCGTGCCCCAACTGGAACTGGTCGCGTAGACGTTCCCGTCGCTGCCCACGGCGACGTCCCATGCGGTGTCGGAACTGCTGCGCGGTCCGTCGTACCGGGCGACCCAGTCTTCTTGGCCGGTGGTCGCGTCGTAGGCGAGCGTGGCCACGTCGAAGCCCGTCCCGATCCCTGAGCTGCCGCCGGTGACGAAGACGCGTTCTCCGTCCTCGCTCACATCGATGGCCCGGGGGAACTCGAATTCACTGGCGGGCCCATCGTAGCGCGCGACCCAGAGTTCGTCCCCGTTTTGCGTGTCGTAGGACACGGTGGCGTAATCGTAACTCGTGGCCGTTGAGAAGCTCCAGCCGGTGACGAAGACCTGGTCGCCGTCCGGGGCGACCGCGATGCCCTGGGCCTGGTTCTCGCCCGCGCTGGGGCCGGGGTAGCTCGCGGTCCATTGGACGTCGCCCGTCCCGGCGTCGTAGGCGACGGTGGCGTAGGCGCTTCCCGCCCAACTTCCCGTGGTGCCGGTGACGTACACCTGGTCGCCGTCCGGGGAGACCGCGACCGACGCGGTGTTGCTCGGTCCGGACCCGCTTCCCACGTGGTGTGCGCTCCACAGCTCGAGACCGGTCAATGCGTTGTAGGCCACCGTGGCGATGCCGCTTCCCGTCTGGCCGGGGCTCGTGCCGGTCACGTAGACGCGTGCACCGTCGGGGTCCACGGCGATGTCGGACCCTTGGTCATGGCCGCCTTCGGGCCCGTCGTAGCGCGCTTCCCAGACCGGGGTGCCGGTGAGTGCTTCGTGGGCGATTGTGGCGTAGTCGTTCGTCGCATCCGGGCTCGTGCCCGTGACGTAGGTGAGTAGGCCGGTCGGATGCACGGCCATCGCGCTGGCGCGGTGGTTGCCGCTGGCCGGCCCGGCGTACCGCGATTCCCAAAGGCTCTCTCCGTTCAGAAGCGGCAAGAGCGCTTCGGCGTCGGCGTCTGGATCCAGGCGGTCCGGGTCCGGGGTCGCCATGAGACCCGCCGAGGCGGGTCCGAGCATCAACAGCATCGTGATCACGCTCGCGCATTGGCCTGCTCTGAGAATCAATCGGTTCCATCGGTTTTGCATGTTCCACACCTGGTCTTTCCCCCGGACGGGCTCCCGTTTTCCGCTTAAGCCTTTTGCGATTTGAATGGGCCGCCCTCACCCGCTGCATGGCTGAATCTGGCATCCTGGTCGTCGTGGTGGTTGGCTGTGTGGCGGATGGTTGTTGGTTGGGCACCGCGGGGGGGGTTGGTTGGGCACTGCGTGGGGGATGGTTGGGCACTGCGTGGGGGATGGTTGGGCAC
>CAYVRY010000039.1:0-17568 GCA_964452895.1 uncultured Halobacteriales archaeon
GAAGGCTACGGGATCAAGAAGGGGCTGGAGAACGTGCAGGCGCTCTTCTCCCGTCTCGGTCTGCTGCACGGGACGCCACCGGTGATCCTCGTGGCGGGCACGAACGGGAAGGGGACGGCGGCCACGGCGCTCGCGGAGGCGCTGGCGACGGTGGGTTACCGTCCGGGGCTCTACACGAGCCCGCACGTGGAGCGGTTTCTGGAACGGATCCAGGTGATGGGGGGCGATCCGGATGACGACGTGCTGGCATCGGCGTGCGAGCGCGTGATGTCGGCCACGGCGGCGTTGGATGAAGAGGGGGTCCATGCGACCTATTTCGAGGTCGCGACGGCGCTCGCGTTGGAGGTCTTCAAGGAGCATGGCGCTTCACCGTGGGTGTTGGAGGTGGGGATGGGCGGCCGGTTGGACGCGGTGAACGCGTTGGACCCGGTGCTGTGCTTGATCACCGCGATCGGTACGGACCATGAAAGGCACCTCGGTGCGGACCTGCGCGACCGGGCGCGCGAGAAGGCGGGGATCATGCGCGCGGGCGTGCCGTGTTTCACGGTGGCGCAGGGGGTGGCGCTGGATGCGCTCCAGGATCACGCCGCGGGTCTGGGCACGAGTTTGGTGGCGGTGGCGCCGCGCGACTCCGCGATGGCGCCGGATGCCTGTCTTCGCAGCCTGGTGCGCGCGGCGCTCTCGGACCCTGTAGTGACCGCGCGTCTGCCGAAGCTGGCGCACTGGGAGCCGCTTTCATTGGTCTTGCCGCGGCTGCCGGCGCGCCGGGAGAGATGGCGGTTTCCCGGGGGGGCGCAGGTGCTTTTGGATGTGGCGCACAACGCGGAGGCGTTCGATGCGCTCGCCCGAGAGGTCGATGCGACGGGGGTCCCGCCGGAGCGGCGTGTGCTTCTTGCGGGGCTTCTCGACGACAAGGACCCGGCGGCCCTGGCGCGTTTGGCGGTCCGCTTTCCCCGTGTGGTCACGACGCGTCCCGATACGACGCGTGCGTTCACCGCGCAGGGTCTTCGTGATGCCTTGATCGAGGCGGGTGTGGATCCGGAGGGCGTGGTGGCGGTGGATGCCCCGCTGGAGGCGCTTGGCTCGGCGCTTCGTGCCACGGGGGACGGGTTGTTGGTGATCGCGGGGAGTTTCTATTTGGCGGGCGCGCTGCGCCCGGCGCTTCGGGAGGTCGCGGTGCGTGGATGATGCATTGGTCTTGGACCCGCTGCGCCTCGACAAGCCGCGGCGTTTGGCGGTGTTCGCAGTGGACCGGCGAAGGGAGGGCGAGGTGATGGAGCGTCTGGCCGCCTTCATGGTGCAGGCGGCCCGGCGTGCGGGTGACGGGGATCAAGATCATCATGCGGGTTGCGTCTGGTTGGACTCCGGCGGGCCGACCCTGTCGCGCGATTCCCACAGTGTGTTGACCGCGTTCGCGTGGCAACGCGCCCGCTGGTCCGAGGCGCACGAGGGCGATCTGCCGGGTTTCCTCGCTTCGTGCGTGGACGACGACCTTGAGGGCCCGGGGGACGCGGGCGAAGCGGGGGATCGGGATCCTGTGTCGCCGGCCCGCCGTGGAGCGGTCTCTTCTTCGCCGGCGCGGTTTCGCGGCGGTTGGTTGGGTTTTCTCGGCTATGAGTCCGTGGAGGCGTTTGAAGCGGTGCGTCTTCATGCGCGGCGCGATCTCGCGGTGCCGGTGGCTTCGTGGGGTCTTTACCCGGTCTGGTTTTCGCTTCGTTCGGGGTCCGGGGAGTTGGAGTTGTGGACGCGTCTGCCGGGGGACCCGGAGCGGGGTCCCTTGGGTGCCCGCCCGCGCCTGGCGGTGTGGATCGACTGGGCGAAGCGTGCCATCGAGGGTTTGTGGCCGACGGGGGAGGGGGCGCCGGGCTTGGTCTCGGACGTGCAGCCCGCCGTCTCGGACCTTGGAGCGCTGCGGGATTGTGTGCGGTCGTTTTCACGGCGTGGTTTCCAGCAGGCGGTGGGTTCGTTGAAGCAGGCGGTGCGCGAAGGGGAGGTCTTCCAGGCGAACCTGGCGCATCGGTTGAGCGTGAAGACCCGTTCGGACCCGTTCACGGTGTACGGGGCGTTGCGGCGGTTGAACCCGTCGCCGTTCATGGCGTTCATGGAGGAGGATTGGGGGGCGTTGGTCTGCAACAGCCCGGAACGCTTGTTCAGTGTGCGCCGGGAGGCCGACGGCGCCCGGTTTGTGGAGATGCGGCCCATCGCAGGGACGCGTCCCCGTGGACGCACGCGCGAGGAGGAGAAGCGCTTGCGGGCTCGTCTGGTTTCCAGTGCGAAGGAACGCGCGGAGCATACCATGCTCGTGGATCTGGTGCGCAACGACATCGGGCGGGTCGCGGTGCCGGGTTCGGTACGGGTCCGGGCGTTCCAGCAGGTGGAGGCGTACAGCCATGTGCATCATCTGGTCTCTCGTGTCGAGGGGCGGCTGCGTGCGGGGGTGCAAGCCGATGATCTGGTGCGCTCGCTCTTTCCGGGCGGGACGATCACGGGGGCCCCGAAGCTCAGGAGCATGGAGGTGATCGATTCCCTGGAGAACGTGGCCCGCGGGCCGTACACGGGCTCGTTGGGTTATGTGAACCCGGACGGCACCATGGATCTGAACATCCTGATCCGGACATTGATCTTCAGCGCGGGGACGGCCCATGCGTACGCGGGGGCGGGGATCGTGGACGGGAGCGTCCCCGAGAAGGAGTTCGAGGAGACGATCCACAAGGCGGCCGCGATGCTCATCGCGCTTTCGGCGACCCGCTCGCCGGTTGACGGGGACGCCTTGCGGCCCAGTGAACCGGCGAGCCGGGAGGATGAGGAGTCGCAGTGGATGCACGTGGCCCGCCGAGGCCATCCCTGGCCTGTTGCCGAGGGCGGTGCATGAGCCCAGCCGGGGGCCCGGCGCCGTCGTTCGGGATGGTGGACGGCCGGTTGCAGCGGTTGCAGGACCTGATGGTCCCGGCCACGGACCGCGGGTTGTTGTTGGGGGACGCGGTGTTCGAGACCCTTCGGACCTACGAGGGTCGGTTGTTCGCGTTGAACGAGCATCTGGACCGGCTCGAAGCGAGCCTGCGGGGGATCCGGATCAACGACGCTCCTTCACGCGATCAGGTCGCGAAGTGGACGCGGGAGACCACCGCGGCGACCTTGGAGGCGCAAAGCGGACCCGGCGGGTCGTCTTCGGATGACGTGGATGCGCCGGCGTGCGTGGTGCGCGTGACGGTGACGCGCGGCAGCGGCGGACACGGGCTCTCGACGCAGGGGGTGGGCCCGGCCCGCGTGATCGTGATCGCCCGTCCGCTGCCTCCGCCTCCGGAGACGGTCTACAGCGAGGGCTTGCGCGTGGTGACGGCGGGCATCAAGCGGGCCCCGGTGGGCGTGCAGGACCCGACGATCAAGGCGACGAGCGCGTTGAACCTGATCCTTGCGCGCCTGGAAGCGGACCAGGCGGGGGCGGATGAGGCGCTGCTCACGGACGGGGAGGGGCGATACCTGGAGGCGAGCGCGGCGAACCTGTTCGTGCTGCGTGGCGGGTCCTATTGGACGCCGCGCGGGCCCGACGGCGTGCTCGAGGGTGTGACGGCGGGCATCGTGCAGGAGTTGTTGCAGGAGGCCGGGTGGCGTGCCCGCCATGGCCCGATCCCGGCCTCGGTCCTGCGTGAAGGCGAGGAGGTCTTGCTGACGCAGACCACGCGCGAGGTGTTGCCTGTGGTGCAGGTGGACGATCGGCTGGTGGCGGGAGGGCGTCCCGGCGAGACGGCGCGGCGGTTGCGTGCGCTTTTTGGCGAGCGCCGGGGGCGGTACCTGGATCGTGATTGAGGGGTACCTGCATCCAGCTTGAGCGGGTCCGGGATTGGGCCGGACCGGCTCCCCGGTCGTGCCGGATCGCCCCGGCCCCCGGTGCGTAAAGCGGCCGCTTTTTGCGGCGCGGTCACGCTTGCCGGGAACCCTCCGAACCCTTATATTGAATGGCAATGGAAATGGAGCTTGGTGTTCTCCCGAGGGTCACGCCGACTGCTTTCTGAGTCCCGGGGCAGTATGCACATCCTGGAGGTGATGATCGCGGGGCTCATGGTGGTGGGGGCGATCGTGGCGGTGAGCAGCCTGAATTCGAACCTGGAAAGGTCCCAGCAAGGCCCGGAATCCGTGCAGGGGGACAAGGCGCAGGAGCTGTTGGCGACGTTGCAGGCGCTTCCGGCGACGAACACGAGCGTGCATTACTCGCAGGGTCTTGAAGAGTCCATCGTGCAGCATCTGGCGGGCGACGTCGAGCCGCTTCCCGAACGGCTTCGCAATCACCATTCCACGGCGCATCGGATGTTGTTGCAGATGGGGGGGCGCAATCATATCGTGGTGGGACCCGAGGAGATTCCGTCGCGGGATGTTCCCCATGGCGCATCGGCGTTCTGGTTCAGTGAGCTGGGGCAGACCTTGGTCCGACCCAGCGTGAGTCATCTGGACACACAGATGGATGCACAGTTCGAGTTGCTGCCGGCGTGGGTGGACCGTGTGGCCGATCCACCGGGTCATTCCTATGAGGTGGACCTGCAGTTCTCGGACCCGGAGCTGAACGGGTCGTCGACGTTTTTCCAGCGTCTGCCGCTGTCGGGTCAGGAGCCGCTGGCCATGACGCCGTCGGATTGGGTGGTGTCCGAGACGCAGGTGACCAACGCGGACGGCACGATGTATGAATGGGACGTGAATCTGAATCTGGCGTCCACGGGGGACGGTTCGTCCGTCTGGTTGGGCGGGGGCGATGTGTTTGAGGTGGTCGCGCCGGCGGGTTGGGACCTGGTGCTGCCGGAGGATGAGGATTGGGCACTGGAGTCGAACCTGGACGACCCGGTGTGGCTCTTGGAGTACACGGGGCGTCCCTTGCGTGCCGTCGATGAGGAGGCGTGGTTCAATCTGACCTTGGAACGGTCCACGGATCTGGGGGTGGATCATCATGAGGTGCTGCGGGTGCGTTCGGCGGCCTTGGCGGGGGGCGAGGTGAGTTTGGTCTTGACGCCCGATTCGTCGTCGCGCCCTTTGCCCGGGCTCGTTTTTGTCTCGCAACCGTCTCCGTTGCCGCTTTCCGGGACCTTGCCGATGGTTTTCACCGTGACGAACCCCACGGACGACCCGGTCACGCTGGATGGCTTCAGTGTGCGCTTTTCCCAGGGCCATCAGTTCAAGCATGAACCCTCCGGGTGGTCGCGCGTTGCGCAGGAGGACGGTACGGTGCTCTACACGCTGGACACCGCGCCCACCGTCTGGGCGCACGATGCGACCACGCTGGAGTTGCCGGTGGTCGTGGAGGACACGGGGGAAGGGGACAATGTGAAGCCCACGTCGGCGCCGGTCCTGGAATATCTGGGCCCGGGTCCGCAGCAGCCGCCGCTTCGTGATGGTCTGTTGCCCAATGGCGACGATCCGCCGCCGCGCATGGTCTCCCATCCGTCCGGGGACGCAGGGTTGTACACGGCGTGGCTTCCGGACGAAGACGAGGGGCCGGGGGTGCACACGGTGCGGGTCGGGCACAGCGCATCGGACGGGGTCCCGCCGGGTGTGGGCACGTTCACCCGGCTCGATGTGGACACGAACGGGTTTCTTCCCGGTCTGCAGGAGGCGCGTCACGGCATGCGGCTTGACATCGATGACGCTTCGCTCGCACCGGGGGACGACCTTTGGGTGTCCATGTCCACGGCGGGTCTCGTGGAGTTCCTGCAGGCCAATGAGGACGAGTTGACGGGCGAACCGGTGCGCCTGGAGGTGCGCTCGGGGGATCTGTTGGGCCATGTCACGGGTGACCCCGACAACGTGACGACGAAGCAGTGGGCCTTGGCGGACATGACGGCGGGGATGCAGGTGGACACGAAGGCGACGTTTGGCCGCTCGGCTTTGCTGGGGCCGGTGCTGGTGGATGCGAAGTGGGTGATCCCCACGGTGGACCATGGCGAGGTGGACCTGAATTTCCTGGGTCACGCGCTTCGCTTTGAGGACGACCGGCAGGTGACGCCGGTCTTCTTCAACGCGCACCTGCAGTTCTGGTTGCCGGAGGCGCGTGGGGCTTGGCAGGCCGACACCTAGACGGTTGCGGGCTCCGGTGGTTTCAAAGGCCCCCTGCCGGTGCGTCCGGCGATGCCCCCCGCGGCGCAGGATGGACCGGTGCGTCTGGACGTCCAGGTGGGAAAGGACCGTCTGGTGGCCCGCTCACGTCCGTTGGTCATGGGCGTTTTGAACGTGACGCCGGACAGTTTCAGTGATGGCGGGCGTCACGTGGGCCTGGAGGACGCGCTGGCGCGCGCGTTGACGATCAAGAAGGAGGGGGCGGATGTCCTGGATGTCGGCGGCGAGTCGACCCGGCCGGGGGCGCGGGCTGTGCCGGTCTCCCAGGAGTTGGACCGGGTGGTGCCGGTGATCCGGCATCTGGTCCAAGAGCGGTACGACGTGCCGATCTGTGTGGACACCCGGCGGGCGCAGGTGGCCGCTGCGGCTCTGGATGCGGGGGCCGGCATGGTCAATGACGTATCCGGCCTGGCGGACCCCGAGATGGCCGCTTTGCTCGCGGGGCGGGAGGTCCCGGTGGTCTTGATGCACATGCGGGGGGAGCCGGCGACGATGCAGCTCGCGCCGGAGTACACGGACGTGGTCCAGGAGGTGATGCGGGAGCTCGAATCGACGCGGGACGCGGCGCTGGCGGCGGGCATCCGGCGGGAACGGATCATCCTGGACCCGGGGATCGGTTTCGGGAAGCGCACGGGGCAGGGTGTGGAGGACAACGTGACGCTGCTTTCCGGGTTGCCCCGGTTTGCCGCGCTGGGCCAGCCGCTTTTGGTGGGGGCTTCGCGCAAGGCCTTCATCGGCAATCTCACGGGGGCTCCGGTTCAGGACCGGTTGCCGGGGAGCTTGGTGGCCGCGATGGCGGCCGTGTGGGGCGGGGCGAGCGTGATCCGGGTCCATGACGTGGCGGCGACCGTGCAGGCGGTCCGGCTGGCGGCGCACCTGGACCCCGGCCAATGGGATACGCGGTGGGTGCGACCGGACGCGTCTTGACGCTCACCCCCCGATGACTTACACTATTTTTGGCAAGTACACGGTATAATCTACCAGGACATGTTTTGGTCCACGCGCAGAACTGACAAAACGTATAATAAGACAAGTTACTTTTGGCCATACGGTGGTAGGTGCTTGGTCGCCGACTTGCCGTGCAACCCGATGGTTGCAGCGGCATGACTCCGGTCGCCAAGGGACCCTCAGGCCGAATGGGACCGGACCGCGGCGGCGTCACGACGTCGTCGCGGTCATTATTTTCCCAATCCGGTTTTCAGGGTCCCCGGCCCCGCCCACCTGCCCGTTGCCACTCCCTTCCCGGCGCGCTCGCAAAGGATAAATGGGGACCCCGCTTCGGCGGCCCTTTGCCCCCACGGTCCTTCGGGTCCGTGCCGCCTTTTGCGGGGATCGCATAGCCCGGTATTGCGGTGGCCTGCTAAGCCACTGGGCTTCGGCCCACGCGTGTTCGAATCACGCTCCCCGCGTTCCATCTTCCCCTTCGGACCTGGCTGCCATTGTGGCTCCAGGCGTACCCCAGCGATGCTGGCTCTTCGTCCCTTTCTAATCGGCGCTCACGGGCTCGTAATTCCTGCGCGTGCATTCGAAGAGCCGCGATGCATGTTTCGGGTGGTTCCGGCTGAAGAACGCCAAAAGGGATTGTCCGGTCGGCATGGACGAGGCACTGACCGGGCGGGACCAGAGTTTCGCCCACAATGCGCTTGCTTTCTCCTCGCCGTAGAGTTCACAAAGCGCCTGGTCCACGGCTTCGTTGAGTCGGCTGTAGTCTTGTTCGGGGATCACATCGGAGTGGGTGTCCGCGAGTTGCCCCATGGGGCCTTGGTGGGTCTCTGGGTCCAGGTTGTGCACGTGGTACGAGCAGAGCAGGGAAAAGCCGCGTTCCTCGATCGCTCCATTCCAGAGCTGCTCGATTGCGTGTGCGGACTCCATGTCGTTTCGTTGGCGCAGGATCTCCACGGCTTCACCCCAGGCGCGGATCTGGGTGGGGTCACGGCAAGTGCGCCCGACTTTCTCCATGGCGCTTCCCACCTCCCGGTGGAAGACCGCAGGGTCCGGTCGTCCCGATGCGAGGAAACCATCCAGGAACGAATGCACCTCAAGGAAGACCACCTGTTCGGATTCCTGCATGGCCTTCACAGGGAATCCGTCGGTCTCGAGCGCATCTTGGACCCATTGCCAGTGCTCTTGGGTGCCCAGGACGACGGCGCCGCCGCCTTCTGCGAGCCCGCCCCCGAGCCAGGCGCTGATGGCTTGCTGAAGGAACTTGGGATCCCTGTAGAATTGCGTGATGTGCCTGCCCGGCGGAGCCTCATTCAGGAGTGTGCGCCACATCGATAGTGACAACCACACCCGCCTTTAGAGTGTATCGGGAGCCGTACGGTTTCGTATAGGCTGACGGGATCCTGTCTTCACCCGGCAGGCGGGCTTCGGGATCAGCTCGCGCCGCGCTCCAGTTCCGATTGGAGGTGTTCCACCAGGCGGTCCTGTGCGACCGCCTGCTGGTCGCCGGTGGCCAGGTCCTTGACCGTCACGGTCCCCGCTTCCCGTTCCTTTTCCCCCAACAGGAGCGCCCAGCGGGCCTGATGGGCATCGGCGGCTTTCAGGTTCTTGCCCGGTGGGCGCCGCATGAGGTCCACTTCGACGCGCACGCCGCCGGCGCGCAGCGCCTGTGCGAGCTGCAGGGCAAGGGGTCGCTGCGCGTCTCCGATGGCGGCGAGGTAGACGTCGAGCCAGGGCCCGGGCTCGGGCAGGGCTTCTTCGGCCTCCAGGGCCACCATGAGGCGGTCGAACCCGAGCGCGAACCCGGTGGTGGGGATCCGCTCGGAGCCGAAGACGCTGGAGAGGTCGTATCCGCCGCCCCCGGCGACCTGCTTCTCGGCGCCCAGTCGGGGGGCGTCCACTTCGAAGACCAGGCCCGTGTAGTAGTCGAGCCCGCGCGCGATCATCGGGTCGAACCGGCCGCCGTGCGGGGGCGCCATGGACTCCAGCAGGTCGAGGGCTTCCTGCAGTTCTTCAAGCGCGGCTTGCGCCTGGTCGACGGCTTCCCCTTGCCCGCTTGCCAAGAGGTCCCGGGTCGCTTCCAGTGACCGGCTGGATCCGCCCTGGGGGTCGGCTTCACCGAGGCGGAGGAACGCCGCGACGGCGTCTTCCCGGGCGCCGTTTTTCTCCAGGATCCCACGAATGCTCTTTTCGTCCCGTTTGTCGATGGCGCGCATGAGGGGCCCGCGTTCCGGGCTTTCGGACCCGGGCGCGCCGATCGCGGCGAGCAGCCCGTGCAGGATCGCGATGTGCCCGATGCGCACATCGATCTCGCGCAGGCCGGCATCATGAAGGAGCTGTGTGGTCAACGCGATCAGTTCCGCGTTGGCCTCCGGGCGGTCGCTGCCGATGATCTCGCAGCCCACCTGCCAGAATTCCCGGTAGCGTCCTTTCTGGGGACGGTCGTATCGGAAACAGTTGGCGAGGTACCAGAGTTTCAGGGGGCGGGGTTCCACGCTGAGTTCGTTGTGGAAAAAGCGCATCACGGCGGCGGTGAGCTCCGGCCGCAGGGCGAGCGAGCGGCCTGCCTTGTCCTCGAAGGCGTAGAGTTCCTCCTTGATCGCGTCGCCGGATTTCGCCGTGAACAGCTCCATGTGCTCGAAGACGGGCGTCTGGACCTCCCGGTAGCCGTAGCGCTCGAGCGTGGTCCGCATGCGCTTTTCGACACCGCGGCGCACCTGCATGGACTCGGGGGTCGTGTCGCGGGTCCCGCGCGGGCGCGTGATTGCCATCGGACCGGGCCAGAGGGCGGCGCATTTAAAGGGTGGGGCGCCCGCGCGTGGCCTCGGACCGGCTCGGCGGTCCAGGCCGCCCCAATGGCTTGTGCGCGTTTTGCCGATCCGTCGATTCCCCCTTTCTCCCTTGGGCGGGGCGGGCCTGAGCGCCCGGTCGGCCCGTGCCCCTGGGGTCCGCGGCAGGAGCGCCTTAAATCCCAGAGAGACGGGAAGAAGAGATTGGTGATTTCCCCGTGATATCCGACAACCATCTCTACGGCCGGGCCAACGACCCGAACAAGAAAAAGGAACTCAAGGTACGCATCCCTGCCGGTATGCACATGCGCCTGCATGGCTTGAAGATCATGAGCGACAAGAGCATCTCCGCGGCGGTGACGGAGGCCCTGGATTCCTATTTCGAGCGGCACTCGGTGGACGACCGGAAGGGTCCGCTGGTCCCGGGCTCCCAGTAGCGCCGCGCTCGGGGGCGGGTGCCTCCGGCTTCTTTTTCCAGTTCTCTTTTTTCGTGCGGGTCCCGCGGATCGCTGGGTGGCCGCAGGCCGCTTTCTTCCCGGCGGGGCGCCACGCTGGGGGTTCGCTCCCGCAGCCTATTTCTACGGCGTGGGGTTCGCGCTGACCTCAACTCATGTTGTCCCGGGAGGCGGTCTGGAAGGTCTTGAAGCGGTATGACCCGCAGAGCGTGCGCTTGGGGGTGGTCGCCAGCCACAGTGCGCTCGACGTGTGCGACGGGGCGGCGGACGAGGGGTTGGTCTCGCTGGCGGTCTGTCAGCAGGGCCGCGAGTCCACTTATGCGCGTTATCAGCGCACGGTGCGGGACGAGGCGGGCAAGCGGGTGGGGGGCTGCGTGGACGAGGCGTGGGTCTTGGATCGTTTCGACGCCGTCTTGGCCGAAGAGAAGCAGGCGGAGCTCGTCGAGAAGAACGTGCTTTTTGTCCCGAACCGGAGCTTCACGAGTTATTGCGAGCTCGATCGGATCGAGAACGAGTTCAAGGTGCCCTTGATCGGCTCGCGCAACATGCTGCGCACGGAGGAGCGCGAGGAGGAGCACGATTATTACTGGTTGCTGGAGAAGGCGGGGTTGCCGTTCCCGGAGCGCATCGATTCCCCGGACGAGATCCGTGAGCTCTCCATCGTGAAGCTTCATCACGCGAAGAAGAGGCTGGAGCGCGGGTTCTTCACGGCGACGAGCCCCGAGGAGTTTCGCGAGAAGTCCGCTTCCCTTCTCAAGGCAGGGGTGATCCTGCAGGAGGACCTGGACAATGCACGCATTGAGCGCTACGTGATCGGCCCGGTCTTCAATTTCGATTTCTTCTGGAGCCCGGTCTCCGAGCACGTGGGCGACCGGGAACCGCTGGAGCTGTTGGGGGTGGATTGGCGCTTCGAGTCGAGCCTGGACGGTCACGTGCGGTTGCCGGCCCCGCAGCAGATCGGCCTGCCGGAGCATCAGTTGGTGCCGGAGATGACCGTGGTGGGCCACAATTCGTCCACGTTGCGCGAATCGCTTCTGCACAAGGTGTACGAGATGGCCGAGATCTTCGTGGCGTCGGCCAAGAAGCATTACGACCCGGGCGTGGTGGGGCCGTTTTGTCTCCAGACCTGCGTGGACAAGGACATGAATTTCTATATCTACGACGTGGCCCCGCGCATCGGCGGGGGCACGAACGTGCACGTGGCCATGGGGCATCCTTACGGCAACATGCTCTGGCGGGAGCCCATGTCCTCAGGCCGACGCATCGCACGCGAGGTGAAGCGGGCGCTCCAGCACGATGCGCTCCCCCGGATCGTCACGTGATGTCGATGGCCGGTCTTTCGCGCAGCGGGCGGGTCACTTGATCATGGGTATGCCGATGCACTTGCGCTCTCTTGGATGCACTCATCCGCAGCGTCTGCGTTCCCACAAACATCGCTTAATCGATAGTTGAATTAAAATCGGGGGTAAATGCTTAAACCCCGAAGTGGATGTCCGAAGAGCATGAGTGGGTCGACCGAAGCTGACTCAGTGGACCTGCGGATGGATTCCGGCGGCCCCAGCGGCCCGACGGTCGCCAAGCGCATCGACCTGCCTTGCATGGACGTGGGTTTCGAAACCCCCCCGGCCGCGGTGCATGTGAAACCCCACCGGCCGGACGCCGTGGTGCCCCGTTGGTCGCTGGGGGTCCGGACGGTGGCCGGCAAGGCCGACGCGGTGGCCGGATGGCTCACCCCGTGGGGTCCCACCAAGCTCCGTCTGGACGACGGGGTGGCCCCGACGTCGCTGCGCGCCGAGTTCCAGGAACTTCTTGGGCCGTGGAGCCTGCTCGAGGAGGTCCAGGTGGACCACTTGGTGTTGATCCCGGAGGGCACGTTGTCCCTCGTGATCGAGGACGGGCAGGAGCACGTGAAGCGGTTCCTGGAAAGACTGCGGGAATCGACGAACACCAACGACCTGCGTGTGCGGGATTACCTGGGCAATGCCAATCTGGGCGACTCCGGGCTCACGCGGCGACAGGAGGAAGTGGTCTCTTTGGCGGTGGCTTTGGGGTATTATGACGTGCCCCGCAAATTGAACCTGCGGACGATCGCGGACCGGTTGGGGCTCAGTCTGGGGGCCACCTCGGAGCTGATCCGACGCGGCGAATCGGTGATCGTGGCCGGCTACATCGATTCCTTGATCGGTTCCTTTGACGACGAAGCGGACCCGAAAGGGCCCCGGCCCCCGGGCCGGTGACTTTCAAGGAAGGGGGAAAGAAAAAGGAGCCGCAGGGACGGTTCGACTGCAAGGGGGCGTTTGCGAGACTCGAGGGGCCTCGTTGGTGGACCGGGACCCATGCCGGTCCCTGCGGCTCCGGCGCGCGTTGGACCCAAGACGCGGACAAACGAGGGTCGTCGGGGGAGGATGGCGCGGGAGAACCCGGCCCGGTCGGTCCGTCTTGAGCGCACGCGGCGTTTTCAGCATGACGGGGAGGTAGATAGGCTTCATGGCAAGCATACATTTCAAGTTTCATTGTTGCAACCCTTGTTCCCCTAGGGATGGGTCCGAACATGAACGGAGATGGCTTGGACTGTACATATCCAGTTTTGACATGTCCTTGCGGCAGCAGTCGCGGCGACGCGGTTTGGCGCAGAAACTCCGTCACTGTCGCCGCGCTCGCCGCGTCGCGGTCACTTCGCGCACGAGGCTGCTGGAGTCCCATGCTTCGCGCACGTAGAGCCAGAGTTCTTCTTCGTCCACGGGACCCAACGCGGTGTAGCGGATCCTACGTTGTTCATCAACCAGGAACAGCGTGGGGGTCTCCACGAGCCCGTAGCGTGCGGCGGCCTGCGGGTTCTCATGGAGCGGGATCTGCAGCAGCGGGATCTCCGGGGCGACGGCGGTCGCGGTGCGCAGGACCTCCTTGCACGCGACGCAGAACCGGCTCGTGAACACGATGAGCAGCAGGGGGTGTGGCGCCACGACGAGGTCGCTTTGGGTCATGCGTTGGGTCCTGGGGGCCCAACTGCGCGTTCTTTTTTTGTGCATCACGAACCAGATCGCGGCGATGAGGAGCAGGACGCCGAGAAGGATCAGGCTTCGCCACAGGAGTCCGCTCATGGTGCCCACCTAGTCCCGGTCGCTGCGGTCTTGGTCGTCGGCTTGCGTGGCGGGTGTGCTGCCGCGCGTCTTCATGCGCAGGGCGAGGTTGTAGATCTCGCAGCCGACGCACACCTCGGTGATCGCGGCGAGCAGCGCCAGTGCGGCCACGGCCAGAACGAGGATCCAGCCGACCAGGTGCGCGGCGCCCGTGGTGGCGAAAAGCAGGATCGTCGCGGCGGCCAGGAACACGGTGCCCAGGAGCATGGCGAAACGGGGCGGGGCGCCGTCCTTGCGTTTCGCGGGTGGACCGAGTCGCAGCAAGGGGATCACGGCGTGACGGAAAATGAGGCCCCAGACGTTGAAGCGGGGCCCGAGGAGCGCACCGGCTCCGAGGAACACACCGAGCACGGGGACGGCCCACAGCGCGGGGGTCCATTCGGGGGCGACGAGGAACGCCACGAGCAGCAAGGTGCCGGTGATCGCCTGGGAGAAGCGCGGGATGCGGGGGTCGATGCCGGGCGGTCGCTTCGTGGTCAAGTCGGGGTCTCCTGGGTGCATGAGCGCGCCACGGGGGTCCAAGGGGACCCCTGGCAAAAAAACCATGCGGCCGGGGCGCACCTTTTTTCCATCCGTTTTGGACGTTTGGCCGGTTGGTTGTCCGTTTTTGTGCAATCGTTTCAGGGTTTGGGTCCGTTGCAGGTGATTCCTTGTTCTTCCACTTGCAGGCCGTGCAGGGGGACGTCGTGCGGCTCCACGGGGAGCGCGTCCAGGATCTGGGCGTGGTAGGCGAGGCCGATGGTAAGGGGGGGTTTCTCGGCGAACCGGGCCAGGAAGCGGTCGAAGTATCCGGCGCCGGTGCCGATCCGGTCGCCGGTTTTTGTGAAGGCGAGCCCGGGCACGAGGATCAAGGTGAGGGTCCCCGGGTCGCTTGCCGGGACCCGTTGCGGGGGTTCCGGGACGCCGTATTGTCCGGGAACCAGCGGGGAGGGGGTGGGCCACCGCACGATCTCGAATTCGTTCGTGTCGGGGATCACGCGGGGTCGATGGATGATCCACCCGCGGCCTTCCAGGGCGTGCGCGACCGGTTCCGTGTTGATCTCCTGGCCGTGGCGTGTGGGCACCAGGACGCCGCCGGGGCGCACGTTCTGCATGAGCGGGTGATGGGGGAGGCCTTTGGCGAGACGGGCGGCGGCCTCTTCCCGTTCTCCGGGCGGCACGCGGGAGCGTGTGGCCGCGGCTTCCTTTCGCAGGCGCTGTTTTTCCTGCTGGATCGAGGCCGTGTGGGCGGTCATGGACAGGGTGTGCAAGGGGTTCGGGACAAGAAGGTTCTGGAGGTTTTCCACGAGGGCCGTGGGTCAAGCCTTCTCACGGCGCAGGCTCATGTGATTCCCGGCTGTGCGCGTGCGTCTTGAGGTCGGTCTCCTGCGCGACCACGGCCCACAGGACCGGGCCGGTGATGTTCTCGCCGGGGCGCATGGTGGCGATGAGGCGCGCGAGCACACGGTCTCGTTGCTCCGGGGTCAGGTTGAGTTCCCATTGTTTGAGATGGTCGTCGAGGATCGCTGCGATGGTGGCGGGATTCGTGCGGGGTTCGGCGTGCGGGTCGTCCAGGTGTTCGCTTTCGGCGGCGGCATGCCGGGCGCTGCCCCAGTAGGGGTGGTTGGCGCCGATCACGATCCCGGCGTGCCGCTTTAGGGCCTGCACCGCGTTATTCAGTGCGACGGCGTCGGCTTGTGGGTGCGTGGGCGGATAGAAGAGTTCGGTGGGGGGCAGTCCGGTGCGGGGTCCCACGCCGAGCAGCGTGGTGCGTACGAGGGGGCCGCGTGCGGGGGTGAGCGCGGCGCGTGCGGTGGCGGGGCCGAGCCCGTCCGGGTTTTCCAGGTGCAGCGTGAGTCTTGGAGAATCCACGAGCCCGGAGAGCCGCCGGGCGAGTTCCGGGGTGATCGCACCGTACGGGTCGCGCAGGCGCAACCGCTGTGTGCGCGGCATGCGGGCGATGAGGAGCGCGATCCGGGGGAGCACGTTCTCGTCGCCGGTGCGTGCCGGCAGGGAGCCGGGTCCGTCCTCCGTGGGGGCCGGTGCGCTCAGGGTGACGACCCGTTCGCGCACCCAGCCGGCGGGCAGTTCCCCGCTGTCGTCGGGGTCGGCGTCCGCTTCGGCGAGCGGGACGCTTTCTGGGTCCACGAGCACGCGCCGTGCTTGTCCAGGGCGCCCGGGCAGCGGCAATGACAGCGGTGCGTCCCCTTGTGGGAGCTCTTGCAGGTGCCGGTGCGCGTGACGATGGGCGTCCTCGGTCAGCGGTTCGAGCATGATGGCGTTCTGGGCGGCCTTGAGAAGCCGGTCCCAGGCGTAGGCGCCTTCCGGGTAGAGCGGGGCGGCCGCGGCGATGCCGGGCAGTGGGAACACCCGGGTCAAGGCGTCGATCGCGTCGTGGTCGAGGATCCGTGGCGGGGCGCGCAGGATCTCGCTCAGGCTGGCATCGAGCAGTCGGGCGCGCGATGGACGCGGGGTCGCGGGTTCAAACGGAGGCTTCATCGGGATGCACGACGCCGGTGGACCGCCACGGCGATGGCGAGGATGACGATCAGGACGACGGTCACGGGCAGCGGTGAGTCTTCCTCGTCCCCGTTGCCGGCACCGTTCCCGTCGCCCACGACGGCGCTGAGCGTGGTGGAGCAGCGTTCGGAGACCTCGGGGGCGTTCTCGCTTTGCAGGTCCCAGTCGATCGTGTAGTCGCCTTCTTCGAGGGCGATCCCCACGGCGATGGTCACGTTGTGGCTGACCGTCTGCCCGGCCTGCAGGTCGAAGTCGCCGCCGTCGCCGACTTCGATCCCTTCCGGCATGGGGGGTGTGGTGACGCGGGCCTCGTCGGCTCCGTTGCCCAGGTTCTGCACGCTGAGCTGTACGTTGCCTTCCTGGCCTTTCTGGATCGTGACGTCCTCGCAATCGATCGCCCAGGCGTAGACCTGCCCGGTGCGTGCGTCGAACGTGAGGTCTTCGCCGACACTGTCGTCGTTCTGGCTTGTGACGTTCACCGTGACCGTGGTGGTGTCGTCCAGCGCGGCGGTGTCGGGGATGACCACCTTGATGGCGACGTCCACGCTGTCTTCGGTCTCCACGACGTCGGTCTCCGAGGGGTCCACCTCCACTTCCCATTCGCTGTCGTCCGCTTCGATGGCCACCGCGTAGAAGTCGGAACCGTCGCCGCTGTTCGTGATCGTGAGCGTGCCGTCGAGGATGCTGCCCGGGGTGCCGGTCTCGTTCCAGGCGGAGAGGTCCATGTCGAAGGCGCACTCGGGCAGGGCCAGCACCAATCCGCAATCGTCCAGTTGGGCCCGTGCGGGCTCGACCACGGCGTCGTCAAGCGGGGCAGGCGCGGCGAAGAGGGCCAGCGTGAGCGCCACGACGGCGAAGAGGGCGCGGGGCGTGAGGGTCTTGCCGCGTTGGCGTCGGCGCGGGCCCGGGTTCAAGGTCATGCGGTTCCCGAGGGGGACTTGCGACGCCGGGTTTGATGGTTTCGGTCTTGGCTCCGGCGATTGAAGTCGTTCACTCGGGGTTCTGGCGCGACCGGCGCGCGGCCACGGCGGCCACCAGGGCGACGATCAGCACGAGGACGCCGGGCAGCGGCGAGTCTTCTTCCTCTTCACCGTTGCCGCCGTTTGCCGGGACCTGGTCTTCGGTGGCGCTCACCGTGGTGGTGCAGCGTTCCGTGACGCCTTCGGCGCCGCTGCTTTGCAGTTCCCATTCGATGTCGTAGTCGCCTTCTTCCACGTCGGCGTCCACTTCGATGGTGGCGTTGCGTTCCGCGGCGTCACCGGGCCCCAGGTCGAAGTCGTCGATGGGATCGAACTGGATGCCCTGCGGCATCGTGGCCGTGATGGTGCCTTGGTCGTCGCCGTTGCCGGCGTTCACCGCGGCCAGGGCGACGCTGCCTTGGGAACCGATCCGGATCCGGATCTCGTCGTCGCAGCCGAGCGTCCATTCGAAGATCTGGCCGCTCAAGGCGTCGAAGATCTCTGAATCAGCGACCTCGTCGTCGTTCACGCTGGTGGCGGTGACGTTGATCTCGGCAAGGTCGTCCAGGCCGGCATCTTCGGGAACTTCCACGGTGACGTTGATCGTGGCGGTGTCCTCGGGTTCCATGTCGTCCGTCTCGTCCAGGTCCACGCTCGCGGTCCAGGTCTCGTTGTCCGAGGAGAT
>CAYVRY010000040.1:0-16624 GCA_964452895.1 uncultured Halobacteriales archaeon
TTGAGGGGGCTTGGCCGGGTTCTTTGAGGGTTCTGAGCCGAGGTGGGATTCATGGACCAGCGGCCGGGGTTGGGTCGACCTTTTGTCCTGCTTGACCCGGTTCCTCTTGACCTTGGTCGGTTTTTTGGGCCCTGGTGTCGATTGGGCAGGGAAGACGGACTGGCCTTGCGCGGGCGGTTCGGTCTGATGAGCCGCGCCCGATCGCCGGGGACGTGCCTCGTGGGACCGGTGTCCGGTTCGCCGGGTTTCGTGCACGAACCGCGCCCTTCGTTGGCGATCCAGGTGGTGGGGATAGGCCATGGCGGGGTTTGCATGGGCGGCGCCGGGGACGTTTGGGTTTTGCTGCTGGAACATGAGGGATAGGAGCAACGTGAACCCCAACATGGCACTGCCTCCGACAATCAGGATCAAGGGTCCCTTGTAGCCCGGCATGTAGAACGAATCGTCCAGCAGGTCGCCCAGATACTGGGAGAGACGTTCTGGCAGAAGATCGGAAAGGAATTCGGGTAAGATGGTGGCGGTCACCATGGCGGTTTCGACGATCATCGGCATCACAAGGTTCTGCCCGCTGTAAGGTACGTGCAGAGGCGCATGCGGAGTATTTGATGACCGGCTAAGAAGGCTTTACAGGTACATCATTGGGCTGTGGACATGTGCAGGACGCGTTCGCAGATGCGCGTGGAAAACAATTAGGGCTTGTGGCCAATGGGGGATATGTTCGGGCACGGCGTGGACCGTTTTTGGGCCCGAGGAGACATGGGGCCCGGACGCGTGCGATCGGTCCGGGTGCACCAGCGAGCCGGGGCCGTCCGATGCGGCGAATGGGGGATGGCCCGGTCGGCGAAGGCGTCCGTGGCGGATTGGGCTACCCCTTCATGGGTTCGCGCCTCCCGGCGCTCGGCTTCGCCAAGACGTCACGAGGCGAATCGCATGGCGTCGTTAATCCCGGTCTGCGGGTCCATCGGGGGGCCCGGCCCAGGAATATACCAAGCTCAGTGGGCCGGGCTCGAGGATCTCGGGGGCCCCGAGATGGTTCGCCTCCGGGTCCATCTCAGGCCTGGTGGGCGAGGCCGCGTCGTCGTCGTGGCTCCCGGATACGTATTCACACCAGCCGGCCTCTTCGTCCAGGTCCATGGACGCCGGGTCCCGGGCACGCTCATGCATGGTGCCGATCAACTGGACTCCGTATTCCGCGGCGGTCTCTTTCCAGAGGGATTGGGCGAACTGCGCCATCCACGGGTCGCCATGATGGTGTAGGAGGGCCACGCTCTCTGTCCAGACATGGATCGGGCCGTCAGGGGCTGCCTTTTGGACCCTTTCAAGGGTCTGGCGGGCCACGTCTTTGAACATGTCAGGGCGAAGGCCGCCATTCCCTGTGAATTGGTCATGCACCTTGTTCGTATCGAACACGATGAGGCGGCCATCGGCCTGCAAGGTTTCCGGGTCGTAGCCTTGTTCGCTCAACGTGGCTTTGGTCGCTCGCCAGGCTTCGGGGGTGATCTCCAGGACAGCACCACCATTCTGCTTGAGACCTTCGAGAGCCCACGACCCGACGGCCTCGCGCAGGGTTTCTGGCGCTTCAAACGTCTTGGCCGGTTGCTGCTCGATTGCCCCCATCAACAGCGCGTCGCTCATGAGTGGGGCGAACAGTCGGTTCTTCATCCCTTTGTCGGGGATTGAACATGTTCATCTTCCGTTGGGACAAGCATGGGGCCCCGCCTCCCGTAACAGGGGGATGGGAGGACCGACTGCGATCCAACGGCCCCGGGCCGACGCGACATGGCCCGCCCATGAGCCAGCCATGTCTTCACGCGTCAGGGGGACGGGATGTCCGCACGCAGGGATGCTCCACTGCGCCCGTTCCATCAAGCTCGCCGTTTTCTGTTTCCGGTCCCGGACCCAGTCCACCGGAGCGCCCTCCTGCGTGTGCCGCCGTGGGCACGTCGGATCGTTCTGGACATTCGTTACATCGTTTCGGCGGTTTGATACGAACAACGAAGGGTCGGTTCCACATCCGCATGAACGCGGCATATGAACATTCCCGTCACTGCCGAACATGTGTCAAGGAGCCTCCACACGCTTCTGAGTCGTTGACTGTTCGGCTTGAAATGTACGTCGCGCAATAGTGCTTTACATCCTGAGTGTTTCGGCGGATAGGATTCGAGTTGCTGCACAAAACAAAGGCCTCCCAATTCGCTTACACGCTGCTCGTCTTGATCCTGAAGGCGACCCAGACGACCGCCCGCATCGCCGTAAAGTCCGCACTTTCCGTGGTTTCCCGATCCATGAAACTGTTTTCACCGCCGTCATCGGATCTGCGTTCCATCCATCGCAGGATGAACCCGCGCGTCTGGGTTGCATCGGTCGGGATGTTCGTCGTGGTCCTGTTGATCATAGTGCTCACGTTCGCACTCGGTGCCGGCGTGACGGGCTTATGGGAGAAGTGGTTGTTCGCCGACGACATGCGCGTTTTCGGCGCCCTCTTGGTCGCCGTGGTCCTGATCGGCCTGTTCGTCTTGTTCGTGCGCATGCTCATGATGGAAGGCCGGCGGCACCGTGATTGGATCCGCACGATCCAGGAACTGGAGGGGGAACGGGAGGCTCGCAGGGATGCGGAACAGGCACTGTATTCCATGGCGCATGATCTGAAGACGCCGCTTGTGACCTTGGATTACCTGCTCGATGGCGTCATCCGGGACGGATCAAGCGGCACGCCCGGGCAGGCCACGGGGGATGCCGTGCGTTGCCGGGAGGTGGTCCAGGACATGGACACCCTGGTCAAACAGATGCTTGATTTCGGCAACGGTGTCCAGGGTGCCGCCAGCTCGGGACACGTCTGGGTCGCTTCGGCGGTGGACGAGGCGGTGAAGATGATCAAACCGGCCTGCGAAGGGAAAGGGGTCCGCGTGGACGTCGCGTCCGGGCCCGATGTGGCGTTGCGTCTGCCGCCGGAAGCCCTCCGGGTGGTCCTGATGAACCTGCTGGACAACGCGGTCAAGTACGGCCCGGACGTCGCGCCGCGGGTGCGCGTCTCCTGGCGCAAACTGGGCCGTTCCCGCCGCGGTGCGGGCTTCGTGTTGGAAGTGGCGGACAACGGCAACGGGGTCCCCGTCCATGAACGTGAGCGCGTTTTCAAGATGATGGCCCGGGTCCCGGACCCGGACGGCCGTGATGTGCCGGGTTCGGGGATCGGTCTGGCCATGGTGCGCCGGATGGTCCTTCGACAAAAAGGCCATGTGGAGGTCACCGACGCCCCCGAGGGAGGCGCGTTGTTCAGGGTCGTCTATCCGGCCTCGTGCCTGGAACGACCAAGAGCCCGTGCCACCTCGCGTGCCGCAGCGACGGCTTGGCGGTCCTCGCAGACGATCTCGATCTCGGTCCGCGACGGCTGCACGCCGAAACGGGGGTCCAGGCCACGCCCGAGCCCGCAGGCGCACCCGCCCGAGCCCCGTTGACGCATGCCGCTCCCGCCCGGGTCCGGCCTCCAAGGCTCCGCCCGTGATGCGATCTTGCGGCCCCCTTAGTGGACCGGTCGGATGCAAGATTCCCACGACCTTCGCTTCGCGTGCAGACTGCTGACAGGGTTTTCATTCGGACTACCATATGGTATGCTGTTGGGGGTGTAAAAGCTTTCAAATAGTGGTTGGGGGTAGAATGGCTGCCTCTTCACGAGGTGACAGGAGGAAGACAATGCCCAAGACTTCCACAATACCGTTCACCCGCCCCCCCCACGCGGCCCGCTTTGACCGCGATGACGAGACCACCCGGCTGCCCGCGGACGGGGAGCGCCTGGAGAGACCGCTCTCCACGGTACCCTATCCTGTGGAACCCTGTCATGGGGTCTGCCTGGACACCCGCGACGTGGAAGAGGAAGACGTGGTCCGTTACCGGACCGCGCGCTGGTAGGAGGTGGTGGATTCTGGTGAACATCGTCGAGACCACTCAGAAGGAGAACGGACCCGCCGTCCTGAAAGACCCCATGCAGACGCGCTTGCAGGAGTTGCGTCGCAACCACGAGTTGGCGGAACTCGGCGGGGGTCCAGACCGGATTGATGCCCAGCACACCAAGGGCAAACTCACCGCTCGTGAACGCATGGAGCTCCTGTTGGACCCGGGGACGTTCATCGAGTTGGACAAGTTCGTCCAGCATCGCGAGACCCATTTCGGGATGGACAAGAAGCGCTTCCTCGGTGACGGCGTCGTCACAGGATACGGCAAGGTCGACGGACGGCTGGTCTATGTCTATTCCCAGGACTTCACGGTCCTGGGCGGCAGTCTCGGTGAGATGTGCGCCCAGAAGATCACGAAGGTCCAGGACATGGCGCTCCAGAACGGGGCGCCGTTGATCGGACTCAACGACTCGGGCGGCGCCCGGATCCAGGAGGGGATCGGGTCCCTCGCAGGATACGGGGAGATTTTCTACCGCAACGTGGAGGCCTCCGGGGTGATCCCGCAGATCACCGCGATCATGGGCCCGTGCGCGGGCGGTGCGGTCTACTCGCCGGCGATCACGGATTTCATCTTCATGACCGAAGGCACGGGGCACATGTTCGTCACCGGTCCGGAGGTCGTGGAGACCGTGACGGGGGAGAAGACCTCGTTCGACGAACTCGGCGGCGCCCAGATGCATTCGTCGGTCTCCGGGGTGTCCCATTTCAGCTCCCAGACCGAGGAAGAGACGATCCTCAAGATGAAGCGCCTGCTTTCCTACCTGCCGCAGAACAACGCGGAGGAGCCTCCGGTGGTCCCCACGGACGACGACCCGGCCCGCCTGGACGAGGCCTTGGACACCTTGGTCCCCATGGACACGAAGCGCCCCTACGACATGCGCGACATCGTGGACCGGATTTTCGACAAGGGGACCTTCATGGAGGTACATCCGGATTTCGCGCCGAACATCGTCGTGGGTCTGGCCCGCCTGTCGGGTCGTACGGTGGGCGTCGTCGGCAACCAGCCCAAAGTCCTCGCCGGTGTGATCGACAACGACGCCAGCGACAAGGCGGCGCGGTTCGTGCGCTTTTGCGACGCGTTCAACATCCCGCTCATCACCTTCGTGGACGTCCCCGGCTTCATGCCGGGATTGGACCAGGAACGCGGTGGGATCATCCGCAACGGGGCGAAACTGCTCTATGCCTACTGTGAGGCCACGGTGCCGAAACTCACCGTGGTCACGCGCAAGGCCTACGGCGGCGCCTACATCGTGATGTGCTCGAAGCATCTGCGCAGCGACGTGAACCTGGCCTGGCCGCACACGGAGATCGCCGTGATGGGACCGGACGCCGCCGTGAACGTGGTCCATCGCAGGGAGATCGCTGCGGCCGACGACCCGGATGCACTGCGCAGCCGCCTGGAGGGCGAGTTCCGTGAGCGCTTCGCGAACCCCATGGTGGCGGCCGAGCGCGGTTTCGTCGATGACATCATCGAGCCGCGCGAGACGCGTCCCCGCCTGGTGACCTCCCTGGAGGCCTTGGCGGGCAAGCGGCGGACCCGGGCCGCCCGCAAACACGGCAACATCCCCCTGTGAGGGCTGCGCTTGTGTGGTGGTGTATGTGGCACAATGGGAATCCGGTTTCGCCGACTTCCGTGCGGCCCACCGACAGCTTCATCCCGGCCCCAGTCCCCTGCAAGACCGACCCGGACGCCCCCGATCCAGCGCAGTAGCCGGTCGGTGACCTCATGAGACTTATGCCGCCTTCCCGGACCCCCGCCGCACGCGCCGCAATCGCCCCTTCCTTCAAAGGGGACCGCCAACGAGACCGCATTCAGTAGGAGGACCAACCCATGCAGCCCCTTCCCCAGGACAAGAACCAGGATCCACGACCCGCACCGTCCCCGCGCCCGCAAGGGGGATCGGACCCCGCCGTGGCGAGCCGTGGCGATACGACGAGCGAGAACGGGCACGCCGCACAGGCCGAGGATCTCTCCCAGGCAGTGGCCGTGGTGGGCATGGGCTGCGTCCTGCCGCGCGCGAACAACGTCGGGGAGTTCTGGCAGGTCGTCAAAGACGGCGTCGACTGCATCCGGGAGGTCCCCACGGAGCGCTGGGACCCGGATCTCTTCTACGACCCCCAGGGCACGGGGGACAAGAGCTACACGAAGATCGGCGGCTTCCTCACGGATTTCAAGTTCAATCCCATCGAGTTCCGCATCCCGCCGAAGTCCGGTGAGGCGCTGGACCCGCTCCAGCGCATGACCCTCGTTGCGGCCCGGGAGGCGTTCGTGGACGCGGGTTACCTGGACGAGCGGCTCAAGACGATCAAGGAGTTCGACCGGGACCGCACGGCGGTCGTCCTCGGCAACAGCATGGGCGGCGAGCTCCAGCGCAAGTACACACAGCGGATTTCGCTCCCGCTGATCGAGAAGCGGCTGCAGGCCGCAGGCGGTTTTTCGGGGCTCGATCCGGCGCAAAAAGAGCGGATCATCGCGGAGTTCTCGGACAACTGGAACTCGAACCTGCCGCCGATCACCGAGGACTCCATGCCCGGTGAGCTCTCGAACATCGTGTCCGGACGCGTGGCGAACGTGTTCGACCTGCGCGGCAAGAACCATACCACGGACGCGGCTTGCGCATCCAGTTTCGCCGCCCTGGACATGGCCGTCAAGAGTCTCTTCAGTGGCGAATGCGACCTGGTGGTCACCGGGGGCGCGGACCGCTCCATGGACATCGACACCTACGTCAAGTTCTGCAAGATCGGGGCCTTGTCGGCCACCGGGTCCACCCCGTTCGACAAACGGGCCGACGGCTTCGTGATGGGGGAGGGGTGCGCGGTCTTCCTGCTCAAGCGGCTTGCCGACGCGGTGCGCGACGGCGACAAGATCCACGCGGTGTTGCGCGGCCAGGGGTCGTCCAGTGACGGCCGGGGCAAGGGGATCACGGCGCCGAACAAGCGCGGTCAGGTGCTCGCGGTGCGGCGCGGCTTGGAGCGTTCCGGCGTTGCGCCGGGGTCGATCCAGTACATGGAGGCCCACGGCACCTCGACCCGCGTGGGGGACGTGGTGGAAGTGGAGGCGCTCAGTGAGGCCTTGGCCCCGGGCGATCCCGCGCCCGGTTCCGTGGGTCTGGGCAGCGTGAAGAGCCAACTGGGCCATCTCAAGAGCGCCGCGGGCGCGGCTTCGCTGCTGAAGACGATCCTCGCGTTCAAGCATAGCGTCCTTCCCCCGAGCATCAATTTCGAGACGCCGAACCCGAACATCGATTGGCAGCGCGTGCCGTTCCGGGTCGTCACCCAGGCCGAGGCGTGGCCGGAGAACCGTGACGGCCTCCCGCGCCGCGCCGGCATCTCCAGTTTCGGCTTCGGCGGTACGAACTTCCATGTCGTTCTGGAGGAGTATCTGCCTTCGTTCCACGACCGGGCCGTCAAGGCGGCCGTGGCCCGACCCGGGCCGGTGGTGTCTGCGTCGAGCGCCGTGACCGCCGTCGCCCGGCAGGCCCCGCCCCCCATGAGCCGGGAAGAGGTCAACAAGAGCCTGGCTGCGCGCGCGCACCTGGAGGCCGAGACCTTGGTGCTCGGTGCCGGGGAGGACGAGGCCTTGAAGGACCAGCTCGCCGAGATCGCCGGCTCGTTCCCGGAGTCCACGTTCCTGGAGACCGGGGAGGGGCCCCGGTTGAAGGACCTGGTCCACCGCCACAACGTCGACGGCGTGAAGTCGGACCACCGCGTCGCCCTGGTGGCCAGCTCATCGCAGGATGTGCGCGACCAGGCCCGCTTCGCGTTGTCGTGCCTGGACGACGAGAAGCGCATGCGCATGGCCCCCGTCAAGGGCGTCTTCTTCGGGGAAGGGATCCCGAAGGGCAAGCTCGCGTTCCTGTTCCCCGGTCAGGGCAGCCAGTACGCCGAGATGCTCCTTGACCTGCATGAGAAATACGCGGTGGTGCGCGATACGTTCCGTGAAGCGGACGACGTGCTGCTGCCGTTTTTGGGGGTCCGGTTGACGAGCCTGGTGTTCCCGGAGCACGACCGGACGGATGAGGCCGCGCGCAAGGCGGCGCTCAAGGAGGCGGATGAGGCGCTCAGGCGCACGGAGATCTGTCAGCCTGCGGTGCTCACGGTGGACATCGCGCTGTGGCGCCTCCTGCGCTCCGTGGGCATCGAGCCGGATGCCGTGGCCGGTCACAGCCTGGGCGAATACGCGGCCTTGGTGGCCGCGGGGATCCTGCGCTTCGAAGACGCACTCCTCGCCGTGAGCGCCCGGGGCAAGGAGATGGCGAACGTGGACGTCCCGGACCACGGCAAGATGGCGAGCATCACGGCGGACCCGGTCACGATCCAGGGCGTGCTTGATGGGATCGAGGATTACGTGATCATGGCGAACAAGAACTGCCCTTCCATGACCGTGATCGCGGGTTCCACCCCGGGCGTGGAGAAAGCCGTGGCGGTGTTCCGCAAGCAAGGCGTCCAGGCGAACTACATCCCGGTCTCTGCGGCGTTCCACAGCCAGATCGTCGCCCCGGCGACCCAGCCGTTGGGCAAACTGCTGCGGCGCCTGAGCGTGCGCCGTCCGCACACCCCGATCTACGCGAACGTCACCGGCCGGCGCTATGAGGACCACGAAGACCCGGAGGCGTTCCATGAGTACACGGTGGACCTGCTCTCCCAGCAGATCGCCTCGGCCGTGGAGTGGACGAAGACCATCGAGAACATGCATGAAGAAGGAGTGCATTATTTCCTGGAAGTGGGCCCGAAACGGGCGCTGACGGCCTTCGTGCAGGACATCCTGAAGGAGAAGGAGTTCATGGCCACGGCCACGAACCACCCGAAAAAGGGCGGGGTCCATCATTTCAACGAGACCTATGCGGCCATGAGCGCATCCGGGTTCATCCCGAAGGTGAAACACCCGCAGGCGATCTCCCATTACACACCCGAGCACCTGGAACCATTGGGCCCCGGCGCAAGCGACCGGGAACAGGCCGCCCTGCCCGCAAAGTCGCCAAAAGAGCCGCCAGGCCCGACCCTCGAGACGCCCGCGCAAGCGACGACGACCAACGGGTCCGAGGCGAAGCGCAGCGTCGGCGACGACCCGGTCTCCTCGGCGTTCTCCACGAACGAGTTGCGGACCTTGGCCCGGCAGCAGGGATTTTTGTCCTACGCGCGCAGCCAGGCTCCCGTGGTCTCCGCCATGCTGCGCGCCGGTTGGGAATCCGCGCGCCGAAGCGGGGCCCTGCCATCGGACGATCCCATGCCGGAGGACGAGCACCCCGTCGTCTCGGCGTTGCCCCCCGGGTTCCAGTACGACACCGGCGACATCGTGATCGCCGGCGCCAGTGTGGGCCTTCCTGGGCGCGACCGGCCGTTTTTCGACGACCGCAACGCGGAGTCGATCCTGGACGGGGAGAACCGGATCGATTCGCTCACGCAGGCGGAGCGAGGCTGGATGACGGACAAGAACATCATCCGGTTGCGCAAGGCGGGCGACGGCTCGGCGGATTTCGAGCACATCGACGATCCGTCCAAGGTGATCAAACTCGCCGGGGTCCCGGGCCGCCTGGACATCGTCGAGGATTTCGGTGTGGACAAGAAGTTCCAGGAGGCCCTGGACATCACGTCGGAGTTGGCCGTGGGTGCGGCCATCGACGCGCTTCGCGACGCCGGGATCCCGTTGGTAAGAAACTATCAACGCACGTCCACGGGTTCCCACCTGCCGGGGGACTGGGTGCTCCCGCCGAGCATGCAGGACGACACCGGCGTGATCTTTGCATCCGCGTGGCCCGGATTGAACAATCTCGTGGACGAACTGACCCGCTTCCTGACGCAGAAACACAAGGGGCAGGCCCGTGATGTGGTCGAAGGGATGCTGACGCGCGTCGCCGAGAAGATCCCGGATCCGGCCCAAAGGGAGGCCATCATGGATTGGATCCGCGAGGAGACGGCGGGGATCACCACGACGGACCAGGACGAGGTCTACGAGTTCAACCGTCGCTTCGTGTTCCGGATCCTCGCCATGGGGCATGCGCAGGTGGCGCAGCTGCTGAAGGCAAAGGGGCCGAACACGCAGGTGAACGCCGCGTGCAGCTCCACGACGCTCGCGGTCGCGGTCGCGGAGGATTGGATCCGTACGGGGCGGGCGAAACGCGTGCTCGTTCTCGGTGCGGATGCGCCCACGAAAGCGCCGCTTTTCGAGTGGCTGTCGGCCGGTTTCCTCGCCGCGGGTGCCGCCACCACCGAGGGGGAGCTCAGCGAAGCGGCGTTGCCGTTCGACCGCCGACGCCACGGCATGATCAACGGCTGTGGCGCCGTGGGGCTCGTGGTGGAGAGACGCGCCGACGTGAAGGCGCGCGGAATGGACGGTTTGGTGAGGCTTTTGGCCACCCAGGTCGCCAACAGCGGCTACCATGCCTCCCGCCTGGACGTGGACCACGTGGCCGAGCAGATGGAACGCGTGGTCGCTCTGGCCCAAAAGCGGTACGGTCTCGACCGTTCGACGCTGGCCAAGGACCTGGTCTTCATGAGTCATGAGACCTACACGCCGGCGCGGGGCGGCAGCGCGAGCGCGGAGATCAAGAGCCTGCGCAAGGCCTTCGGCGACGATGCGGATCAAGTGCTCGTGACGAACACGAAAGGGTTCACGGGTCATCCGCACGCCGCGAGCATCGAGGATGCGATCGCGGTGAAGATGCTGCAACTGGGCAAGGTGCCGCCGATCCCCAATCTGAAGGAGCGGGACCCCGAACTGGGCAACCTGAACCTCTCCACGGGTGGCGAGACGGATCGCCGTTACACCTTGCGTCTGGCGGCCGGTTTCGGCAGCCAGATCACGCTCTGGGTGGGCGAATGCCTCACACGCGGTACCGACCGGATCATGGACGAGGCGCGGCATCATGCCTGGCTGCGTTCCATCAGCGGCCAAGAGGCGCCCCGGCTCGAGGTGGTCCAGCGGCGCCTGCGCGTTGTGGACACAGGCCCGCCGCCGCGTTTGGCGCGCCGGCAGAAGCAACCAGCGGACGAGCCTGCCCCGGAGCCCGAGCCGGTCCCCGCACCCACCCCGGCCCCCGCTTCGGCCCCGCAGGTAGACCTCCAGCAAGCGGAGCCCGGCAGCGATGGACCCATGTCGGAACCCGTCGTTTCCACGCCGACACCCACCGCGTCTGCGGCGTCGTCGCCGGCTGCACCGTCGGTGCCCGTGCACCGGGAGAAGATCGTGAAGTCCGTCGTGGAGATGGTCGTGGAGCAGACCGGGTACCCGGAGGACATGCTGGAAGGCGATCTCGACCTGGAGGCGGACCTGGGGATCGATACCGTCAAGCAGGCTGAGCTTTTCGGCCTTCTGCGAGAAAAATACGCTTTGCCGCAGGAGGAAGGGATCCAGATCAAGGATTATCCCACGTTGAACCACATCGCGGATTACATCATCAGCCGCATGGGGGGCACGAAGCCAGCGGTCGCCCCCGCGCCGCAAGAGCCCACGACAACACCCAGCCAACCGCTGCCTGAGGCGGCACAGGGAACCACGTCATCGCCGCCCCGCGAGCCCACCGAGGCGCAGCCGACCGCCGTTTCTGCGCCTTCGGCCAAGGCCCCGGCAGGTGGCCCGGACTCTGGGTCTCCCGGCGAAGCGGTGGGTCGTGAAGAAGCCATGAAGCAACTCGTGGACCTGGTCGCGGAGCAGACGGGATACCCCCAGGACATGTTGGAACCGGATCTGGACCTGGAGGCGGACCTGGGGATCGACACCGTCAAGCAGGCGGAACTCTTTGGCATCGTGCGCGAAAAATGGCGGCTGCCGCAAGAAGAGGACCTGCAGATCAAGGATTACCCCACGCTTGTCCACATCGCGGACTACATCGTCTCGCGCAGCGGATCACGAGGCGCAAAAGAGGCCGCGACCCCGACACCGGCCCCGCAGGAGGCACCGCAAGCCCCACCGGAGCCGAAGCGCGAGGATTCCGCGCTCGGGCGTTTTTCCCGTGCACAGCCCCAGCATCCGGAACCCGCGCGGTCCTCGGTGGATGCGACCCCGAGCCCGCCGGGCCTGGATGACCTGGATGACGGTGCCCCTTCCATGGGTCCGCCCCAGGCGTCCCGCCCCCCCGCGACCCCATCGTCGCCGGCATCGTCGCCGGCATCCTCGGCCTCGACCCGGCGCGCGGCACCGGAGTTGGACGGCCTTGGTGATGGGGCCCCCAGTATCGACCAAGCGGCCACTGCGCCCGCACAACCGGCCGCGCCGCCGGCTGCATCTTCGACTCCACCCGCCACGGCGACGGACGACGCGGATCCGTCGCAGGCCGAAGAAGGCGCCCAAGGTGAACCGGCGCCGCCCGGCGACCCGGAGGCGCGCGCGCATGCCGCCGATCACGCACAAGTGGTGCAGCGGGTGACGCGCATGGTCGCAGAACAGACCGGTTATCCGGAGGACATGCTGGAGCCCGAGTTGGACCTGGAAGCGGACTTGGGTGTCGACACGGTGAAACAGGCGGAACTCTTCGGGGTCGTTCGCGAACTCTACGGGCTGCCGCTGCCCGAGGGGTTGAAGATCGCCGATTATCCGACGATCTCAAGGGTCGCGGATTTCGTGGTGGAGACGGCAGGGGCCCAGTCGGCCGTCGCGGGCTCCCCAGGGAGTGCACTGGAGACCGGTTCGCCGCAAGAAGCGTTTCCTGCGGCGCCGCCATCGCCGGCGCCCACCGAGCCGCTGGAGTCGCACACCGGGCAGCCGCAGGAGGGATCGTCAAACGACGGTTCATCCATGGCCTCACCGGTCCCGCGTGAGAGCGAACCGGTACCCGTGCGGCGGTTTGCCGTGGTCCCCGTGGATGCGTCCCTGGCGGAGACGCCGAAACGCGATCAGGCGATCGAGGGGATCTTGTTGATCACGCAGGACCGCCTGGGCTGGGCGGAACGTTTCGCAGAACGTTTCTCGCAAGCCGGCGTCACGGTGGCGCTCCTGGGGCACACGCAACCCCATGACTCCGTGCCCGGCTATTTCCTGCCCACAGAGTTGTCCGATCCGGAGTCGGTGGAGAAGACCGTGGCCGCGGTGCGCGACCGCCTTGGACCCATCGGGGGGATCGTCCATCTGGCGGGTTTGGCCGGTGAGCATGGCCCGGAGAACCCGCCAGCCATGCGTTCACGCGCGCGCGAGGGCGTGCGTTCGCTCTATGTGTTGGCGCGTGCGGCGCAGGAGGACCTGATGGGCCGTCCGGGCCGTCCGGTGATCTCCCTTACCCGCATGGGTGGGACGTTCGCGTTGCCGGAGGTGGACGGCTCCCGGCCTTTGCTGTCGTCTTTGGACCCGGTCCATGGCGGCGTTGCGGGCTTGACGAAGGCCTTGGCCAAGGAACTGCCGTCCTGTTTTGTCCGTGTGGTGGACCTGGGCGTGGAAGTGGGGCCGCAGGAAGCCGTGCGCATGGTGCTGCAGGAGCTGGCTCATGCGACAAACCGGACCGAAGTGGGTTATCCCGCGCTGGACCGTCGGGTCGAGTTGGAGGTCTTGCCGCGTGAGACGTCGCGCGCCGAGGCGCACCGGGTCTTCCGGGACGACCACATCGTGGCATCGGGCGGTGCGCAGGGGGTGACGGCGGCATGTCTCGCCGCACTCGTCCAGACCGTCGGCCCTGATGAGGCGCCGGCGCTCACTTTGTTGGGCCGCACGCGGTTGCCGCCGGACGTCGAGGCGTTGTCGCGTCTGGATGAATCCCAGTTGGCCGAGCGCAAGAAGGCGCTTCTTGCCCGGTTGCGGGAGCAGCATGACCGGGTGACCCCGGTGATGCTGGAGCGGGAGTGGTCCCGCGAAGAGAAGGCCATTGAAGTGCACAAGAACATCGAGAAACTGCGCGCGCTGGGTGCCCGGGTGGAGTATTTCCCCGTGGACATCCAGGACCACGAAGCGGTTTCCAAGGTGATGGAATCGGCCCGCGAGAAGCAGGGGCCGGTCACGGGGCTGCTCCATGGAGCCGGTCTGGAGGTGAGCAAGGCGCTGGCGGACAAGGACGTAGATCAGTTCGACAGCGTGTTCGACACGAAGGCGGTGGGCATGATGAACCTGGTCTGGGCGGCCCGCGAGGACCCGGTTCGTCAGGTCTGTGTGTTCTCCAGCGTGGCCGGGCGTTTCGGGAACCTGGGTCAGGTGGATTATTCGGCGGCGAACGACCTTGCGGTCCGCATCGCCGTGGAGTTGGACCGGTTGCCGGGCGTTCGGGGTCATGCGATCGACTGGAGCGCCTGGAGTGACGTGGGGATGGCCACCAAGGGCGGGATCATGCAGGTGATGCAGGCCGCCGGGGTCACCCCGATCCCGCTTAGCGAGGGCACGCGCATGTTCGTGCAGGAATGGATCACGGGGGATCTGCATCCCGAGGTCGTGATCGCTGGCCGTGTGGGTCAGATCGATGCGGACCGCCAGGTGCAGGAGGAGACCCTGCCGCCGGTGCTGCCCAGCGAGAACGTGGAGGGAGTGGAGTCCATGCCCCTTTTGGACGGTTTCATCAGTCTCGTGCCGCAACGCTTCGCGGTGGCCACGCGTTCTTTGCGTCTCGACCGCGATCTCTACCTGGATGACCATCGTGTGGATTCCGTGGCGTACCTGCCCGGTGTGTTCGGGGTGGAGATGTTCGCGGAGGCCGCCGAGAGCCTCTTGACCACGGAGGAACGGGAGGCGGGTTGCACGTTCACCGCGGCCGAGGACATCGAGTACCGCTTGCCGGTCAAGCTCCTGCGCGAACGCGCGCTCGACGTGCGCGTGGTGGTGGAACGGATCACCCCGGTCCCGGAACCCCGGCCGCCGGAACCACAACCGGACCCCGATGGTACGGATTCGGAGCTCCTTGGGGCTTCTGTGGAGCCGGAGCCGGTCCCGTTGGTGCCGGTGAAGGTCCGCTGCCGGTTGGAGTCGGATTTCGTCAACGAGTCGGGTCGCCTCCTGGGGGAGACGCGGGTGCATTTCGTGGGCAACGTGGTCCTGGGGGTGCCGGAGCCCCATCCGGTGAACCGGAACCTGCCCATCGCTCCCGGCGAGAGTGTCGTGTTCGATCACGGCGACGTGTACGACCATTTCTTCCATGGGCCCACGTTCCAGGTGCTTGATTCCATCGCGCGGATCGAGGGTCCGAACGTGGCCGCGGTGGCGCGCTTCGAGTTGGATGCGTTGTTCGCGGACACGCCGCGTCCGCGGTTCCGCACGGCGCCGCTTCTGCGTGAGGCGATGTTCCAGGCGAGCGGCTTCTGGGCGCTCTCTGAACGGGAGACCATGAGTCTGCCCGCCGGGATCCGGCGCATCACCCATTATACGCAACCTGCAGAGGCGCCGCCGGGAACGAGCCTCATCGTGGTCGCGCGGCATGAGCGCGATGTGGACGAGCAGCATTCGGAGTACACCGTGGAGGCGTACACGCCGGAAGGGCTCCTGGTGGACCGCATGGAGGGGTTCCGGATGATCCGGACGGGGACGCACCAGGTGAAACGCCCCGATGACGCCCCGCCGGGGGATCCCCGGAGCGCATCTTCGCAGAAGACGCCCGGGGATGGCCCCGCGGCCCCTTCGCCGTCCCAGCCGCGCTCGAGCGGTTTTGAAGTGGTGCAGGAGGATGAGGATTGGGAGCTCGAGGTGCGCGACCCGGAGGGCTCCAGCGCCATGGCGCTTTTGCCGTTGGGGGATGAGGAGGCGGTGCGGGTGTCGGTCCATCGGTTGGCACCTCGGCTGGATGACGAGTCGTTTCTTGCCCATTGGTTCCATCCCGAGGAGGCGCGGCGGCTTCGTGGGATGCGTTTTGCCAAGCGGCGCACGGAGCACGCAGCGGGTCTGATGGCGGCGAAGAACGCGGTTTCCTGGGCGTTGAAGAAGCGTGGGCACGATGTGCCCGCCCGGTCGGTCGCCGTGAACCCGGACCCCGGGACCCGCGCGCCGTGCTGGAGCGTTCCGGGGGCGGGGAGGGGACTGCCGACGTTGCAGCTCACGTTGAGTCACAGCGGACCCCATGCGGTGGCTTTGGCGGTGCCCGAGGGGGACGGATGCTTCGGGGTCGGTCTGGATGTGGAGTCCGTGGTGCCGCGTCAGCGCGCGTTGGAAGCGGTCGCGTTCACGCCCGAGGAGATCAAATGGCTGCACGAGACGGGAGGGGATCTGGCGCAGCGCACCGCGCTTCTTTGGACGGTCAAGGAGGCGGTGGCCAAGGGGTTGCGGTGCGGTCTGGCGCTCGACCTGCACGATCTGCAGGTGGGTTCGCTTCGAAGCGACGGCACGGCGTTCGTGGACCTCGTGGGCGGGGCACAGACCCGTCTGGCCCGCTTGGCGGGCGCTCGGGGCGGTGCGGTGCGGGTCGCGGCTTCCACGTATGCGTTCTCACCGGGACACGTGGCCGCCGTTGCACGGTTCATACGCGATGCGTCGTGAGCTTCAGGCCGTGACGTGGTGGTCATTGGCGCGGCGGCCGCCATCCTTTGTGGGATGAACAGTATTTGGAGCCTTTGCGGGGGCGGTTCGAGCAGGGGGCGCCGGATTTCGTGGTCGCGGCGCAGGTCTCTTGTGTCGTGGCGGTGGCCTGTTTCGTCGCCTTGGCAGGTTTTTTGGGTTTCGCCGCGGCTTTCTTGGGGGCGGGCGCCCGTTTCTTTCGCTGGGCACCGCCGCCTTTGACGGTCACGGGGGCGCCGCCGGGTTCCACTTCGACGCCGCCTTCGAAGAGTTTGCCGCA
>CAYVRY010000041.1:0-12826 GCA_964452895.1 uncultured Halobacteriales archaeon
AGGTTTCAGCCATGGACCGGGGGGCCAAGGCGACCGCCCCTACATGAGTTTCGCCCACGGAGCAGACCAGCCGGCCCCAGACGCCGGATGATGCCGCGGGCCCGCGCAGGGATCGAGAGCGGTCCGCTCGTCCGATCATGGAAAGGTTCTTCCCCTGGTCCCGATTCTGTTTTGCATGGTTCGACCTACCAAAAGGGTCCTTTTCTGGACCACCTGGCCGTTGGGGAGCGCGATCGCATTCACCGTCCCTTTTCTGGCCGCTTGGATCTTGATCTTCACCGTGGGCGACGCCGTTGGCGTGGACGTCGACACCGCGATGGACAACAATGCGGTTTTCTTCGCCCTCATGCTCGCGATCGCGTTCGGCATGGCCGGCCTCGGCATCGGGCTTGCCCAATGGTTCCACGTACGGCGGGACTACCCCAAAGCAGGAGCATGGATCCCCGCCATGGCGGGCGGGTTCATCGTCGTCGCCGTGTTCTAAATCGTGATCTGGGAGGCGCTCGGCGCGCAGACGGCGCAAGGGTTCTGGGGGCGGCTCACCAACGAGGTCGTCCACAACCTGCTCGGCGGCGCCACCGCCGGGTACCTCACATGGCGCTTCGTCCTGATGCGCCGCGGGGTGCTCGCGCGCAGCTGGATCCCTTTCATCGCAGCCGCGATGGTCCTCGGAGGACTGATCGCCTGGGGCATGGAAGCGAGCCTCGGCACCGAAACAGGCGACGCCGCGCCGCTCGCCATGCTCGCGTTCGGTCTGATCAGCGGGTTCGCCTACCGCCGTCTCCCGTCCGTCCCCACGCCCGCCCTGGAGCCCACAACACCCGTCGCCGCGGTACCCTGAAACGCCGTCACTGCCCCGGGAACTTCAACTGCTTCATCAGCTGGCGCTGCATCTTCCGGTTCGAACCGAAGCCCTTCATCATGCGCTTCGACATCTCGTAATACTTCAAGAGCGCCTTCACTTCCTGCGGGTCCACGCCGGCCCCGCGGGCGATCCGTTTCTGCCGGCTCGACTTGACCAGGTTCGGGTGCTCCATCTCCTCGCTGGTCATGGAATCCATGATCACCCGGAACCGCGTGAGCTTCTCCTGCGAACCCTCCATGTCCGCACCCTGCATCTTCTCCCCCATCCCCCCGGGCAGCATTTGAGAGACCTTCCCCAACGGCCCCATCTTGTTCAGCATCTGCATCTGCTGGTACATGTCATGCAGCGTGAACTTGCCCGTCATCATGCGCCGGGCGGTCTTCTCCACGTCCTGGCCCTCGGAGGCCTCCTGCGCCTTCTCCAGGAGCGCCTCGATGTCCCCCATCCCCAACAACCGCCCGATGAAGCGGTCCGCATCGAACACCTCCAGGTCCCCGATGTGCTCCCCGGTCCCGATGAACACAATCGGCGCCTGCGTCTCCGCCACCGCCGAAAGTGCACCGCCCCCCTTCGCCGTGCCGTCCAGCTTCGTCAAGATCACGCCGCTTACGCCCACCGCATCATGGAACGCCTTCGCCTGCGGGCCGCCTTGTTGACCCACCGCGGCGTCGATCACCAGCAACTTCTCGTCCGGTTTGGCCGCCTTGAAGATGTCCGAAAGCTCGTCGATCAGGTCCTCGTCCAGCTTGTGCCGCCCCGCCGTGTCCACGATCACGACGTCTGCGCTCTTCTTGAACTTCTCCAGGCCGCGCTTGACGATTGCCACCGCGTCCTTGTTGTCCCACTCGCCGTAGAACTGCGTGTTCGTCTGCTGCGCCAACGTCTGCAACTGGTCGATCGCCGCCGGCCGATGCACGTCCCCCGCCAAGAGCGCCGGTCGCAGGCCCTTCTTCTGGAAATGCTTGGCGAGTTTGCCCGCCGTGGTGGTCTTCCCGTTGCCGTAGAGGCCCACGAGCATGATCACCTGCTTCTTGAGCGGAAGCTGACGGTCGTTGCCGAGGACCCCGGTCAACTCCGTGTGCACGATGTTCACCACGTGCTCCCGGTTCGACATGCCCGCCGGCGGCCGCTCCTCCAAAGCCCGCTTCTCGATCCGCTTCGACAGCTCCAGGACAAGACGCACGTTCACGTCCGCTGAAATGAGCGCCCGCTGGATCTCGCGCGCCACTTCCTTGACGAGCTTCGCATCGATGTGCGAGGCGTTGGCAATGCGTTTGAGGGAGCCCCTGAGACTCTCCCCCAGGCCTTCGAGGACCATGAGACGACTCCCCGGGCCGTTTCGCCCGGTGGCGCCCCATTCCGCCTCCCGCTTTGAAGGCTTTTGGTCCGAGGCGGCCTATTCGGCGCAAAATCCGTGGCACGCAGCCCCCCGTGACCCCGAAAGGGGGATGGCCACCCGACAGATCCCCTCGTCCACGACGCCCGTACCACCGTGTGCTGAACCGCCACAGAAAAGAGGCGGGTCCGGCTCAGGCCGTTGTGGCCCCCCCAGATCCATCCCCGTCGGGCCCCGAACCCATCGTTCGCCTGGTGGATGCCGGAATGGGTCATGCCGGGCGCACGGTGATCCACAACGCCACCGCGCACGCCGCCGAAGGCGACCGGGTGCTCATCGTGGGCGGCAACGGCGCCGGAAAGAGCACCCTGCTCGCGACACTGGCCGGACTGCTGCCGGCACAAAACGGGAACGTGCGGGTGCTCGGGCTGGATCCCCTGGCCGAACGCCGTCGCCTGCACGAACAGACCGGTCACCTGGGCCACGCGCCGGGGTTCTACCCGGAGCTCACCGGCACCGAGAACCTCACCCTGCATGCCCGCGTGCGCGGGCTCGGCGACGCCGAAGTGGACCGTCAGCTCTCCGACGCGGGACTCTCGGCGCACGCCGCGCGGCCCCTGTCTGAATACTCCCACGGCATGCAGCGCCGATTGGGCCTCGCCAAAGCCCTGCTCGGCGAACCCCGACTCCTCCTCCTGGACGAACCCGATTCGGGTCTCGACCAGCAGGCGCACGCCCGGCTGCAGACACAACTCGGGGCAGGCACCGGGCGCACCGTGCTCATGGCCACACACAACCCCCACGCGCACCTGGGATGGGCCACCAAGGCCTGGGTCCTCACCTCCGGACGACTCACCGAGATCCCCGCCGACGACAACGGCGTCGCCCAATCGGCATTGGACGCCGTCATGGAGGGCGCCCCATGAGCCTGCGCCCACTGCTTGTCAAGGAGACCCGCGTGGAATGGCGCGCACGTGATGCCCTGGCCGGGTCGCTCACCGTCGCCGTGCTGGTCGCGCTCGCCGGCTACGTCGCCTTCATCACGCACGTTGAGGCGGTCCACGCCGTGACCGGCGTGCTCTGGCTGGGGATCGTCTTCGCCGCGCAGGTGGGCCTGGCCCGCAGCTTCGTCGTGGAACGCGAGCGCGGCACCCTGGAAAGCCTGCTGGCAAGCCCCGCCGACCCGTTTGGATTCTGGGCCGCCAAACTCGTCGTGAACACCGCCGTGAGCCTGCTCGTCGCGCTCGTGCTCCTGGGCGCCCTGTGGATCTTCTTCGACCCGGCCGCGACCTTCAGGCCGCTGCATCTGCTCGTTCTGGTGCTCGGCGTCATCGGGACCGCGACATTGACCACCCTCACCGCCGCGATCGCCATGCACGGGCGCAACTGGGTGTTGTTGGTGCCGCTTTTGTCGCTTCCTGCCCTCTACCCGGTGCTCGCATCCGCGATCCCCGCCACCTTGATCCTCATGGAAGGAGGCACCTTCACCTCCATCGCCGCTGCACTTCGTGTGCTCGTGGCCTACGACGCGATCTTGTTGATCATCTCATGGCTGCTCGTCCCCTTCCTGCTGGAACCCTGAGGCCGCGATGTGCGGCTAGACGAGCTCCCGCATCCGCCACTCCAGGCCTTTTTCGCGCTGGCGCCGCTCCTTCTCACGTTTCTGTTCGCGCTCCTCGAGCCTTCTCCGGGCGAGCACGATCTCGGAGGGTTCCGGTTCATCCGGCAATCCCCACCGTTTCCGAAGCCACGCCGGCGTCTCGTACGCCAAGAAGATCACGGTCGCTGCGACCAGTCCGATCCCCGACCGGGTGAAGATCTGCAGGAACTCCCCGGCGAAGTACCGCGCGAACAGGCTGGAAAGCCCCCACACCAGGATGCTGATGGAGACCAACGTGATCCGAAGACGCATCCGCTTGTCACTGGTCTTTCCGATCAGCGAGAGATAACCCAACGCGCCCGCTGACGTCGGCAGGATCAACAACCCGATCAACACAAAAAATGGCATCCCCAAAGGCATCTGATACCGCAGGTCCAGCCGCCACCGCGCCACGTCCACGCCCACGGGGTCGTTGAACACCACGATGTAGGCCAAACCCATGAAGACCAGCGCATAGAACACCATCACCGGGTACACCAATCCCCGTTGGCCCGTGAACAGATAAAGAAGATAAAACACCAGACAGGCGATGGCCAGGGAAAGGGACAAATGGGAGACCAGCCGCAACACGACGACCAGCGCGAGATCCTCGACCCCCGCCAAGGCAAGGAACAACGGGAGCGCGTTCCACAAAAAAAGGAAACCCGCCACACCGAACCACCACACCACGAACGCCGTCGCCGCCAGCCGGGACGGCTCGTCCAACCGGCGCTTCGTCAAGCGGCACCCGATGTAGACGAACAAGCTCGTCGCAGCCGTCGTCACGATTGCACTGGCAAGGAGGGTGGTCGCGGTCAAACACGGAACTCCTGAAGCATGGGCCGAACGACCTCGGTCGGACTCCTCCTTCCCTGAACATCCTATTTGATGATTCTGCGTGGAACCCCCGCGGGACCAGAAATATCAGGCCCATGGCGAGCAAAGCCGGGCCCCCGCCCCCCGCAACAACAGCGCGAGCGCGCCCCTGCCCGAATCCTTAAACCCGCGACTGGGAGTGGAGCGCCCCCGGGACGCAGACGGTCTCCCCCTTTCCCCACAACGACGGGACCCCCATGAACCGAACCGACCCGATCGCCGACCGGCGCCTCATCACCGCGATCCGAATCTTCGGCATCAGCGCCCTGGTCCTTCTTGCCGCGGGCGTGCTCATGGCCGCCTTCCACGCGCCGCTTCTGCCCGGCTTCGACGACCCAGACTGTGAACCGCCGGATTGCCAGACCAGCCCCGTCGGACAGAAGATCTTCTACTTCCACGTCCCCGTCGCCTGGAGCGCCTACCTCGCCTTCATCCTGCTCGCCATCGCCAGTTACCGGGTCCTCTCCACCGAACAGGACCACTGGGACGCCTTCGCCGTCGCCGCCGCGGAAGTCGGTGTGCTGCTCGCCGCCCTGACGCTCTTTACCGGCAGCCTGTGGGGCCACCTGGAATGGGGCATCCCGTACTGGAACCCTCAGGACATGAAACTCACGCTCACCCTTGTCATGTTCCTCGTCTACGTCGCCTACCTGATCCTGCGCCGACAGATCGCAGACCCCCGACGCCGCAAACGGACCGCCGCCGTCTACGGCCTGTTGGGTTTCGCCGTGGTCCCGCTCTCCTACATGGCCCAGCGCGTCTGGCAAAGCGTGCATCCCGATGCGAGCCCGTTGAACCCCGAAGGCGGCATCGTCACGCCCGGCGTGCGCGAGACGTTCTACCTGAACGTGGTCGCCTTCGTCGCCCTGCTCCTCTTCCTCGTTCTCACCCGGTACCGGATCGAACTGCAGCGACTGGAACAGGAAGCCGCGCAAGCAGAAGAAACGGGAGCCATGGAGGAAAAGCCATGATCACGGACGCGCACCTGGTCCTCGTCGCCGTCGGCAGCATCTACCTCGCCGTCGCGGTGTACGGGTACTGGTTGTACCGGCTGCAGCGGCGGCTGCAATGAAGCCACCCTACTCAACGCGGGAAGGGCGCCGTCGTCGGTGAAGGCTGTTCAACGGGGCGGCTTCGCCACTCGTCCACGGCGTCCCAGTAATCGTTGTAATGCTCCTGCAAGTACCAGTAGGCCAACGGCACCAGAAGCACCGCCAGGGCACCGACCAGCGGGACCGCCGACAGGACCGCGGCACCGAAATACAAAACGAAGAACCGTCCGGCCTTGGACCGCATGGGTACGCCCACGGCACGCTTCGCCTCCTCGATCACCTCATACTGGCGCCGCACATAGATTGCGAACAGGACCAAAGCGACCAACGACGCCGAGACGGCGACAATGAACAAGATCGGCATGAGTCCGACCAGGGCGCGTGCCGAAATCAGCGCCCCCTCCGGGTCCTGAGCACCATCCATGATCCCGAGTCTCATCAACCAGACCATGACCGCCATGACGACGACCGCGAAGGAAATCAGCAGGTACGTGATCCAGACCGTCTGCCCTTTCATGGGACGACCCAGGTGATTGCACAACTCCTTGTGCACCGCCCAATGCCACCAAAACGCATAGGCACCCAACGTGACCACGGCAAGCAACAGACCCCGCTCGTATCTGCGTTTGAACCGGGACTCCCTTTGCGGGACAACTTGGTGGAGCATGGGCTGCGGAGGGTCCATGGGCAAGGGCGTCCAGGGGTCCTCCTCGACCCCCGGCCCCGCTGAACCTTCGGCACCATCCACCATCATGCCAAGAAACGACAGCCAGATACAAACAGTTTTCTCACGGTTTCAACGAAGAAGGCTCCTTCAGCCGGAATCCTGCCCCTCACCCTTCCATCGCCTGGAAGACCGAGGCGAACGGGCCCACCGCGTCCTGACCGCCGTCCACCACGAGGCACGCCCCCGTGACGTACCCCGCCGCTTCACTGGCCAGGAACAAGCAAGCGTTCGCGACATCCTGCACCTCCCCCATGCGCCGGAGCGGGGTCGCCTTGACCACCGCGCCCGCCAGACCAAGATCCTCCCCCAACCGCTTCATCCCCTCCGTACCCCCGATGGGCCCCGGTGAGACCGCGTTCACCCTCACATCCGGCGCCCACTCCACCGCGAGGCTGCGCGTCAAGTTCAACACCCCCGCCTTCGCCGCCCCGCTGTGACTCATCGCCGGGGCCCCCGTCCACGCGTACCCCGCCACGATGTTCAGGACCGAGCCGCCCTGAGTACGCAGCCCGTGGGCGAACGAACGGGACACGTTCGCCGTCCCCTTGAGCACGATGTCCACCACGGTGTCCCAGGCGCTCTGGCTCATCCCGGAAAAAACCGCCGGGAAATTCCCCGCCGCCGCGTTCACCAGCACATCCACCGGCCCCTCCGCCCTTGCGACCGCATCGATGCGCGCCGCGTCGCGGACATCCGCCGCATGAAAAGACGCAGACCGACCCCCCTCGCCTTCGAGCGCCTCGCACGCCCCCTTCAACCGCTCCTCGTTGCGACTCACGAGCACCAGCTGCGCCCCATGCTGCGCGAACGCCCGGGCAATGGCGAACCCGATCCCCGAAGCACCCCCCGTGACCAAGACCCGCCTGCCGGCATAGAGGTCCTCGTGAAAGACCGACACGACGTTCCGCAACCGCCCCCGCTACTTCACTGCCGCGCTGCGCGGCCCCACCGCCGCAACGTGTTGGAGCCCTCCTTCCACCGCCCCCGGATTGTCGCGACAATAAGCCTTAAAGACCGGCAGCGAGTCGAACGGCATGCGGCCCTTATGAAGACCCAGCACAAGGTCCTGATCGCCATGGTGCTCATCGTCGCCACCGCGATCTGGGCGCTCTCCGGTTCATCCGGCGCGGCCCCGTTCCTCGACGTCCACCATGTGACCTCCGACCCGGATGACCACGACGACGAGGAGATCAGCGTGCGCGGATACGTGGTCGCCGACACGATCCAGACAGAGGACCAGACCGTCCGGTTCACGCTGAGTGACGCCAGCGGGGATACCGAGAAAAGAAACGAGACGCTGAACGTCATCTACAACGGCGTGCTGCCGGACGCCTTCGGACCCAAGATGTCCGTGATCACCGGGACACTCGTCGAGACCCCCAGTGGCCTCACGATCCAAGCCACGGACATCCAAGTCGGGTGTTCCTCCAAATACTGATCCCACCATCCACCGGTCCCCCGCGCGACCGGTCAGGTGTCCACCATGATTCTCGGCACGATCCTGCTCATCGGCGCACTCTGCGCGCTCGTCGTCGCGATGGGAGCCAGCCTGCTCGACGTGGTACGCCGCGGCGACCCGAAACAACGCGAACTCTCCATCGGCGCCGGCTGGGGCGCGTTCGCCATGATCGGTGCCGCCCTCGTCGCGTTGGCCGGCTCGTTCCTCAACGCGGACCTGAGTCTGCAATACGTATGGGCGAACGTGAAGACCGAGTACGACTGGTTCGAACGCCTCTCCGGACTCTGGGTGGGCCGCCCCGGGTCCATGCTACTTTGGTCCACCTACATCCTCGGCCTCTGGTCCCTTGAAGAACTGCGCCACCGGCACGCCTACAAGAAAAGCGACCAGGCCGCCGCCGGGACCGCACACAGCGCCCACCACGCCCCGCGCGTCAAGGACGTCGACCAGGCCCTGGAGGACACCCAGGCCGTACGGAGATACGCCCGGCTGGCCGTTTACACCGTGGCGTTCCTGTTCATCCTCGTCGTCCTGTACGGACGCCCGTTCGCCCCCGTGGAAGCAGCCAGCCTGGCACAATCCCCCGACGGACGCGGCATCAACCCACAACTGCTCATCTGGTACAACGCGATCCATCCCCCCATCGTCTTCCTGGGATACGCCGCCACCCTGCTCCCCTGCGCGTTCGCCCTGGCACACCTGGCAAGCGGACGCCCCGGCTGGGTCGGCTCCGCCAGGCGATGGGCGCACCTCGCCTTCGTGATGCTCACCATCGGCGTGTCCCTGGGCGCATTGTGGGCCTACATCGCGCTCGGCTGGGGCGGCTACTGGGACTGGGACCCCGTGGAAGTGGCCAGCCTCATCCCATGGATCTTGACCGTCGCGTTCCTGCACGCCGCCTACCGCAACGACGGCAAGGGGATGTTCCCCGTGGCCGCACCGCTTCTCGGCATGCTCGTGTTCGCAGGCAGTCTCTTCTCCACCCTCGTGGTACGCAGCGGCGTCTGGGTGTCGCTGCACAGCTTCATCGCCGAAGGCGACTCCCAGAACGCCTGGGCGCGCTACGTGGGCGCCCTGGAACACCCCGAGGTCATGCTGTTCTCCGGGCTGATCGCGAGCCTGCTCGTCGCCGCGTTCATGCTCGCCTCCGCGCAAGCCGCCCGCATCGACTCCGGGGCGATTGAGACACCCAAGCGCCCCCGGCCGAAAGCCCGGGACCAAGGGTCCCGCTTGGACCGCCTGCTCAGCCAGCTCGACCTGCACAACCTCTTCCTGGCCGGCGTCCTCCTGCTCGTCCTTCTGGCCACCGTCACCGTCACGCTGATCTTCGTCGGGATCGACGGGTTCCCATCGAGCCGGATCCGCGAATCCGTCTTCACGAACCGCACCGGGCCCGTGGCACTCACCGCCGTCACGGTCATGGCCGTCGCCATCAGCATCGGCACCCTGCCCCGACGCACCGTACTCGCGCTCCTGGGCGGCACACTCCTTCTCGGCGTGGCCGCAGCGATCCTCATGCCCGACGTCTGGGCGCTCGCACTGGCCGTCCCCGTACTCGCGTTCGCCGCCGCCATGGCCGGCGTACGCATCGTCATGGCCTGGCGGCGGATGCCCAAAAGACGCGCACTGCGGTTCGCCGGGATCCACTCGATCCATTTCGGCGTCGCCCTGCTACTGCTCGGCCACGGCATCGTCACCACGTTCCAAACCACGGAAGACACCGTGGAACTGCGCGAAGGGGAGACCCGCACCGCCGGCGCCTACGAACTCACCCTGCAGGAACTGCAGGGACGCGACACGGACGGCAGCGGAACCGTCGACCACGTGGTCGCCACCTTCCTCGTCACCGACGAAAAAGGCAGGACGAAGCAGACGCGCGCCGGCTTCCAATACTTCGAATTCCAAAGCCACTACAAACCCGACGTCGGCGTCCTGCGCACCCCGGGAAGCGACATCTACATCGCCCCCAGCGGCCTCCACGACCCGGCCCACGGCTGGATCTTCGGCAACCTCCCCCTGCATGAACAAGGCGCCCGGGAAGCGCGAAGTGTCGACGCGATCAACGTCGAGGTCTCCACGCTGCCCATGATCAACCTCGTCTGGGGCGGCGCGCTCCTCATGGCCCTCGGCGGCGCCGCACTGAGCTTCAGCAGCTGGACCCCCGGCGGCGCAGGGACGCAACACCGGAACGAACCCACCTCTGACCGAAAGGCCCCGCGACCCGCCGCGAACGCCACGCCGAGCACCGTGGGCGGCGCCAAAGCCCTCGACCAAGACCCCCCGCGCCCACCGAAGAGGACATGACCCCGACCTCGTTGGACCGGACCATGCACCGGTGCCGCTCAACCTGGCTGCTCTTGATCCTCCTGCTCAACGCGGCATCACCGGCCAGCCCCCTGAGCGTCTCGGCAGAGGAGAACGAGGCCCCCGGCACCGGGCAAGCACGCATGGAGATCACGCTCTTCGCGCGCCCCGACGCCCACGGGGACCCGCCGCACCTCCAATACGCGTTGATCGTCAACACGAGCGTCGTCGGCGACGAGACCCACCGCGAAGCCCGGGCACCGCTGGGAGAAAACGTGCGGCTGCACAGCTTCGCACCCTACGAAGACGACGTCCACGGCGAACCCGAGACCACAAGCGAGACAGACGAAGGCGGCACCTGGGCCGTCGCCACATGGACCGACGACGGGCCCCCCGCCGGAAGCCCGATCGCGATGCTCCTGGAAGGGCGACAAGACATCGCGACCGACCAGGAGATCCCCGTGCGATGGGACCGACTGCCCGAAAACATCACCTCGGTGCGCATCCTGCTCCCACCGAACTACACTCCGAGCGTGGACCCCGATCATGACGTGGAACGCGAAACCGCCGTGTCCGGTCGCATCCCCTGGAACATCACGAAACCCCCCAGCCGCCACATCGGATTCACGATCCAGTCGCTGGAAGACGTCAAGGACCCCGCGCTCGCCGCGCCGCCGCCCGCATGGGGCACCTACGCCGTCTTCGCCGCACTGGCCCTTCTGTCCGCAGGCGCGTGGTTTCTCGGCAAGAAATCCGAAGCGCGCGGGAAAAAGCGGGACCCGCCACAACCGCCCGGATGAAGCAACAGAGCACAGGGCTCGTTATTTATACGACCCCTCTTTCGCCAGCCCATGGCCCGCAGCCCCGGCGAACCGCGCATACGCTACATCGCAATGCGCGTGGACGGTGACCCCGCCCTCACCCGCCGGGACCTGATCGAAGCGATCAAGGCCACCGGAAGACCGGAGCACGGCGCCGGCTTCGAGAAAGAGACCGGCGTCTGGCTGACCCGCTACAAGGAAAAACAAGCCATCGTCCGCTGCCACCACACCCATCAAGAGACCGTCCGCAGCGTGCTCGAACAAGTCAAAACCGACGGGCACGACAAACCGCTCGCACTCACCCCGCTTGCCACCAGCGGAACGATCCGCACGCTCGTGGAGAAACACGTACCCGCACTGAAAGAAAGCGCCATGGAACGGCGACAAAAGATCAAGAAGAACAACAGACCGGCCTCCCGCCCCCCGGACCGCAGGAGCCGGCATGGCGACGCCACGCGCGACCCGCGCCCCCGCTAGGCCACCAGCGGACACGTTTATCCACCAGGCAACCCTGCCACGTCACCGCCCATGGTGCGGATCTACACACGAACGGGCGACAAAGGCCAGACCGGCCTCTTCGACGGCTCCCGCGTCGACAAGGACGACCTGCGCGTGGAGACCTACGGCACGGTGGACGAACTGAACAGCACCCTCAGCCTGGCCCGCCTCGGCGTGGACGACGAGCGGCTGCAACAAGAGATCCGCGACGTGCAACGCTTCCTCTTCGTGGTGGGCGCCGACCTCGCCACACCCCCACAAGAGAAGGCCGGCACGCCGGAGAAAGTGCGCCGGGTCACCCAGGAAGACGTGGCGGGACTGGAACGACTCATCGACCACTATTGGCAGCAGGTGGACCCCATGGACCAGTTCATCGTCCCCGGTGAGACCCCCGCCGCGGCGCACCTGCACGTGGCGCGAACGATCTGCCGACGCGCCGAACGCCTCGCCGTGCGACTGCGACGTGAAGCCACCGTCGCCGCCGAAGTGATCCGCTACCTGAACCGCCTCTCCGACCTGCTCTTCGCCTGGGGACGCTACGCGGACCAAGGACACGCCGAAGCGGACAAGATCGGTGGATTGGGCAGCCGATAGCACCAGCCGAAGCCTTTTGTCCCACCGCCCTCTCCCAGACAGCCATGCGGGACCCGGAATGCGCCTTCTGCCAGATCGTGGAGGAGGAAATCCCCAGCGTGAAGATCTACGAGGACGAGCACGCGCTCGCCTTTCTCGACATCGCCCCGCTGCGACCCGGTCACGCCCTCGTGATCCCCCGCACGCACAGCACCCTCATGGAGCACCTGCAGGAAAAAGACAACCAGAAACTCTGGGAGATGGTCCGCATCGTCGTCCCGCGCCTCTCCGAGGCCACCGGCGCCGGCGGCATGACCATCGCCGTGAACAACGGGAAAGCCGCCGGCCAGGAGATCGACCACGTCCACGTGCACCTCATCCCGCGTCAAGCCGACGACGGCTACGGACCGATCCACGACCTGTTCGAAGGCCGCCGGCCCGAAATGACGCACGCGGAACTGGAGACCATCGCGAACCGGATCCGGGCGGTCTAAAGAGCGCGGAGCCGCTGGCGGTGGACCGGGTCACGTACCCGTAACCAACCAGGTTACGGTGTTCTATCGGTACTTGAACCGATGACGGTGTCTACCATCCGGACCGCCCGCGGCGTCTCTGGTCGGTACCGTACCCGAGCCGGCGTCAAGGAACGCTGAGCCGCGTTTTTTATCGGTACCTA
>CAYVRY010000041.1:12926-16571 GCA_964452895.1 uncultured Halobacteriales archaeon
CCGGCGTCAAGGAACGCTGAGCCGCGTTTTTTATCGGTACCTACCCGCCCGGCCCGGCTCCAGGTTCCTCGATCTCTTCTCGCTCCATTTCCAGGTCCAAGGTCTGCGGGCCATCGCCGAACGTGATGTCGATCTCGACCGGGTCCGCGGTGAAGTACCGGACGCCGCCTTCGTCCTCGAAGGTCTCGTACTCGACACTGGCCAACCAGGTACCCACCGGCACGGGCACCGAGTAGTTGCCCCCGGCGTCCGATGGCTCTGAGAACTCGCGGTCCTCCTCGTTGTCCTCGCGCACGAACACCACGGTGGCGCCCTCCACCGGTTCCCCGTTGTGCGTGAGCACACCGGAGACCTCGACCGGTGAGGGGGCGAGCGACACGTTCACTTCGCCTTGATCACCCGGAGGCACGTTCACCGTGGCCCCTCCAGGTTCATAATCCGCGTGGGTCACTTGCACCTGGCGGTCCCCGGGAAGAACGTCGTCGAAGAAGAACCGACCGTCTGCGTCCGTCGTCGTGTTGCGCTCACCCAGCGTCACGTTGGCGTTGCCGACACCGAAATCACCGGCGGTCTCGTTGTACTCACCGTCACCCGCTTCGTCGTGGAAGACGAAGCCGGACAAGGAACCCAACTCGACCTCGATGTTGAACGGCGGGATCTCGGGCCCCATACCCATGGCCTGGTCATCCGTGACGGTGAACTCTTCGCTGCTCACCACGGTGTCTCCGACCACGACCTGGACTGCATTGGCGCCTGTCGAGCGCAGCGTGAACTGCCGCTCCTGGGAAGCCAGCTCCGAGGGGTCGTCCTCCGTGGAGAACGGCGCCAGGAGGTTGAAGCTGCCGTCGGCGCCCGTCTCCATGGAATCATGACGGATGCCGAAATTGTCGACGACCTGGACCATGGCGCCTTCCAAGGGCTCCCCGTCGTCGTCCGTCACGGTGCCCTCGATGGGCGCCCCGTCATAATATTTCAGGATCTGAACGGGCGTGTAGCCGCCGCCGGTGGCGTACCCGGTGGAGACGCCGTCCACGAAGCCACCGCACCGGTTCACGTCGTCGGTGTCCGGCACGCGCATGGAAGTGAACGTCAGTCGGAAGTGGCGCAGGTCCTGGCCCGGCGCATACTCGTCCGGCGGTGGGATCTGCTGCTGGGGATCCGACGGGGGGTCCCCGATCCATGCACGGTACAGGATCGTGTTGTAGAACGAATCGTCATACTGCAACATGTCGCGCTGGAGTTGGATCGGATCGCGGGCCAGCGGGCTCGTGTAATCGATGAACCCGCCTTCGGCCATGGGCAAAAGCTGGCCGCCGCTGAGGATGAAACGCTGGCCGCGTGAGTCCTCCACGAAGGGGCGATCCAGTTCCCTGGACGAACCGTCCTCCGTGGTCTCGTAGATTCGTTGGAAATACATCTGCCCGGCTCCGTCCATGTACGCCGTGCGCACGAAATCCTCCGGGTTCTTGTCCGCGAGGAACATGGGTGCGTAGAAGATGCTCGGATGATCCACCTGCCCCGAGCGGGGATCGTCGCACGGGAACATGCGGCCGTCGAGCACGAAGTACCGGATCGAATCGCCGCCGGCCTCCCGGATGTCCCGGTAGAGGGACACGATCTCATCCAGGTCCGGTGTCGGTACCTGGGACGTGTCCGGGCCGCCGGTATCCGGCGCCTCCTGGCCTTGTCCAGGGATCTGTTGACCCGGGACCTCCTGACCGGGGAGCTGGGCGTCCAGGGAGCCGAACTCCTCGTCGCCCTCCGCCTGGTCGCCGTTCTCCGTTTCCTCGTCGTCCGAGAGAGCGCGGGCGAGGATCAGGTACGCCGCGTCGTAATCACGACCGCGATGGACCAGCGGCCGGATCTCGTCGGCCAGACCCGCCTGGCGCGAATCGAGCGCATCCGACACGTCCTGGTCGAAGGCGTTGGGCTGCTCGCCGCGCACGGAATTGCCTTCGAGCAACCGGATCGTCAACCAGGACACGGCTTCTGCCTCCGTGCCGCTTGCGAGGAACCGTCCGCTGATCTGGAAGCCGAACTGGAACGGATCCGCGACGGCGGGCAGGTTGCCCTTGTTCGCCGCGTAGAACCCGTAGTCCCACCAAGCGATGAACGCCGGCCGATCCTCCGCGGCCACGTCTGGATCCTGGTCGCGCAGATAGGAAAGGGCCTCCACCCAGTCGCGGGCCAGGAAACTCTGTCCGAACGCCCCGAACCGCTGCTGCCAGAAATCACTGTCATCCTCCTCGATGCGGTCCTGTTGATACTCGCTGGGGACCCCGGCGTCCACGCCGAGCCAGACACTGGGGAGCAGGAGCACCAGAACGAGGAACAAGGTGCCTACGATCTGGCGGGCGCCCACGGAACTGCGCACGGTGCGGAAGAAACCGGCGCCGGCGCTGCGGAACGTGTGCCAACTCCTTCGTACTTCCCCGAAGCGCACCCAATCCACGAAACGCGCGATGACCCAGCCGCTCATGACGGCGAAAGGCACCGCGCTGTCGAAAATGAACCGGCTGGCCGCGAAGGCCATGACGATCCCCACGCCCGCCCATGCCGCGATGAACAGATGGGAGTCGATCCCACGCCGGATGAACGAGACCAGGGCCATCACGAGGCCGATCAGACCGAAGAAGAACGGCACGATCCCCACGCTGAAAGCAAGGCGCCCCATGTCGGTGCGTTGCGCCTCCGCGATGGTGGAATAGAGCTTGGTCTGGGTGAAGTAACCCATCCCCGTGGAGAAGGTCTGCCAGACCTGCGGGAACAAGAAGACCATCACGGCCAGACCCACCAGGGCGACAACGATGGTCGTGGGGATCACCAAAACGGGCGGCCAATGCCGCGTGGGCACGAAGACGAGGCTCGCAACGAGCATCCCCAGAAGGACCCATACGGCGGGCATCACCCAACTGTCGATCCGGTTCACCTGCGTGTAATAGGGCCAGATCATGACGAGCGCCAAGACGATCGGAAGCAGGCCGACGATGAAATAAGGCGTGTTGTCGCGGTGGCGAAGATGGTTGGCAAGGAGCTGGAAACCGTACCAGATCGCGAGGATCCCGAAGATGTAGACGTACCCTTTCCAGGTCAACGCCACCGCCGCGAAGAACGCGCCGGCCAGAAGCGAATAGGCCACGGCGGCCTGGTTCTGCTTGAAGAAGCGCGAGTATCCGGCGGTCACCCCCGAGCTTTGCCGGTAATCCGTCACGTACTCCTCCACATGGAGCGTCTGGAGCGACTTGACGAAGGCCCACACCCCGAACGTGACCAGGAAGACGATCAGGGGGTCGTGGTCCACGTGGCCCAGCGCCGAGCTGGACATGTGGGCCGGCATGATCGCCACGAGGAACGCGGCCCAGAGACCCGCCGTGCGGTTGAAGGCGGCCTTGGCCAGCATGTAGACCGGGATCACCGTGAGCCCGGCCCAAACGGCCGGGGAGAACATGGCGACCATGTGGAGCGAGCGCAGGCTGTCGCCGCCGAAAAACGGCGTCAGCATGCCGCCGAAGGCGGCCGTGGTCCATGCAAAGAGCGGCGGCCGCGGGTTGATCGCGCCCAGCGGGTAATTGATCAAGCGGTCAAAAAGCAGGAACTCACCCGTGGTGAGGATGTACTCCATCACCCGCAGGTGATAATACGGGT
>CAYVRY010000042.1:0-16436 GCA_964452895.1 uncultured Halobacteriales archaeon
CTTCCCTTTCTTTTCCCTTCCCTTTCTTTCCTTTGTTTTCATGCTGCAGGTCCTTCCCTTCATTTCCTTCCCTTCCCTTACGTTCCCTTGTTTTCAACCTGCTTTTTCCTGTGTGTGCCGCGGATCGGTTCCACGCGGGGCGTGAATCCTACCTATGGTGTCGCTTGCCCATATATTCCACATGATTCGCTCACGCGACGTTCCGCTTGCCACATCCATGCACCCCGAAAATGCAGCTGACACGTGTTCGATTCATGCCTTAGAACACGGAAATAGGAAGACCGGAATCCTTGTGTTGCGGAAAAGATTCTGGCCCCGAGAACGCGACGTCGTTTACCCACCGGACTGGGTTTTTTCCGACCAACCTACCACCACACCCGGCCCGACCGCACACCATCCGCTCCACTCCCCAGCACCGATTCCAGACGGGGCGGGTGGTGTGCGGTGCCCGGCGAACCACCGGCTCGAGAAGACGGAGGGAAAGACCATGCACCATTCAATGCCCATCATGTTGACGCTCCTGCTCGCCCTGTCCCTGCCCTTGGCAGGCTGCCTGGGGGGAGAAGAACCCGGGGGACCCTCGGATCTCTCCGGCGACCCGGAGGTCGAGGGTTCGGCCAACACGACGGCGGACCCGGGGGGTTCCGACGACGGCGTCGTGGCGAGTTTCAGCGCGAGCGAGGAGATCCTGCGCGCGGAGATGGAGGTGGAGTTCGACGCGTCCAGTTCACAGATCCCCGGCGATGGGAATGACACGAACGAGACGCAAGCCGAGTTCCTCTGGGAATTCGGCGATGGAAGCACGGGGGAGGGCGTCGTTGTGAGTCATGCGTACGCGAACCCGGGCTTCTTCACCGTGGTCTTGAACGTGAGCGCACCGCAGGGTTCGTCGAACACCACGTTGGACGTGCAGGTGTTGCCGCCTCCCGAGGCGGACCTGAACGAGACCTGGGACGGTTCGTTCCCGGTGGGCGCGCCCGTCGGGGGCGGCTCCTGGGTGGACGAGCATGACTTCTCGGTGGATTTCCCGCAGACGGCCGTCTCCATCGATCTTGCGGGTTCCGGGACGGGGGCCTCCATGGACCTGTTCCTGCTTGATGATGAGGGCGAAGAGGTGGATTCGGCGACGGGCTCCGGTACCGAGAAGCAGGTCACGGCGGCGAGCCTTGAGGCCGGGTCCTACACGGTGCGGGTGCACATGACCAGCGGGGCTTCAGGAAGCTACGACTTGACCGCCGTGGGGACGGCGGGGATCCCCGCGCAGGGGACGGAATAAGCCTGTCCTTCCAGTCCTGGTTTACACGTCAAAGTCCCGTCTCTGGATCGATACGGCGCTGGCGACGAGGGCCGCGAGCGCGATCACGAGCAGTCCCGCACCGGCGATCCATGCCGACGACGTCGTGGTGGCGAACCAGGGTGCGTTCGTGCGCGCCGGGTCCCAGGCGGCGAAGACCTGCAGGAACCAGTGGTTCAGGCTCAGGAACTCGGCCCAGGACTGGAAGAACGGTCGTTCGTTGAAGAACAGCACGTAGCGTCCCACGAAGATCAGGAACTCCACGCCGAGCACGTACAGGAGCCCCCAAAGGTAGGGGCGGTCCGTGATGATGCCCAGAAGCGTGAAGATCGCGCCGTAGACGAACAACGCCCCCAGGGTGAGTCCGAGCGGCCAGTAGAGGAACTCCAGTTCGGCCCCGGGCTGCCCGAGCAGGATCGCGTTCACCGCCAGGACCCCGATGGTCACGGCGATCCCGGCGACCACGAAGGAGACGGCGAACCGCACCACGGGAAGGGCCCAGCGCGGCACGGGTCGGGTGAACAGGTAGGGGAGGGTGTTCTTGCGCCGTTCGTCGCTGAGGACTCCGGCGGCGTAGAAGATCGCGATCAGGGGGATCAGGAACTTCAGGTGGATCAGGTCGAGGACGAGGGACTGGTAGAACGTCTTCGCGGTCATCCCTTCCGGGGGTTCCTCGAAGGCTTCCCGTCGGTCCACCATGAAGGTGCGCTCGATCTCGTGCCCTTCGCCGCCCGGGTCTTGGGCGCTGCCTTGCAGGTCCACGGTGGCATGGACGCGGTAACGGGCCACTTGGTTCGGCGTGAAGCTGAGCTCCTGTTCCGTTTCTTCTCCGGCCGCGATGTCCAGGTCGAAGGTCTCGTTGCGCATTTCCACCCAGTCGACCTCCACGCCGGTGACCTGTCCGTCCACGAAGCTCCCGCTCACGCGTTCTCGTTCCACCCGGATGTTCAGGGCGCCTCCACTCAGGTCGTCGGGGCCGCGGTTCTCTGCGACCACGGTGAGGTTCACTTGTTCCTGGACGAAGAGGGCTGGCGGGTGGTCCAGGCGCACCAGGCGGACGTCCACTTCGTCCATGTCTTCGGTCTGGTTTCCTTCGCCGCCGCGGTTTCCGTCGCCTGCGGGGTCTTGCGGTTCCTGCTGTTCAAAGCCGATGCCGGGGGAGTGCACCTGGAGCTGTTCGAAGCGGAAATTGTTCGTACGCTGGGTTTCGCGCAGTTCTTCTTCCGGGTCGATGCGCACTTCGATCAGGAACGTGCCCAGGTCGCGGTCCCGGGGTGTCCATTGCACGTCGACCTGGCGTTCTTCCTCCGAGTCGAGCGCGTCGACGCGCACGGTCTCATCGAATGAACCCTGCCAGCGCAGTTCTTCCCCGGCTTGCTGGTAGAACCCGACCCGGACCTGCACGTCGAAGGCGGGGGCGTCGCGGGGGAACCGGTTCTCGATGGTCGCGGTGATGTTCACCGTGTCACCGATCTCGGGGCCTGCGGGGTCCCATTCAATGTCGGTGACCGCGAGGTCGCCTTGATGGGTGTACACCCATGCTGCGGTCAGGCCGGCGGGCAGGAGCGCGGCCACGAGCACGAGGACGAATCCTTTGGCTCGGAACCACGAGGCGAGGTTTTCTTGGAAGAGCAGGGAGAATGCTTGTTTCATCTTGATTCCACCAGGTACCGGAAGACGGCTTCCACATTGTCATCCAGGGTCGTGAGTGATGTGAACCGGATGCCGGGTTCGCGCAGCAGGAGGTCCTGCAGCTGTTTGTGGAACTCGGTGGGGTCCGGCGTGTGGACCACCACGGCGCCTTCTTCCGCGGCGACGTCCACGACGGAGTCCAGCGGCCACAGGAGGCCTCCGAGTCGTTTCGGTTCGGGGGTGGCCACGCGCACGGTCCGGGGGTAACGGTCCAGGAGTCCGCGGATCTCGTCCACGGTGCCGTGGGCGAGCAGGCGGCCGTGGTTCAACAGGACGATCCGGTCCGTGAGGGCTTCCACGTCTTCCAGGACGTGGGTGGAAAGGAGGATGCTCACGCCGTTTCGGGCCAGCCGATGCATGATGTCCATCAGGTGCCGGCGCGCCACGGGGTCGGTGCCGGTCAGCGGTTCGTCGAGCACCAGGAACCGGGGGGCGTGGGCGATCGCGATGGCGAACTTCAAGCGTTGTTGCATGCCTTGACTGTAGGTGTGGGAGGGGCGGTCCATGGCTTCTTCGAGTCCGACTTCCCGCACGGCGTCAAGCGCGGCTTCGTGGGCGTGCGCGGGTTCGAGTCCGGCCAGCCTTGCGGTGAGGGTGACGCATTCCAGCCCGCTTCGTTTCGGCCATGGGGGTGGCGCTTCCGGGACGTACCCGATGTGCTTCATCACGTCGGGGTTCCCCCAAGGGTTCTCACCGAGCAGTTCCACCCGGCCTGTGGTGGGACGAACGAGTCCCATGGCGAGGCGCATGAGCGTGGTCTTGCCGGCGCCGTTGGGCCCGAGCAGGCCGGTGATCCCGGCGGGGACCTTCAGGTCTACGTCATTGACGGCGATCACTTCGCCGTACCAGTGGCTCGCCCCTTCCATGACCAGGATCGCCTCCGGGGCGGTTTCCTGTCGTGCGGCGGCGCGCGCGTCGTCCAGTACCGCCGCGGCGGCGCCGTCTTGGCGTTCCGGCTCCTTGCCGTTCCCCGTCGGCGTCCTTGTCCCTTCTTCGCTCATGCGCCCACCCCCTCGGCGCCGCGTACACGGGGACGCCGCCAAAGCAGCAAGCCCCATCCGAAGAGGACGAGGACGGCCCAGACCGCGGCGGCCCAGTGCACGCCGAACTCGTACGGCAGTTCTTGGCCCAGGAGCCAGGCGGTCAATTGGCGCGCGCCGGCCATGGGGCTCACGAGCGCCACGTAGGCGTTGTCGGTGAGTGCGGCGACGAGGCGCCACAGGAACACTTCGACGACGACGAAGGCGCCCGCGATCAATACGACGGTGCCTGCGGCGCTGCGCCCCACGGCGGAGATCCCGAGGGCGAGACCGGTCACCAGCAGGCCCCATCCGACGGCCACGGCGAGCCCCACGGGGATCACTTTCCCCCATCCGTCGGGGAATTCACCGTACAGGAGGTACCCCATGAGCACGTAGACCAGCACGGGCACGAACACGACGCCGGCACTCAGGGAGAACTGGGCGAGGCTTTTGCCGGCCAGGTATTCTCCCGGTGTGAGGCTGCGCGAGAAATAGATCTCCAGGGCGCCGTGTTGTTTGTCCAGAAGCAGCGTGGTGGCGCCGGTGATCGCCGCCACGGCGACGCCGCCCCACAGGAGCCAGTTGAGCATGCTTTCGTAGTGGCCCAGGGAGAGCGCGACGTCCTGTTGGTAGAACTCGAGGAGCTGGCCGATGTAGGCGAGTCCGAAGGCGAGTCCGATGAGTACCGCGACGAGTCCCCACGAGCTGCGCAGCACCCGCTGCACCTCTCCTTCGAAGACCACGCCGAGCCGGCTCGCGGACGAGAAGGCGCCGGGCCATCGTGTGTAGGGGGTCGCTCCTTCACTCAGAAGCCTCACCTCCGTGGGCGACGGCTTCCTCGTATGCGGCCGTGAGGCTCAGTTGGAGCGGGGCCAGGTGGCGCACCACGAGGCCGGCTTTCTCGATCTGCTGCAGGATCGCCCGGGGGTCGTCCAGGTCCACGCGCAACCCGGGCGGGTCGGGCTGCCAGGTGATCCCTTGGTCATCCAGTCGCTTCTGCAGGTCGCCCGGGTCGCCGTAGACGCGCACCGTGTAGGCGGCGCTTTGTGGCCGCCGGAGTTCTTCCAGCGGGCCTGCGACGACCACGCGGCCTTCGTCGAGCACGACGGTGTAGTCCGCAAGTTGTTCCACGTCGTGCAGAAGGTGGGTGCTCAGGAGCACCTGGATCCCGTGTTGGGTGATCAGTTCCTTGATCAGGGTCAAGAGTTCCTTGCGGGCTTCCGGGTCCACGCCTTCCGTGGGTTCATCGAGGATGAGCAGTTCCGGGTCGTGGACGAGGGCCTGGGCGAGTTTCAGCCGTTGCCGCATCCCTGTGGAGTATCCGGAGGCGAGCCGGTAGCGGGCTTCGCCGAGGTCCACGTAGTCGAGCACTTGATGGGCCCGCTGCATGGCGGCCGCACGCGGCATCCCTGCAAGTCGGCCGGCGAGCACGATGGCCTGTACACCGCTGAGCCCGGGGAAGAGCGCTTCGCCTTCGGGGACGTAACCGATCTTGCGGCGCATCTCTTTCGCGCTGGCGCGCACGGTCTCCCCGAGCACGCGCACGCTGCCCGAGGAGGGCGGCAGCACGCCCATCAGGGTGCGGATCAATGTGGTCTTGCCGGCCCCGTTGGGTCCCAGCAGTCCCACGCAGCCGCGTGGCAGCTCCAGGGTCACCGGACCCAGCGCGGGCCGTTCGCCGTAGCGTTTCTCCAGTTCGTCCAGTTCCACCATGGGGGGCGCCCCGGCGTCTGCGTCGTGGCCGCGCAGCCCAGGGGTGACGTCCTGCGCGCTGTCGCCAAGGGGTTGTGGGGGTTCTTCCTGGTGGGAGCCGGTCCCTTGTGCCGGCCGGTCCCCCGTTTCGGAGTCGTCGCTGTCTTCCATGGGTGCCCGGTCTCCGGTCGTGGGTTCGTTTCGCCTTGGGGGGGTCATCGCTGCTGCCTCCGGCCTGGGTGCCCCTCCAGGAGAAGGGTCGTGTGTGCCGGGATGGGTCGCGGGCTTGCCAAGGGACCGCCGTGGGGTTGTTGCATGCCCGGCTCAGGCGAGCCTTAGCCGCATGGGGTTATTCTTTTTTTCGTTGCGTCGCAGGGCCAGGGTCGTTTCTTGCTGTGTTCCCTGGGGTTCCTGGGTGCTGGCGGTGGCTGGTGGCGACGGTCGGGACCGCGAGCGGGTCTCCTCCCTCGGCGAGCGGTTTCCTTTTCTCGGCGAACTCGGGGAGCTGGTCTCTTCTCTCGGCGAGCGGGTCTCTGCACTCGGAGAGCTGGTCTCTTCTCTCGGGTGGTCCGCCCGCGGCGGTCCGCGTCCCGGCCCCGGTCTCATTGTAGCCAGTCCGTGAGTTCCTGGATGTCGTGCAACCTTCTGGTTTCCACGTCCCGGTTGTAGGGCCGGTCCACAAGCACGGCCTGGATCCCCACCCGGCGCAGCGGGATGATGTCGAGGTCTTCCCGGTCTCCCACCATAAGAGCGTGTGCTTCGGATATATTTTTATTTTTGAGCCAGGCCATGGCGCGGTCTCCCTTGTCCCCGTTGATCAGAACATCATCGAAAAAGGTAGAAAGGTTGAACTCCTCCAGAATACTTGGGAGTAGTTTTTCATCGTGACGGCTCAGGACCACCAGTCGGCATCCGGCGGCTTGGAGGCGAGCCAGCACCTGGGTCAACTTCGGCGTGAGTCGGAACACCCGGCGGGCATGGTCCCGGCTGGGACGTTGCCAGAATTCCTTCATGGTCCTTCCGGGCCGCGGCACCCAGAGCGTCCCTTCGGCGTCGAAGAAGATCACGCGGATGGATGCCGGCGGTTTTTCGGCGGCTTGGACGGTTCCTTGCGGACGTGGCCGTGGCGAAGGGCCCAAGTGGGAAGAGTGCATCCAAGATTGGAAGAGGCTCGACGTGTATATAAAAAGAGAGGGAAATGGTTCGGTATTCCTTCGAACTGGTCAACGATAGGTATCTGATTTGAATGACTCTGAAAAGGTTCGGGGAGTAATAATGCAGATATTCGGCACACTCGGGTTCACGCCCGCGAAGTTCCTGCCCACCTTGAGGCAACGCGACGACGTGGAGCGCGCCGTCGTTTTTCACAACAACAACAAGAAATCCCGGGACGCGGCAGGACAGATCGAGTCCTATTGCCGCGAGCTCGGCATCGCACATGACCAGCGACCGGTGAACGCTTTCGACCTGGTGGATTGCGCGAGCGCCATGCAGAACGAGATCCGCAAGAGCGAGGGCAACGAGATCCTGTTCAACGTGACCGGCGGCACGAAGGTCCTTACCGCCGCCGCGATCCTGACCTGCATCCTGGAGGGGGTGCGGGCGATCTATGTCCATGACGACACTGGGGAGGAAGTGCGACTGCCGCTTCTGACCGCCCCTTACGAGAACCTGCTCACGGAAGCCCAACGCCAGGTGCTGCAACACGTCGCGACCTACCCCGGTTGCAGTCAGCAGGAGGTCTGCAATGCACTGGAACTGACCAAACCCACGGTGAGCCATCACATCGGCCGGCTCGTCGAGCATGGACTGCTTTTGCAGGTGGCCGATTCCAAGGACGCCCGTCGCAAGGCGTTGAAAGTGATCCCAAGCGCCCGACTCCTCTTGCGGGAACCCCCGACATGAGTCCGAACACCTCCGAAAAAAGGCCCGGCACCCTCTTGACCCTCCTCACCGGCAAGAAGGAGGACCTGGACCTGGTGCGCCGCCGGGTCGGGTACAACCGATTGATCCTGCTCAGCCATCCCGGCACGGAAGATCTCGCAGAAAGCGTGCGCCGGCGCGAAAGCGACGCGGTGGTCCGGGTGGACCCTCTGCCGCGGGGTGATGCGATGACCCAACTGGAGACCATTCGTGCCGTCGTGAAGCGGGAGACCCGCGCGAGCCGCGGCAAGGCCCGGATCGTGCTCAACGCTGCGGGGGGCGACCCGGAGAGCGTGCTCGCCATGCTGCTCCTGGCGTACGAGGAAGGCCATGAGACCTGGTTCACCCAGGAGGGCCAGCACGAAAGGCTGCCGATCCTTTCGGGGGTCAAGATCCGCAGCCGCTTGGAGAAGGACGAAGAGAGCGTACTGCGCGCGTTGCCTGCCGAGGGCAAGACCAGCAGCGAATTGGCGCAACGGATCATCCTGAACCGGGACCGGATCGAGGCCGCGTTCCGCAGCCTCGAGAAGAAGGACCTCGTGGCGCTCTACCCGCAGGATGGGCGGGTCGCCGCGCGCCCCAGTTCCACGGGCCGGTACCTGCAAGGGCACCTGGGACGAAACCCCAGTGCGCCGATTCCCTCGTCGGGACCGAGGTGATCCATACCCGGTTGCGCGCGTGTCACGGGGCCTTTTCCTCGACCCATTGGACGATCCCCGGCACGACGCGTTCATGCACGTGCACGCCGAGGCGCAGCATCTCCCGCGCGCGCTTGCTCGATTCGCTGGCGTAGGTCCCCAGTCCGTCCATGAACGCTTGTGCGTCCGCCTGCAGGTGGGGCGGAAGGTTGCCCAGCGCCTCCACGAGGATCGGGCACCAGGCGTCGCCGATGGTCTGCTTGAGTTTCGTCCAGTTGTCCCGCACGTAGTGCCAGGCGGCTTCCTGGGCGCCCGGTTCGACGAGCATGAAGCGCAGGATCGGCCCGACGCCCTGGTTCGGCACGGTGCCGTCGTCGCACAACGCGATGACGCGGTTCACGAGTTCGTCGTCCCGGGTCGCGGGCAGCGTGTAGAGGTAACGTTCCACCAGTTGCGGCGGCATCCCTTCGTCCCGGCGTTTCTTGTAGGTCTCCAGGTGCACTTCGAAATGGTCGCCGCCGCTGTGCATGAGCGACAGCCGCACTGCGCTCTGGGCGATCTCCGCGTCCACTTGGCCCGGGTCTTGGCGTTCCAGGGCGGCGATTTCGTGGGCTTTCTCAACGGCGTCCCGTTCCATCCCCACTCCGGCCACCGCGCCAAAGAGCGCGGCGCGGCGTTCGGCGCCTTGCGGGTCCTTGCGCGCTTCTCCCGGGTCCGTGGTGAGCCCCACACTCTTCAAGGGCCCGGAGAACCGGTCCACCACCCAGGAGCGCAGGTCCCCCAGGGCTTCCACTTTCCCGGCTTGTTCCAGCAGGCGTTCCAATCCCCGCGCATACGCCACCAGGTCCTGGGTGACCCCGTAATGGGTCTCCTGTGGGATCGCGGCGTCCAGCAGATCGAGGAACCGCTTCGGTTCCGTCTCACCGCGTTTCATCATGAACCATTGGTCGCGCAGCAGTCCGCGTCGCTCGACAGGGTCCAGGTCCACGTAGGAGCCGGCCAGGCCGTCCAGGAGCGCGGCATCGGGTGCGACCCGGTAGAAGCCCGCATCGCGCGCGTTCACCACGCACCAGGACACGTCCCCCGTGGCGGGCAGGGGGACCGCTTCTTCGTGTTGTTCCAGAAGGTGCCGCGTTTCCTGGATCCCCTCGGAGTCCCGGTAGCGCAGCACGACGGGCACGGGCCACGGTTCTTCGCCGGGCCCGGCCCCGTCCCGTTCAAGGACGTAGGCGCGTTCCTGCTGAAGGACGACCTGGGGGGTCTCCCCTTGTTGGAGACGGGCGCGCACCAGGGGATGCCCGGGCCGCGACACCCATTCCTTCATGATCCGGTCCACGGGTTTCCCGCTGGCGTCGGCCAGGTGCCGCCACAGGTCGGCGCCGCGTGCGTTCGCTCCACCGAACTCGCTCATGTAGGAACGCAGGCCGGTGCGGAAGTCCTCTTCGCCCAAAAAATCCTCGATCATGCGCATCACGGCGCTTCCCTTGCCGTACGTGATCGCGTCGAAGATCTCCTGGGCCTCTTCCGGGGTGGCCACGTCCACATGGATCGGGTGGGTGGCCGCCAGGGCGTCGGTGCCCATGGCCCGGTCGGCGGCGCCCTGGAACATGAGCCAGATGTCGTGGCTGGGCTCCAGGGCGTCCAGGCACTTGTGCGCGACCCATTCCGCGAACGCCTCGTTCAACCAGAGGTCGTCCCACCATTGCATGGTCACGTGGTTCCCGAACCACATGTGCGCGGCCTCATGGGCGACCACGCGGTCCACCTGCTTGCGTTCGCGCCAGGCGGCTTCCTCCGGGTCGACCAGCACGAGGCTGGGCCGGAACACCACGAGCCCGGGGTTCTCCATGGCGCCGAAGGCGAACGAGGGGACCGCCAGCTGGTCGTAGGCCCCGAAGCGGTATTTCACGTCGAAGTAATCTTCGTACCAGGACTGGCAGCGCGCGGCGAAATCGCGCGCATGGGTCCCGAACCGCTGTTTTCCTCCCAGCGCCCAGACGCGGTGCGGGACGCCGCGTTCGACGTGCTCGGGGGTCGCCGCGAAGGCGCCCACCGCGAGCCCGGAGAGGTAACTGGAGATCGGCGGCGTCTCTTCGAACCGCCAGGTCTCGCTTTTCTGGTCTTCGGAGGGCTTGCGTTCGGCGAGCACGCCGTTGGTCAAGACGACCTGCCCCGCCGGAGCGGTGACCGTCCATGCGAGGCGTGCCTTGAAGGCGGGCTCGTCGAAGCACGGGAAGACGGCGCGTGCGTCCGTCGCCTCGCACTGGGTGACCAGGCAGCGTTCTTCGGCGTCGCGGGCCAGGTACAGCCCCTGCATGGCCTTGGAGACTTTCCCGGTGAACAGGATCTCGAGCCGCGCCGTGCCGGTGTTCAGCGGTCGCGCCGGACGCACCCGGATCGATTCGGTCTCTTCATCCAGGGCCACGTCTCCGCCGATCTCTTCACCGTCCTGGACGAAGTCCGCTTCGTCGATCTCCAGGCCGCGCCCGTGGAGCACCACTTCCCGCACGCCTTCATGCACGCGCAACGTGATCTTCGCGGTTCCTGTGAACCGCTCCTGGTCGGGGTCCACACTGAGGTGCAGGTCGTACGATTCGGGGGTCACACTCGTGGGAAGACGGAAAGCGCGCGTGGTGGCCATGGGGAAGCTCCGGCCGGCCCACCTCGGTCAAGGGGAAGAGCGTTGCGGCGACTCCCTCTGGCGCAAAGACCTTCACCGCATCCCGTGTGGGCACCGCTTGAGTCCCATGGCATTTCCCGCCCTGATCGCCCGTTTCTTCCCCTGGGGCGCCGCCGCGCAGGCCGGCGTCAAACTCGCCCAACTCGGTATGGATTACAAGGTGGAGCGCGACAAGCTGAAGGTGATCAAACGCGCCAAGGACTTCGATCAGCTGGAGGCCCGCCTGGACGCGATCGAGAAGCGCTTCGAACACCAGCTCCAGGTGATGCAGGAGCTCGCCTCCGGCCTGGAGCGGGAAGTGGGCCGGATGCGCAGGGGACTCGTCGCGGCGTGGCTGGCCAGCGGCGCCGCCGGGGCGTTGGCGCTGGTCGCCTTGCTCGTGGCCGTCTTTTAGGGGAGCCGGGACCGGGCCCATCGAAGGTTGGGAGAAGGAGGGACGGGTCCCTTGGGGCTGGTGGTTGGTCCGTGATTGGACATAATGTCCGCGTGAGGGGGCACTGCGGTTCGTCGTGGGCGGTCGAAATGTCCAATGTTCGTCCGATGTTTTATACGGGGTTCATTTCCCTGCTTTCTGGGGGCGAACGGGTCATGGGTCGGTGTGGAAAACTTACTTACAACCTTGATTTTTTGTTCATACAACCGGCGAACACGAACAATCAGGGCGCAAACGTTAAAGGCGTTCACGTCGATACGAGAGCTTGATTCCATGAAGTATCTAAGCGCAATACTTGCGATACTTGTAGCCTTCTTCATGGTCGGCTCGGCGCTCGGCGCCCAGCACCAGCAAGGAGGCGAAGACGGACAAGACGATCAGGGAGCAGGTGAAGCCCAGACCTCCTTCACGCTCACCACCCAGTCGGATGACGAAGGGTTCTTCTTCACGCTCGAGGAGGGCGGCCAGGAGCCGCCTGAGGGCGGCGGAGCGGAGCGCAATCCGACGCTTGACGTGCCGGCCGATGAGGAGATCACCATCACGGTGAGAAACGGCGACGGTGAGCAGCACAACCTCTGCGTCGAACTGGAGACCGGTGAGGAGTGCACCGGTGACGTCTCTGCTGAGGGCGACGAAGCGGAGTTGACCTTCACGGCGCCGTCGGAAGGCTCCCTGGACTACTGGTGCGATTACCATGACATGGAGATGATGGGCCAGATCCAGGTCGCCGCGCAGGACGATGAGGGAGCGAACGAGACGGACGAGCCACAAGACCCGTTCGACCCGCAAGACCCGGGCGACCCCGCTGACGGAGAGGACCCTGAGGATGATGACCAGGACACTCCAGGCTTCGCCCTCGTGGCTGTGCTCGCCGCGTTCGCTCTCGTGGCGTTCGTCGGTCTGCGCCGCCGCCGGTAGAAGACCGTCTTGATCCTCTGCCTTTCTCTTCCCTCCTCTTTTTCCTTTTCTCCATGTTTTTTGCTGGCCCGTCTCGTTGTTTCGCGGTAGGCCCGTGGTGCACTTCGGTCCAGGGGACGCTCGTCGTGCTGGCGTTCTCCGCGATCGGCCGCGCGCAACGGCCCCGTTCCGGGCGGTTCGGCTCACAGGTCCCTTGCGGACGTCTTCACTCTTCGACGATGCGGTGCAGTCCGCCAGGTGCGTGTTGCACGACGTAGAGTTCTCCGCTTTCATCCTCGGCGAACGAGGAGACGTTCATGTTCGTCGAGAGCAGGGTGAACGAGGCCCCCACGATGGGCGTGGCGAGGGCGCCCCAGATCTTCCCGGAGCACCAGTCGCTGTAGAGGTACCAGCCTTCCAGCGTGGGCGTCGCTTCGCCCCGGTACACGTGGCCGCCCGTGACCGAGCAGTTCGGCGATGCGGTGGGGTAGGAGATCGCGGGGAAGCTCATGGTCGCGGTGTCCAAGCTCGCCGCCTCGCCCGGGTTGTACATGTTGTACGCTTCCCAGGCGCGCCAGCCGTAGTTCGCGCCGCCAAGATGCGTGGCGGGTTCCACGTTCACCTCCTCGTACATGTTCTGGCCAACGTCGGCGAGCCAGAGGTCTCCCGTGTCGCGGTCGAAGCTCCATCGCCAGGGGTTTCTCAGGCCGTAGCTCCAGATCTCATCGAGCGCGTCGGCGTTTCCTACGAAGGGGTTGTCGTCGGGGATCGCGTAGCCGCTTGCGGTGTCCACGTCGATGCGCAGCATGGCGCCCAGCAGGTTCCCGGTGTTCTGGGCGTTGCCTTGCGGGTCGCCGGCACTGCCGCCGTCGCCGAGTCCGATATACAGGTAGCCGTCCGGGCCGAACCGGATCAGGCCGCCGTTGTGGTTCGCAAAGGGTTGCGGCTGGATCAGGATCGTCTCTTCGCTTTGTGGGTCCGGTTGGCCGTTTGCGGGGTCGTCCACGGTGAACCGGGAGATCTTCGTGGCGCCGTCCGGCGTGCGTGTGTAGCTGGCGTAGAGTTCGCCGTTGTCCTCGAAATCCGGATGGAACGCGATGGATAGAAGGCCGCGTTCGAAGCCGGCGCTGTTGACCCGGTCGCGGATGTCCAGCCAGTCGCCGCCGATGAGGTCCCCGTTTTCCAACAATCGGACGGTGCCGCGTTGTTCCACGAGGAACATCCGGTCGGAGCCGTCCCCGGCGGGGGTTGCGTAGGTGAGTGGTTGCAGGCCGGTCACGACGGCTTCAAGGTCGATCTCCGGTGTGACGCCGGGTACGGGGTTCTGCTGCGGGATCGGCACGGCGTCCGTTCCGGGGACGAGCAGGCCGGTGCCCACGGATCCGATCACAAGCAGGCTCAAGAGCAGGGGTACACGCACGAACACACCAAGTTCCTCCGGTCTGACCCAGGTGGATTGTTTACTTGACGGTTTCTGGGGCCCGTTGCTTGCTCGTTGCAGAGTCGGCCGGACGCCGGGTGTATCCGGATGGCTTCCCGGATGCGCAGTGAACGCCTACAGTTCTTCGCATCCGTCGCCGGTGGTGAGGCTGGAGGACCTGCAGTACCAGATGCTTCCGTCCCGGACGATCACGTTCACGGACCCGAACTCGCCGACGACTCCGCCACCCGCAAACAGGGACGTCTCGTCGCATTCGCCGTTCTCCACGGAACCTTTGCAGGCCAGGCGTGCCTGCAGGGAATTGCCGCCCACGGGGCTCCCGTGGGGTGTGCCTGCGAAGACGCCTGCGTCCGTGTTGTCCGCGCCGGTCCATGGGTCCTCGTAACTGCGCACATAGGCGGAGACCGCGACCAATCCGGATTCATACCGCAGGAAAGCGCTGTCCGGTTCTCCGTCGTCATCCAAGTCGCAGACCCGCAAGATCCCTTGTGGGCTCTCTTCGCATTGTGCGGCCGCCGCGGTCCCCGACACCACGAGAAGGGTGCCGAGGATCAAGAGGGCCACCACGCCGATGTTCATTGTTTTCATGTTTTTACGACCTCCCGTGTCGGTTTTTTTGTCATGGGTCAAGAAGGCAGTCGTACGTCCGCGACCGTGAGGAACGAGACCCCTTCCTGCAGGCGGAGCATCGTGCCCGTGTCCGGGTCGTAGTGGTTCGTTGCGGTGTAGGCGTCCACTTTCTCGTCGATTGTGAACAGGTAATCTCCCGGTCCGTCCCCCCAGTAGGAATACATGCGGTCGGGGTGGTAGTGGCGTTCGCCGTCGGGGTCCGTCCACGAGGTGTTGCTCAGGCGGCAGTCGAGACCCGTGAGGTACGGGCACGTCACGGTCTCCCAGTACGAGTAATGGAAGTACCCGGCCGCCGGGTGCCCTGCGCTCTTGCCGGCGACGTTGTTGATCCAGAAGCCGTAGAGTGCGTTCTCCACGGGGATCGCCACCGAGGCGTCCCGGATGACCTTCACGCCGGGGAGCAAGAGGTCCGCTGCGTTCTCTTGCACTTGGATGTTCACGGTCCCCGTGGTGAATTCCGGGTCGCCCAGCGCGTGCGCGGGCCCCACGTTCACGCTGGCGCGGGAGTCCGTGTCGCCGTAGGCTTCAAGCAGGGAACTCTCCAGCCCGGCGATCCACAAGACGAAGTAGTAGTCTCCCGCAGGCGCGTTTTTCACCTGGAGGCTCAGGCACAAGGCCTCGCAACCGTTTGCATCCTCAGCCCGGGTCACGTCCACCGTTGCACCGTCAGGCAGACGGGCGTCCACGGCGTCGTCCCCGGCGTCCGCGTCGAGTTCGCCGCCTTCGTCGACCACGGAGGCGATCAACCGGTCGGTCGAGGTCGACAGGGTGTACGCGATCCCCCCGAGCGGGTTCCGCCCGTTGTCGAAAAACCAGAGTCCTACGGACGTCTGGGATCCCGTCGTCGATCCGAGGCCCGCGATGTCCACCCTGAAATCGCCTCCTTGGGTCTCGATGTGGATGCCGAACGCCGCGGATCCGTCCGCGTGTTCCCGTGCGATCAAGGAGAGGGGTTGTGCAGCGACGCCGCCGTTCGACGCGAAGATCAGACCGGCGATGAGGGTGAAGGCGATGATGCGCGAGCGACCGGTCATGAAGATCACCGCTGTACGTCCGCGATCACGCCGAAGATCCCGCTGTCATGGTCCGGCATGGGGACAGGGCCCAGGCTCGTCTGCCCGGAGGCGAGGGGCGTCACGTAGCGCGGCACGTCGAAGGTCCACGTGCCTGCACCCCCGATGCCTTTGTCGAAGATCGCCACCGGGTCCTGCACGGCTCCGCCCGGGGCGATCCAGCGTGCGAGATGGTCGTCGTCCGTGAAGCGGCTCACATGCAGGAAGCGGTATGCCTCGTGCTCGATTTCGTACGGTGCCTCGCATCCTTCCAGGTGCCGCGTGGAACTGATGTACGTGGTCGCGTGCACTTTCACGTCGCAGGTCATCTCGGTCTCCGAGACCCGGTAGGATGGGCCGTATTCCACGTCGACGATGTCATACTGGAGTGGGAGGTAGGCCGCGGCGTCCCCGTTCGTGTCCGTGGCACCGAACACCGTGACCACGTAGCGCCCCGGCTCCAGGTCCAGGGAACCGCCGGTCGCGACGACGCCGCATTGGCCGTCCACGTCCGCAAAACGCAGGGTGGCCGCAGCCACGTCGGTGTGGAACCCGTAGGGATACATGGAGTGGCCGCCCGCGACGAGGAGTTCCCCGTCCTCGGTCTCCACGAACCGGGTGGACATGGCGCTTTCCGCGACGTACCCGACGCCGGCAGGCACCGTCGCCGAGGCGCGCACGCCGATCCCTGCATAGATCGTGGCGTCGTTCGCCTCGGGCACGTCGAACGTGATGCGGACGTGTTCACCGTTCGGGGCCAGCACCATCTGGGTGCCGGAGATGAAATCCCAGGGTGTGCAATGCTCCCCCACCAAGGGATCCTCCCCGACGGCCCCTGGAGGGATCGAGAGCATGGCTGCCAGCACGACGACAATCAGAACAGGATGTTTTCTCGGAATAGTCCACCGCATCATGGGGCCCAACGGTTACTCGTTGAAAATGTTGGCGGTTTGATGTCACGGTCTGCATGTTTGTCGGCAAGCTGCCGGTAGGGTGGTTTGATGTCACGGTCTGCATGTTCGTCGGTAAGCTGCCGGTAGGG
>CAYVRY010000043.1:0-16035 GCA_964452895.1 uncultured Halobacteriales archaeon
ATCGACGAGGAAGCGATGAAGGTGCGCCTGGAAGGCGGCCGCTTCGTCGAAAGCAGCAAACAGATCCCCCTCGACGAGGCCGCCGGGGAATGGACCGGGATCGCCCGCTTCTCGGCGCAGGCCGCCCGGCGGTTCTACGAGCACGCCGGGACCCTCCTTCTCGACGGCGAGCATCAGGTCTACGACACCGCGGCCTTCAACCGGATGGCCGCCGAAGGCGTCCCGTTCCACATCGCCTCCACCCACAAAGCCCCGTGGCAGGAGATCGATACCCCGGACGACCTGGAGACCGCACGGGGCCTTTTCCCGACGTCGGCTGCGAAGGAGGAAAAACCGTGAACCCGGCGCCTTGGTCCCATCATGAACCCGTGGAGATCCGGTTCGGGGCCGGCTGCCTGGAACAGCTTCCCGCGCACAGCCCCCATGACCCCGTCCTGCTCGTGACCACGCCCGGGATGACCCGACGCGGACTCACCGAGCGCGTCGAAGGCCTGCTGCAGGAACGCGAGGTGATCGTGTACGACCGGGTGGGCCCCAACCCGACGATCAAACAGATCGAGGCCGCGAAGGACCACCTCCAGGAGCGCGACATCAACGCCCTGGTGGCGATCGGTGGCGGCAGCGTGCTGGACACCGCGAAGACCCTCAGCCTGCTGCTCGTCCCGTCGAACCACGGGGTCTCGCTGGACACCCATTTCCAGGAGAAGAAGCCGCTCCCGGAGAACATCCCCCTGCCCCTGGTGGCCATGCCCACCACCGCCGGCACCGGCAGCGAAGTCACCCCGTTCGCCACGGTCTGGGACGACGAACGCAAAAAGAAGCAGAGTTTCACCACACCCCACCTGCATCCCAGTGCGGCCCTGCTGGACCCGGAGCTCACCCGCGGCCTGCCCGCCCAGGTCACCCTGCCCAGCGGCCTCGACGCACTCAGTCACGCCATGGAATCCGTATGGAACCAGAACGCGACCCCCGTCACCCGCCTCTATGCCCAACGCGCCGTGCGACTCATTCTCGAGCACCTGCCCCGCGTCCTGAAGGAGCCGCTTTCGCTGCCGGACCGAAGCCGCATGCTGGAAGCGAGCCTGCTCGCCGGGCTCGCCATCGCCACCACGCGCACCGCGCTCGCCCATTCGATCTCATACCCCCTCACCGCCCATTACGGATTGACGCACGGTTACGCCTGCAGCTTCACGCTGCCCGCCCTCTTGCGCTTCAACGCACAAGAGGACGACGGCCGGTTGAAAGAACTCGCCCAGGCCTCCGGCCGCACGGACCCGCAAGGGCTCGCACGCGCCGTCGAGGACCTCTACGCCGAGACCGGCGCCGCGGGGGCCGTGCGGGAAGCCGTGGCCGACCGGGACGCCCTGCTTTCGCACCTGGATGAGATGTTCACCCCGGAACGCGCCGGGAACAACCTGCGCAAGCCGCAGACCGCCGACGTGGAGGCCATCCTGCAAGAGAGCGCCGAAAACGTGCTCGGAATGTAGGCGGTGCCGCCCCCACGACTAATCGGCGGCAACAGCCCGTTTCAGGACCACGTTGCCGTTCACCCGGGAACGCAGATGATCCAACTCATCCGGAGTGTCCACCTCCACCCAGTCGTTGGAAGTCACCACGGGGGTCTCGATGGGGATCCCGTCATCGGCCAAGCGGTTCAGGATGATGTGCCACGCCTGCCAGGTCTGCACGTTCTCGTTTTGATGGATCAGGTCGTCCACGGCCTTCGTGAACGCCCTCCTGGTCTCCGGCCCCTTGACCATCAGGAGGCCCGTGGAGACCGCATCGGTGCGACGGAGCGACACGTGCTTGCCCACCTGGACCAGGTGCCCTTCGCGGTCCAACTCGATCTTCATGTCGTCCGCACCGGGCACCCGTTCGCGGTCCACGCACAAGCGGATCGCCTCGCGTTCATGCGTCCAGATCTCCTTGAACGGCCGGCTGCCGTAGAAGGTGTCGCCGTTGCACACCAGGAAGTTCTGATGGACCATGTGCTGTCTCCCCATCCAGAGCGAAACCAGAGGGCCGGCCACTTCATAGAACGGATTGTAGATCGCCGTGGCCTCCAACGGGTTCTCCTTCCTGCGGATCAGGCGCTCCACCTTGTGGGATTCGTGCCCCGTGACCACGAAGACCTCGTCGATGAAACGGGTCCGCTCCGCCGTGGACAGAAGATGCGTGAAGAACGACCTGCCGTTTCTAAGGTCGACCAAGCATTTGGGCCTGTCCTTCGTCTCCGGCGCCAATCGTGTCCCTTTGCCGGCTGCCAATACGAACAATCTCATGGTTCTTGTCTCCGTTCTTGCCGTTCAACCTCTGGTCGATGATCTGCGCGACGCGTTCGGTCGCCCGACCATCCGTATGCGTATGGATCATGCTGCGAAGTGCGTGACGCCTCTGTCGGAATTCGTCCTTCCCGACAAGGAGGTCATCGAGCCTGGACACCAGGTCTTTCTGCGATTCCACCACGGGGCCGGGAAGATGCTCGAAATAGTCGAACATGAACCCGATGGCCTGTTCGAAGGCGCCGTAGTCATACGGACAAAACAGGATCGGCCGGTCGAGAAGCAGATAGTCATGGTACACCGAGGAATAATCCGAAATCATCGCGTCGGTGAAGGGCAGGATCTCGTTGACGTTCGCGAACGCGTGCTGGTCGCAGACCCGGATCCACTTCTCCCCCTCGCTCAGCTCCGTGAGGAACCCACGCAGCGGATGACTGTTCAACAAGTCCAGCTCGTGCGGGCGAAGGAGCAGCAGCACGCGGTTTCGCTCCAGGTAACGGACCAGGGAACCCTTGTGGAAATCATGGAACGGGAAGAAACGGGTCCGTTCCAGTCCGTCCCGCCAGGAGGGCCGCCACGTGGGGACGTACAGGACGGTTTTTTGCGGCTCCAGGTCGCCCAGGTATTCCTGGAACCTCCGCTTGGCCCGCGCGGGCGGATGGAGCAGGACGTCGTTGACCGGGTAGCCCGTGTCCTGGAAGCGCTCCGGCGTCAACCCGTTGCTCTTCGCGGCGAGCTGGGAGATGAACGGGGACGTGGAGATCCCCACGTCGATCAATTCGCTCTTGCGCTGGAACAAGGCCCGGGTCCAATCGGAGCGCGGCCCCTTCTTCGCCAGGCTGGACGCCTTGATCGACTTGCCGTGGCCGAGGAAGATGATGCGCAGGTTGTCCGGGGGGCACTCCGGGATCGACGTGATGTCATAGAGCTGGGTCGACGTCACGGCGAGCGGGGCCCGCATCAAGAGGTAGAACGACCTTGGCGAGGAGGAGTGACAAACGGGCAGGCCCCGGGACTTCAGCTTCTTTTCCACGTCCCTGCTGCGCGTGATCCAGACCGGGTCCAGATCCGGTCGGTGCTCCAGGGTCCACTCGAACACCTGGCGGCTGTTGTCCATGTACCACAGGCCCCGTCGCGCGCCGAACAGGACCAGGCCCTTCTTCTTCGGCGTGTGCTTGGCGGCCGCCCTGAACACGGCGAACGCCAAGTCCAGGACCCTCCGCTTCGCGCTCATACGGTCCTCCCCACGCGGATTCTTGGCGGGCGCGCCCGCGCTTGCGGTTGTACGGCCTTCGTCCGGCTGCCCCGCAGTTCCTCGGCCTTCGCCCGTCTTCCCTGCAATTGCCTGTCGATGATCTGCAAGACCCGCTCGGTGGCGCGGCCGTCGGTATGGCGATGGATCCTGTCGCGCAGAAAGCGGCGTTTTTGCCGGAACGGGTCCCTCCCCCGGGACAGGTCCTCGAACGCCGCCAGCAACCCCTTCTGGGAGTTCAAGGCGGGACCGGGCAAGGAGCCGAAATAGTCATACATGAACCCCTGGACCGACGCGAACTCGTCGTAATCGTACGGGATGAAGACCATGGGCCGGTCCAAGAGCAGGTAATCGTTGCTGATCGAGGAGTAGTCCGTGATCAGGATGTCGGAGAAGGGGAGCACGTGGTTCACGTTCTGGAACGCGTTCTGGTCGCAGATGCGCAGCCAGGGGCTCTTTTGTTCGAGTCCGTGGAGAAACCGATGCAACGAGGGATGATTGAGAAGATCGCGCTCATGCGGGCGGACCATGAGCAGGATTCGCTTCTCCTCCAGGAAACGCAACAATTTGTCCGGGTCGAAGTCCTCAAACGGGAAAAAACGCGTCCGGTCGCCGCGCTGGCGCCATGTGGGGGCATACAAGATGTTCATCCCGGGCTGCAGGCCACCCAAGTAGGCGTCCCACTTCGCTTTGGTCTGCGGGTCCGGGCGGACCAGAAGGTCGTTGCGGGGATAGCCCGTGGTCACGAACTGATCGCGACGGAACCCGTTCGCTTCCGCCGCGAGCTTCGTGATGAACGGGGAGGTGGACAGGGCCACGTCGGTGAGTTCCTCCGTGCGCTGGAACATACGCCGGAAGCTCTCCGAGCGGCCCGACTTGAACGCCAACGTGGAAGCCTTCGCCGATTTGCCGTGCCCCGTGAAAAGGATCCGCAAAGAATCCGGGACCATGCTCGGATACTTGGCGACGTCGTAGAGCTGTGTGGAGATCACGGCCAAAGGGGCCTTGGAAAGGAGCGCCACGGCGCGGGGTGTGTTCATGTGGCAAACGGGCAGGCCCTGTCTCTTCATCCTCTCGTAGAGGTCATCGTTGCGGGTCATCCACATTGGGTCCAAGTCCGGCCGCTTGACCAGCATGGCTTCATAGATCTGCCGGCTGCAATCGGCGTACCAGTTGCCTTTGCGGGCGCCGAAAAGCACCAGTTTGTCCCTCTTGCGGGCCGACTTCGCGACCGTACGGATGGACTTGAGACCAAGGTTGGCAACGGGATGGGTCAACGGGGCACCTCGTACAAGCCTCTATGGACCAAGAATGTCCCAGGTCCATGGGCTTCGTCTGCAATCCTATTTGGTCGATGAAGGGAAGAACAATGCCTTCACCGAACATCTCGGACCGTCGAAAGGGTCCCACGGTCCGACCCGGTTTTCCCAGGGCTCGTTTCACACTTGGGCAAACCGGCGCAGATTTTACGTAGCCGGGCACGACAACCACCTTGTAACGAATCGTGGTGACCTGCCATGCCTGCTCCTCGTCAAACACAGATCCCCGTGACCGACCCGCGGAAAAACGCTCATAAGCCAGGACCGACCTCACAAAACGGGATGCAACGCCAAGAGACCGCGGCCGGGGAGGAGCCGGATTCCGTACTCGCGGCCCAGATGGACGAACTCGCCGAATTGCTTGAAAAAAACGGGGTCGACTACTGGGTGGACAGCGGCACCCTGCTCGGTTTGATCCGTGAGGGCGGCTTCATCAAATGGGACAAAGACATCGACATCAGCGTGTGGGCCCAGGACCTGCGGGCGCTCAACCGCCTGCGGCCCCAGTTCAAGAAACTGGGTTATACCCCCTGGCCCTCCTACACGGGCCCGCCCTATGTGCTCTCCCTGGTCCCCGAGAAAAAAGACGACCGGATCGCCGTGAACATCGGCGGTTACTTCCTGGACGACGACACGGCGTACCGGCTGGTCTGGGACGTGCGGAAAAACAGCTTCGCGCGCAAGGACCCCCGGCACTGGCTGTCCGAGATCTACCGGTTCCCCCTGCACGTGTCCGTCTTCCTGGTGCGCTCCAAGATCGGCGCCCGGCCCCTTGTGGGTCGCTGGCCCTGGACCTACATCATCGATCCCGGTTACTGGGCGGTCCCCTACCGGTTGCTGGAGAAGACCAAGACCCACAAACCCTCCGGCTACCGGATCCCCGCCCGCACCAAGGAATACCTGGAACTGCGCTACGGCGACTGGCGCAAGCCGGTCAAGGACTGGGACTACAAGCGGGACGACGGGGCTTATCATTCGGGGGTCCCGGCTTTTCTCGAGCGCAAAGGGGACAAAGACCAGATCCGGTCATGAACGACCCGGCCGGTCACTCTTTGCCCTTGAGTTCCTTCTTGATGTAGCGCCCCATGGGGCCCGGGTTCGCCAGGTCCAGGAAGAACAGCAGGTCCCTGCGCTTGAACTCCCGCAGCAGGACCAACAGCCCCACGTAGATCGCCAGGGTCACCGCGCTGGCGATCGCCAACTCCCAGACCCGGACCACGTCAAACCACCGCCAGTAGTGCTCAGCTGCCCACATGAAACCCCCCGCGACCGCGGCTGCGACCAGGTGCTTCGGGACGCTCATGCTGATGTAGAAACTCCCCATGAACCGTTTGTTGAAGTAAAAGAAGAGGACCACGGCGACGGCCTTCGAGAGCACACTCGCGAGCGCGGCGCCCGTCATCTGCATGCCGAAAAGCGGGACACCGAGGATCGATGACGGGATCAAGATCGCGTTCAGGGACACGTTGAGGCCTACACTGACCAGACTGATCGTCATCACGGTCTTCACCCGGTCGATCCCCAGCAAGGTGCTGGAGACCACCGTGGTGAACACGGACAGGGTGGCATGGACGACCAGGAGCCGCAGCGCCGGTGCTGCGGGGGTCCAGGTCAGGCTCATCACGATCCGGAAGACGTCCTCGGCGTAGACCATGGTCAGCATGAGGATCGGGATCATGACCATGCTCATGAACCGCTGCGTGGTCACCGCGAGGTCCTTCACGGTGTCCATCTGGCGCCTGCTGATCAGTTCGTTGATCATCGGGAAAAAGAGCGTGCGCACGGCGGCCGGGATGATGATCACGATCGCCACGAACTGATGCGCGGCCCGGTAGAACCCCACTTCCGTGCCGGTCCAGAAATACCCGAGCATCACCATGTCGATATGGTGCGTCATGGTCTTGAGGATCGCATAGGACGCGATGGGCCACGCGAAGGTCCAATAGCTCCGGGCCAGGTCCGCGTCGTAGCCGCCCACCGGGATCTGGTGCCGCCGCATCAACCAGACCGCGGCCAGCAGACTGACGAAGAGCCCCCCCGTGTACGCCCCCCCGATCAAGACGGCCCCCGTGCCGTCCGTCATGGCGGGGATCGTCCCGAGCCACCCGGTGACCGCGTCCCAGACGCCCCGCAGGGGGATCATCTCCCCGCGCGAATAGGCGAACGAGAGGGTGACGATCACGACAAGCGGGAAACGCGTGACGTTCTCGATGAGGTTCGAGAACTCGGATGAGGCCGTGAGACGAAGCGCGTCGAAGGTCTTCTTCGGGATCAAGCGCAGCTTCAATATGACCTTGTAGACGATGACAACCAGAACGACCGGGAACGTGGTGGCCGCGATGAACCCCACAGTGACCTCCCGGGCCACCACGATCGCCGTGGCGACCACCAAAAAACCCGCGATGATCAACAGCTTGATCCGGGTGTACGTGCCGACACAGGTCGCCAGGTCCCTGCCTTCGGAGATCCGCTTCACATGGGCTTTCTCGAAGCCCAGTTTCGTCAAGGCGGAGACCAGGCCCAAGAGCCCCATGGCGAACCAGAACATCCCGTAGGGCCCGGGCTCGAAGTACCGCCCCACGAAAAACAAGGAACCGACACCCAGCACTCCTGCTATGATGTTCGTGAGGAAAATCAAGAAGGACTTGCGGGCAAGCACACCCCGGCGATTCGCAGGCGTCTTATATAGCCAGGGGTCTTGGAGGCGGATCTGGGCGGTCTTCGGCTCCTGGGAACGTCACGCATGAACATTTTCGCCGCTGCGGTCGTACCCGCGGTCCGACGCCTACACTACGTCTGTACCAGACGACCCCGTCGGCCAAGACAACCGTGTCATAGGCTTTTTAGCCCGCAAAGCCCCAATTGCGCTCCATACCACGGGCTCCGCCGCACGGGCCTCGGGATGGATGTCATGAACGAGAACCTTTTCGTGCACGCCGGGACGCACAAGACCGGGACCACCTACCTGCAGAAGCAGGTCTTCCCCCGCATGGACCGGGGGACCTACGTCCTGGGGACGAAACGACGCGCGCACCGCGTGATCTACGAACTCTCCAAGGCCACGCCGCCCACGCTGTGGTCCCAGGAGACCCTGTCGGGGGTCCGGGACCTGGGGATCTACCGGGAATCCCAACAACAGATCCTGCAGTTCGTCGCCTCCTCCTTCCCCGGTGCCAAGTTGATCCTGTTCCTGCGTGAACCCTCCCAGTTGATCCGGAGTTTCTACGTGCAGCACCTGCATGAAGGAGGGACCGAGACGTTCCCGGAGTGGTTCGACGGCTTCAAGGACTCATTCTACTACGACCGACTGCTGGAGCGGATCAAGAAGATGGACTGGGGGGACGTGCTGCTCTTCGACCATGCCCAGCTGCGCAACGACCCGGACTTCGTGATCTCCGCCATGGAGCAGTTCATCGGCTGCCGGTTCCCGGATTGGAAGACCACGCGCGGGAAGGTGGCGAACCGGAGCGTGGCAAGAAACGGGGCCCGGGCACTGCGTTACACGAACCGGTTCTTCTGCTGCAAACGCAACCCCGACGGCTCCCGGTTCATCACGAAGACCGCCCAGATCGCACGGGTCAACCCCAAATACAGCCTGCAGGAAGGGTCGTTGCGGTGGCTCAACAAACGGGGGGGACCGCTGATCGACGAGGAGACCCTGCACTTGCTTCAAGGACGTTATGCATCCTCCTGGCAGGCGGCCTTGCAGGAGATCGAACAATGCCAACGGCGCTTGGGGCTCGACGGAACGGACCCCTTGCCGGATTCGCACATGATGGTGTCCCCTTCTTGAGGGCCACTCATATGAACCCCGTCGCGTGTCCGTAAAGGCCGATTTTTTCGACATGCGGATGATTGATGCTGTCAAAGCGGAATCTGTGTTACCACATGGCGGAAATCCGTGGGGGTTCCTGCAAATTCATTAAATATCATGGTAACGTCTTTCCAATGCGATGGTCATGAGCCAATCCCTTGATGCCGATTTGACGGATTCGCGCGGAAAATCCCCGCCGGGCGAGCTAAATGTGGACGCCTTCTGCATCGGTGCCGCCAAGTCGGGTTCGACATGGCTCGCTCATGTTGTTCGAGAACATCCGGAGATCCAAGTAAGCAACCCAAAAGAACCGAATTTCTTGACGGCGTACGGATCACCTTATCGGTCCTCGCCTCCAGATAATTTCCTTTCATCATGGGACTGGTATATGGACTGTTTCCCTGAACCTGCACCCGTCAACATCGATTTCTCGATCCACACCATCGTGGACCCGGAAGCCCCTGCGAGGATCAAGGCGGCGTTTCCTGATTCACGTTTCCTATTGATCCTCAGGGATCCTGTCCATCGGCTCTATTCCCACTACCGCATGGAAGAACGAAAAAAAATCAGGGGGGACCCGATCGGCGAAAATGTCGAACCCACCTTTGAAGAAGCGATCCACAACGACGAACTTGTCCGCCGAAGTCGCTATGCTGAACTCCTGGAACCGTGGATCAAACAATTCCCCCGCGAGCGTTTCCACATCACGATCTTGGAGAATGCCAGTCAGGCCCCGTTGGAATCCGTACAGCGGACTTTCCGGTTTCTGGGAGTAGATGATACCTTTGAACCGCCGCGACTGGACAAGCAAGTGCATCCGGGAGCGGTTACCCGTGGGTTCCGGCAAACACTCGCACGCGGGGCACAGTGGGGCCGTCAAAACGGATTGAGGTGGCTGATCGATCCGGTGGGGAAGCGTTTTCCTTACCGCGTTGTAAAGAAGCTAGACAAGAAACCGGTCCGATATCCACCGTTGGAGCCTCGGCTCGAACATGATTTGCGGCACCACTTCCTACCTGAGGTCGAGAAAATGGAACGGATGTTCGATATCGACTTGGATGTCTGGAAACCGGACCATCAGAACGCTTAGAAACGCGTCAATACGGCTTCCATGGAGACGGGCCCCTTGCGCACGGGAGGCCGCCAAGGTCGTCACTTGTGGACCGCAAGATCGTCCTCGTGCCAGACCCAGTCCTGCCTTGGTGTCGTCCACCCGGGCCCATAACGCAGTTCCAGATATTCTTGTGCAGGAGAGGGGCAAGGAAATCCGTGGACAGACGAAAGGTCGGTGAAGAAGTCCTGGGACACCTTGAAATTGATCTCTTCATAAACCAGATTGAGTGGCCACGCGTGGGCCAACCGCCCTCGATCCCGGGTCCGGCTGCGGATGAAGTGTGCGATGCGGCGCAACGGCTGCCGGTAAAGGCCATGGAGCCACCAACCGACGCTCCTGGGGGTGGAAGGGTTCTCCTTGAAATGGTATCCCGGTTTTACCAACAGTCCATTCACCTTATGATAAACCCCGATATTGACCGCGTATTGCCAGTCATCGTATATTGGTACAAGTCTGTGGTTGAATGGTCTCCCCCGTGACTTGATGAAGCGATATTCGTGTCCCATCACGCCAGGGTCTTCCGAGTTCAAAACGTCGTGGACCTTGGGACTGTCCGTGGACATGATCCCGATATCGATGTCGTTGTCCCATGGCAACACATCCCCTTCGCGCACCAGACCGAGCAAAGTCCCGCTGTCCACCCACCATCTCACGCCTGTTTCATCCATTAGCCTTTTTACTGCAAGGAGTTGCTCATTCATGGAAACCATGTCCTGTATTTGATAGATCCCACCAACCGGCCCCACCGTCGCAGGAAATGACCGTAAAAGACGAGGCGCCTTCTTTCCCCGCCCAGCAGCCGCCATGATGCGACCAGGGTCCAACCCCATTTGCGGATCACCTTCGGGTCTCTGCGGGCACCGTGAGCGCGAAACCGCTTATAGAGCCTGGGACGGGTGCGGTTCCAATGATAGATCTTGCGCAGGCTCTCCTCCAGGTCGCCGTGTCGGTAATGGACCACGGCGTCCGGGCAGTAGACCAACTTGTTGCCGGCGACCTGCAACCGCATGAAGAATTCCGTGTCGCACGACCAGGTGAACTCTTCGTCGAACCCCCCCACGGCGTCCCAGGCATGCTTTCGTACTCCGAAGTTCGCGCCGACCGCGCGGGGATAGAGACCGAGCACCACGGGGAGCCTACCCGGAGTGAAGGGCCACCGCAAAGAATGTGAATCCGGTTCGTTGAGCCGTTCCTCTTCGATGTGGCCGCCGACGGCGTCCACGGACTCATCATCGAACGCCCGCAGCATGTTCTTGAGCCAGTTCTCGGCGACCATGTCGTCGCTGTCACAGCACAAAAGGACGGATCCCTGGGCGTTCTTTGCCCCTTGGTTCCTGGCGTGGGGTTCGCCGCAGCCCTTCGGGACCGTGACCCACTTGTACGGGACGGGGAAGTCTTCAAGATCCGCCATGGCGTCCTGCCGGCTCACGTCATCGCCGGTCAGGATCAATTCCCATTCGTGTTCCGTCTCCTGACCCGCCAGGGCCCGGACCTGGTCCCGTGTCTCGGACGTATACTGGTTCACCGGGAGAACGACGCTTGCATCCATAGTCCTGACCTATGATCAACCGCTGCGGTCGCCTCGGGCGTCTCATCCCCCATATATAAAACAAGTGCGTTGATGACGGATGAAGAACGGGGCCGGCCGTGAAGATCGAACCCCTCACCCACAAATTCCACTCAAGGGCGTCCCATGAAGCCGGTGACGCCGTTGTCTATGACCCCTGTCGGATAAAGTTTTAATGGGAGGAGCACCGGCTAGAACCAGGGAGAAATTGTCGACGCTCCGCTCCAGTTTGCTCCTCGTGGTATCATGAACCCTCAACTTCAGTGGATCACCCGCCTCTTGGCGGAACGTGACGTCCCGTACTGGTTGGACAGCGGGACGCTATTGGGGGTCGTGCGCGACGGCGACGTCATGGACCACGACAAGGACATCGACTTGTCCGTCTGGGAAGAAGACGTGGGCAAGCTGCGGTCGCTCGCAACCGAATTCAAGAAGGCGGGGTACCGGGTCCAGGAAGGCGTTTTCGAAGGCAAGCCCTACAACCTACTGCTATACCCAAAAAGCAAAGGGATCACGATCTCCATCGGCGTGAACCGACGGCGCGGGGACATGGCATGGCGGATGGCCACTTTCGTCACGGACAACCCTCATTCCCGTTGGGGTTTCAGGTTCTTCCTCCTGGGCGCTTGGCGCTTCCCGCTTCGTTATCTCACTTGGCTACTCAGCCGGAAGATCCCTCGGGCACGGCTTGTCAACACCTGGCCGTTCTCACAGGTGCTGCAATCCGGAGTGTGGATCTTTCCCTTGGAATACGTGGAACGGACCACCACGCATGAACCGACCGGGCTCCCGATCCCTGTCAAATGGGAGACCTACCTTACTTGCCGGTACGGCGATTGGCGCAAACCGGTGAAGAACTGGGCCTGGTACCGGGATGACGGTGCGGCATACGTCGGAAACCCGGAACGCCTGGTCGAACAAGCCACTCGAAAAAACGTGGAAACCAAGGGATGAGCCTTGCGGGTCGGGCGTTATTGCGATCCGACGCCCCGCTCCTCGTCCATGAGCTCCAACAGCCCTTCCACCGCACGGTCCACGAGCCGCTTGTTCTCCTTGTCGTTTTCGGCTTCCGACTCGTCCTCGGGAAGCGGGATGCAGGGAACCTGCGTGCCGGGGACCCGCTCGGCATACGCCACGGAACCGCCGCACAGGCGGGCGCCTTCGCGTGATGCCAGCACGTCGAGCCGGTCGGGACGCCCCGAAGCCTTGGCGGGCACCCAGCGCACCGCCGGCACCCCGGCCCGGCCCAGCCCGAGCAGGTGATGGTCGCCGCAGCCGCAGATCTCGATCACGGCCTCCACGTCCTTGCCCGTCTCATCAGCAAGGCGAGGCAACACCTCCCGGGCATGCCAGCCGATGCCCACCAGGGTCTTGAACCGGTTCAAACGGGGGCCCTTCTCCAGGTCCAGACGGGTCACCCGGAAGAGCTGCGGTTTTTCCGAGCCGGTGGCCAGCGCCTTGAACCCCTGGGCAAGCGCAGCCGCCGGCACCCGGGACTGCGCGCAATCCGCGATCACCAGATGGGTCACGCCTCCGGCCAGCCGAAGGTCCCTCTTTAGGCTGGCGCCAAGGCGGACCGGGGTCGCTCCAGGAGAAAACCAGCGCGAGCCACTGGCAAACCTTGATAAAGGAAACGACGAGTCGGCGCCCGCCAGGCGGGTTTTGATCGTCTCTGGTGCCTCCGTAGCACAGACTGGCAGTGCGTCTGATTCGTAATCAGAAGGTCGAGGGTTCAAATCCCTCCGGGGGCTTTGCTTTCGTCCCAACCGGGTCAGGTGGGTCCAGACAGGGACCGATTGAGTGGGTGCTGCCTTGGCCCCAAACCACCAAACCACTAAATAACCAAAATCGGCTATATAGTGAATGTGGGTGAAGACACCTTTGCCTGGGACCAGCCGCCCGGGGGCCGTCACGCCTGGCGGCATGCGTTCGAGAATCTGCCCGGCATCCCGCTGCCGCCAGAGTTCGAGGTGGAGGGGGCCATCGAAGAGTCGCTGCAGGAAGAATCAGGGGACCCATGATCGTCACCTGGAAACGAGCGTGGTCATCACGCGAAACACGCACGCGTCACCGCTTCGCCTCATAACCACCGGGCACCCCACGATCGTTGGCCATCACCACCTGCCATACCTGCAGGCGACCCGCCCGGAACGCGCCCGCCGACGAGAGCAGGTAATAGCGCCACATGCGGCGGAACCGTTCGTCGTAACCGCGGCCCGTTTCCTTGATCTGGTCCCAATTGTCCTCGAACCGTTTGTGCCAGGCCATGAGGGTGGGGTCGTAATGGGGGCCGATGTTGTGCACGTCCTCGATGACGAACCGGTTGTCCGCCGCGCGCATGATCTGCGCCATGGACGGCAGCATGGAGTTCGGGAAAATATAGCGGCTCACCCAGGGATCGCTCGCCGTGGACGAGCGACCCCGGCCGATCGTGTGCAGGAGATGCAGCCCCCCTTCACGCAGCGCACGATGAGCGACCTGCATGTATTTCCTGTAGTTCTTGTGGCCGACATGCTCGAACATGCCCACGGAGACCACACGGTCGAAAGAGTCACGGTCCTTGAGTTCCCGGTAGTCCTGGTAGCGGATCTCCACGGCCAGGTCCTGGCAGCGGGAACGGCCCAACTGGGCCTGCTCCTTGGAGACCGTGAGCCCCACCGCGTCGATGTCGTAGTTCTGTGCCGCGTATCGGACCAGGCTCCCCCAGCCGCAACCGATGTCCAGGATGCGCATGCCGGGCTCCAGCTGCAGTTTGCGGCAGATCAGATCGAGCTTCTGTTCTTGCGCCCCATCGAGATCGTGCGCGTTTTTCCAGTACCCGCAACTGTAGACCATGCGCCGGTCCAGCATGTGCTCGTAGAGGGCGTTCCCGATGTCGTAGTGGCTTTTTCCGATCCGGAACGTCCGCGCGCCCCGCTGCATGTTGTAGACCCGGTTCCTGAGCAGGGTCCAGGCTGCCGGGAGACTGACCGCCACCGAACGGTCCAGATGCGCGTTCATGATCCGATGGAAGAAACCGTCCAGCTCCTCGGCGTCCCACCAACCATCCATGTAGGACTCCCCAAGACCCATGGACCCGTTTCGCAGCACACGACCAAAAAGCCGCGGGTCATGGACCTGGAGGTCCCATGCCCGCTCGCCGTCCAGCACGATGTCCGCCTGTGCAAGCACGGCTTCTGCACGGCGGGCCAGACGGGAATGCTTCGCGGGTGGGCCCCGCGAGGCGGTTTCCTCGTCCACACGGATGCGCCCGGGCGGCATGTGTTCCTGCGGGGGCCCGGGGGGCGAAGACATGAGGGCAGACACGCATCGAGTGGTGAAAAATATTGCTCGTCCCGTACAGTCTTGACCAAGCGCTCGCAGGGACGACGCGGCGACGGGGGTTTGGGCCCTCGGCGCGTGCTTTTTCTAGGACGCCCAGCGAGGTCTAGGACATGGCGCGTGGACGCCCGGGAAGGCATCCTCCGATCAGTCTCCTCCTGGTCCTCCTGGTCCTCCTGGTGGCCGTCGCGGTGCTCGCCGGTTGCACGGGGGGTCAGGACTCCACCACGGGGCCCTCCGACGACGACGATGGACCGAGCGACGAGACCCAGTCCGAGCCGGTCCCGGGGGACCTGGTCCCCGAGGAAGTGGAACCCGGAGTACAACTGCTCGATGAACTCGTCCTCGCCGACGGCGGGGCCCTCGGATACGTCTACGATGATGAAAGCCGCAAGCCCCTGGCCGGGGTCCAAGTGGTGGCCCAATGCATCGTCGCGGATCTCGACGTCCCGCTCTCGGCCAAGGTCACCCAGAGCGACGACTCGGGGCGGTTCGAATTCACCGCCGGGCTCGGACTCTCGAATTGCGAAGACGTCACCTATCAGGCCGTGGAAGCGGGCTATGCACAACTCGAGGACGCGGCCTCGGGCCCGTTGTCGCCCGGCACGCAATACCTCGTGCTGATCGCCATGGAAGCGGCCTAATCACAGCGGGTCTGGCTCTGCTCGCGCATGAACTGCTGCAGGTACCAGCGTCCCCCCGCCCCGATCCCCGTGGACCCGGAGTGCTTCCAGCCGCTGAAGGCCTGCACGTTCACCATGGACGCCGTGCAGCCGCCGCGGCGCCGGTTGTGGTAGATCGTACCCGCCTGGACCTGGTCGAAGAACTTCTCCGCTTCCTTTTGATCCTCCGTGAAGATCCCCGCGGTCAGTCCGTATTCGACGGCGTTCGCCGCGTCCAGGGCGTCGTCCAGACCGTCCACCTCCCAGACCATCGTCACGGGCATGAAGAGCTCGTTGTGGAAGTAGTCGTGGTCCCGCGGCAGCCCCGTCGCGATGGTGGGTTCCACGTAGTAGCCATGCTGCAGGTCCCCTTCGTTGGGCGTGCCGCCGCCCGTGAGGATCTCCCCGCCGTCCTGTTTGACCCGCTTGACCACCTCCTGGTATTCCTTGAACTTCTTCTTTTCTACAATGGGACCCAGGAAGGTCTCCTTCTTCCACGGCTGGCCGATCACGGTGTCCCGCGTGTGCTCCACCAGGCGGCGGAGGAACTCGTCCTTGACCTGCTTGTCCACGAGGAGCCGGCTCGCCGCGCTGCATTTTTGCCCTTGCGCCCCGAACGACGCCTTGTAGCAGCCCTCCACGGCCCGGTCCAGGTCCGCGTTCTTGGTCACGATGATCGCGTTCTTCCCACCCATCTCCGCGAT
>CAYVRY010000044.1:0-15603 GCA_964452895.1 uncultured Halobacteriales archaeon
GTCGATGCGCCAGAAGGAGGAGCCTTCGTCGTACACGCCGGGGCCGATGTCCAGGATGTCGCCGTCCGTGGCCGCGTCAAGGGCATCGCGCACGCTGCTGAACGCGCGTTGGAAATCGAGTCCGTCCCAATGAACGTCGTAGGAGTCGTTGCTGAACGCGGGGTCCACGTCCTCGTAGCCGTAGTTGTAGCTGTTGAGGAACACTTCGCTCAGGCCGACCGCTTCATTGGTGGAGGGCGGGCTGAGGTCGATCGCGATGGACGCTTCCAGCGAACCGTCGATGTACAGCCCGTAGACCTGGTCGGTCACGTTCAGTTCGATGCGCAGGTTGGCCCATTCGCCATAGGTGAAGTCCGTGTCCAGGTCGACCCAGCCGCCGCCGGAGACCCAGACGCGCCATCCTTCGTCTTTCTCGACGATCGCCGGGGACTCCCAGCCGCGCGTCGTGGAGAACTCGATGATCCCGAACCCGTTGGCCCGGTCGCCGCCTGCGTCTTCGCCGACCGTCCAGATCCCGGCGCGCACAGCGCGGTCTTCCCAGGCGGGGTCCAGGTAGAGGTCCGTCTCGATGGCGACGCCCAGGTCGCGCTCGCTCTTGATCCCTTCCGTGCGCCAGAAACTGGTGTCGCTTTCATCGGCGCTCGGGTTGGCACTGTCGACGCCGTAATGGAGCACGTCGTCGCGTCCGTCGAACGAGACGGAGGTCGGTGCCACGGAGGGCGGCGACCGGTCCGGGCCCCAGTTGTCGTCGATCTCTTGTTGGGTAAAGTCGATCCCTTGCGGCAGCAGTACCGTCCCGGGAGGGGCTTCATCGGCCATCGCGGCCGGGGAAAGCACCGGAATCCCGGCCAAAAGAAGAGTCAACATCATGCCTACGGTAATCATTCCACGCATATTCATCAGCACACCTGCCCCACACCTGGAGCACAGTTTGAGAAATGGCGCAACTATAAAACAATTCTCCATATCGTCAAGGCGCTTTGACATTTTTAGGGATACTTCGAGGGGTTTTTTCCCTATTTTCGTGGCCTTACCGGTCCGCGACGATGCGTACCACGGCGCCGTCCTCAAGCTCCTGGTCGGCGCCGATCGCACGGTGCTTGCGGGCGTCCATGGCGCGCACGAACTTCTCGCCGAAATCCGTGTGCACCTTGAACGCGAACCCCTTTGCCGTGGTCCCCTTCGGGACCAGGAAGGCATCCGGCAGGACGCGACCCTGCTTGTCGGTCCATTTCTCCTCGTCTTCCACGGGGTACGCCACGATCAACTCCAACAGCTCGCGCGCAGCCGTTGTGACCGCTTTCGTGACACCCGTGCCGCCCAAGGGCTTCATCACGTGGCTGCGGATGTATTCCAGGGCTTGCTTTCGCTTTGTGTCCAAGTTGTCCTCGTTGTGGATCGTGAACTCCTTGTCCCCTGGCACGTAGCCGAGGATCCCGCCGCGTGCGGCACGGGTCAGGGCCAGCTCGGCTTCGGCGCTCACAGCGACGAAAGGCATCTGGTGGTCGCGGCACCACGTGGCGACGCGCCCACGCGCCTGCAGGTCCACCTGGTCGGCCTTGTTGCCCACGATCATCACGGGCTTGGCCCGTCTGCGCAACGCGCTCGCGAGACCCAGGAGCTCCGCGTCCCCCCATGCTTCAATGTTGCCCGTGTCCAGTTCGGCTTCCTTGAGCGCGGCGGAGACATGGTTCTCGCGCACGCCGAGCCCACTGAGGCGTTCCTTGATGCCCGCTGTGGGTTTGCCCCGGGCCTTGATCTCGCGCGCGGTCTTGTCCCAACCGTCGGCGAGGATCCCCTTGATCCAATGGTCCAGCTCCTTTTCCAGGAAGGCGATGTCATCCAGGGGGTCGTGCGTGCCGGGGGGCACGGGGTTGCCTTCGGCGTCCGTTGCACCGGCGAGGTCCACGATGTGCAGCAGGGCGTCAGCCTGCCGCAGGGTGTCCAGGAACCGGTTGCCGAGCCCTTTGCCCAGGTGAGCATCCGGGACGAGCCCCGCGACGTCGATCACCTCGATGGGGACAAACCGGTTGCCGTCCACGCAGTGCCCGTGGGCGGGGGTGCACGGGGTGCCTTTCTCGGCGTGCGGGCACCGCACCTCCACGTGGGCCACGCCGCGGTTCTCATCGATCGTCGTGAACGGATAGTTGCCCACTTCGGCTTCCGCTTCCGTGGTCGCCGTGAAGAACGTGGATTTGCCCACATTGGGTTTGCCGACGATGCCGATGATGACGCCCAAGGAGTCTCCCGTCGACGGCCACACCGAAGGGGTGTTTAAAGGGCTCGGGCGGTGAGCCTTCGCTCGTCACCGGAGCAGGTCCACCAGGTCGTCCAACTGGTCCGCTTCGAACCGGGCGACCTTCTCCTCCATCTCCTTCTGTTTCTTCGTGGTGAACTTCACACCCTGCGGAGCGTTCAGGGTCCCGTCCACGATGCTGGATTGGTGCATCTGCACGGAATCCGCCAGCAGGTCGCCCAGCACGTGGCAGCTTTCGCCCACTTCGGCGTGCCCGTTGGCCTGGATCTCCCCCTGGATCTCCACGTCGTCGGCCAGGGTGACGTTCCCCGTGGCGCGCAGGGCCCCGAAGATCCGGGTGTCGTGCCCCACCGTGACGTCGCCCTTGACCACGTAGTTGCCCAGCACCCGGCAGCCGGCGCCGATGCGCAGGTTCCCCTTGATCTCACTCTGCGTGAGCCCCAGGCGGCAACCGTCCGGGATGTAGAGGTAGACGTCCCCGATGACGATCTCCTCGTCCGCCTCGGCCTCCATCTCCTTGAGGATCCGCTCCACTTCCTCGCTCTTGCCCAGCCGCAGGAGCTCCAGGAGGTACAAGAAGACGTAGACCACCATGGGGATCGGGTTGCGGATGTTGATCCAGCCCTTGGCCTCGAAGCCCTGCGGGATCTCCACGTCGTCGCCCACGTCCAGGTCGCCTTCCAGCCGGAGGGTGCCGTCGATGCGGGATTTCTCGCCCAGGTAGACGTCGCCCTTGGAGTGGACGCCGCCCTCCACGCGGGAGAACATGTCCAGGCGGACGTCGCCGTCCGTCTTCACGTCGCCGCCCAGGTGGACGCTCTCACCGGCGAACAAGCGGCCGCTCGTCATCACGCCGAACTCCAACCGGACGTGGTTGCCGAGGATCACGTCGCCCACGGTGAGGATCGTATGCTCCTCGAACTTCGTGTCGTCCGGGATGACGAGGGTCTTTTTGTCGAACACCATGGGGAAGCCCCGCTGGACCCGGAAAGGGTCGGGGATGGGGCGACCACGCCAGCCGGCTCTTTTAAGGGGTCCGTTTGGTCGCGTCGCATGCCAGAAGGGAGGCCATCGCGGGAAAGTCGCGTTTTATGGCCCACTGTACACGCCACGCACTTCGCAGTGCGGGCATTCATGGTGGAACGGCCGCTCGCCGGGGTCCTGCAGGCTGAAGATGTTCATGCATTTCGGGCAGCGCAGGCTGATCGTGTCCGCGGCTCCCGGTTCCCCGGGTTCCGCGAACGGGGTGGTCTCCTCTTCGACCTCTTCGCTGTCCCCGCCGTACCATTCCTCTTCCTGGCGCGGCGGCGTGGTGGCCAGCAGGACCAAGATCCAGACCAGGAGCGCCGCGAGGATGCCGAAGAAAAGCCAGACCCAGGTGGTGAACGACCAGAAGGCGAACAGGTCGCGCAGGGCGCCATCGGTCATGTGGCCGGCCAGGACGACCAGGCTGAGCAGGAAGACCACGGTGCCGATGATCATGACGATCGTGGCCTGGGCACGTTTGGGGTTCACCGAGTCGTCGTCGTAATACTGCGGCTCCTCGGTCCCCGGGGGCTCTTCCGTTTCCAGGTCCACATCCGTGTGGGGTCCGTGCATGGATTCATGGCTTGCGGTCTCGGCCCCGTAGTACGTCTGGTCCGTCAAGCTCACCACCTCCGGGCCATGCCGACGGCGAACACGGCTGCAAGGCCGACGAAGGCCAAGACCACCAGCAGGTAACGTGCGTCGAACCGGGCGGGGTCGATTCCGCCGGTTCGGGGTTCCGGATCGCAGCTGTCCCGGCCGTTGCTCAGGGTCACCATGATCTCTTGGCTGGCTTCCATGCCCGCGGGGTCCACGGCGGTGACGCTCAATGGGTAATCGCCGTCCTCGAAGCAGAGCGGGTCGCGGGTCTCGGAGTCGTACCGGGCGGTGTTCCACGTGTATTCGCCTTCGCGCTCCAGGCCCTGGGTGACGGTCCGGCCGTCCACCTCGATCCGGACGGTGACTTCTTCCCCGAACACGGTGGACAACGCACTCCAGCTGATCTCCGCGTTGCCGGAGAGGACCGCGCCGTCGCTCGGGCTGTTCAGGAAGATCTCCGGGGGCTCGGCGCACGATTCTGCCGCGTTGACCCGTGTCGTCGCATCGGCGACCTCGGGGAAGTCGCGTATGTTGCCCACGCGGTCGCGCGCGGAGAGCCGGAACCCGTATTCCACGTTGGTCGCAGCGCAGATGTCCCATTCAGTGAGACGGGTGTTCTGCCGGTCGGGTACCGTGATCCAGTTGCCGGTGTCGATCCGGAACTGCAGGCTGAAGTCCCGTACGCCGCTGGCCGCGTCCTGGCCTTCCCAGGAGATGTTGAACCGGTTTTCGTCCGTGGAGTTCGGGGCGGTGATCGTGATCGTGGGAGGGGTGAGGTCCACCGTGGTGGTCCGTGGGCTCCCCGGGGTCCCGAGGCGTCCTTCGTTGCCCAAAAGATCCTCGCCGACCACGTAGTATTCGATCACGTCGCCGTCGGATTGACGGGGCACTGTGCCGACGAAGGCATCGAAGGAAACATCCGTGTCCGGGTCCTCGATCTCCTGTTCCGTGAGCGCCACTTCCTCGAAGGCGCCTTGCCCTTCCAGGCGCCAATGGAGCGCCGCGGTCGTCGAATCGACTCCGACGCCGTCGTCGGTGATATTGAACGAGAGTTCATGGTCCCCGGGCCCGCCCACGTAGGGGAGGTCGACGGCGCTCTCGATCAGGGGCGGGTCCCTGTCGAGCTCAAGGCGGAGGAACCGACCATCGTTTTGCGATCCGCTGAGGGATTCATGCGGGTCATCCGGGCCGGGATAGTTGACCGTCGTACCCGAGATCGCCTCCGCGCTGAAATAGAAATAGACTATGTCGTCGTCCTCGAAGGTGTCCCGGAAGCCGGCGTAGACGTCTTCGCTGTCCTCCTCGTCCATCTCGAGTTGCCGGACCGCGCCGTCCTCACCGACCCGGTAGTGGAGGCGGACGGTCTCGATGCCCAGGCGGTCGGTGTCCGGGTCCCCCCAGGCGTCCGTGTCGCCGGGGTGCCATGCCCGGACCCGGAACTCCACGTCTTCCTCCGCCGAGAAGCCGGTCGATTCGTCGACGCTTACAGGGATCTGCGGCCGGATGATCGGAAGATCCGCGTCCACGGACACGTTGCCGGGGATCACAGTCTGGTTCACGTTCCCTGTGGGGTCCGTGACGCGCACCTCCGCCCGCGTGACTCCACTGGTCCATTCCTGTGGGATTGTCAGGTTGCTCCAGAAGTACCCCACGTCGTCGTCATCATCGCGGGTCTGGTTGAACGGGACGTCGTTCCACCCCGTCGTGAACGAGGTGTCGTTCTGGTCGAACAGGCGGGCTTCTACGGTAAGGAGCTCTGGGGGGGTCATCCAGGGGTTGCTCAGGTTTTCCCCTTCGAAGTCCTTGTTTGCCCCGATGTCCGTGGCGTTGACGTGCACCCGGACGTTGGTTCCGGCACCCACCGGGAGCTGGGTCCCCGGTGGATTCGTCAGGTTCGAACCGCCTTCGTCCTCGTCGATCTCGGAGATCTCCAAGTCGGGCCTCGTTATGTCCATGACCACCCATATACCCTGGTTGTCGCTGCCCTCGTCCGTGTCGATAAAATTTCCGGCGACATCCTGGAATAGGACATCCAAACGGGTGATCCGGTCGTCACGGAAACTTTCGGCATCGGGACCGTCGGCGTAATCATATTCAAAGCTCACGGCATGCGATCCGGAGGGTGTTTCATCATAGTCCCCCTTGTTTTCCCCCACCCCTTCACGCCACAACATCGACTCACCGACGTCCAGTGGGGCCCCGGTCTGGTTGTCGAAAGCCGAAATCACGATGGAGGGGAGAAAGTTGGACATGTTGCCATCGCTGTACAGGTACCACTCGTCGTCCGCTGTGCTCCGGGCGTTCGCGTTGGCGGGGTCGCCGAGCAGGAAGCCGGGGTTGGATACGTCGATCAGGAGCTCATAAAAGTCCTCCCCGGAGGTGTGCTCGGGGTCATGACAGGTCGACTGGCATTCACCTCCAGGCGAGTTTGTGAGCTCCACTTCCACTCTGAACTTGAAGGGTGCGCTGTTGTTCAGGTCATCAGCGAAACTGCTCAGATCGATTTCGCCATCAAAGGTCGCCAAGCCGAGTTCCGCATCGGTGCTTGACAATGTGGCATCTTCATCTGCCCCTGTCGGGTCTGAACCGTCGACCGTATATTGGACTTCAACGGTCCTCGTGTTGCCTGGAACGCCATCGCCTACCACACAGAGACCGCCTGTGCACTGGTAGCGCATGAACATCTCAAAGGGGTTTAATCCGGAAACCCAACGGGCTCCGGGATTCGCGAGGACGAGGTCAGGTCGATGGCCTGATATGTCGCTCCCCCCGCCATCAGAATCAATTCTCCGGAGGGGTTCGTTTTCGTGACCGCTCCCAAAGGTGGGGGCACTGGAAAATACCAAGGCAAGCAGGACTAGGATAACCGTAATCGCGGGGCCGTGACGGCTGAGAAATGGATGCATTGTGAGGACCGCTCCCGTAAGGCCTTTTTAAAAGGCCTGCTTGGGATTCCGGTGGGGCTATTTGGCCTTTGTGAAGAGCCTAGGGCAAATGCGGCTCCTCAATCCTCTTTAAGGCACACCTGATTGCTCACTCAGGAACCTCTGGCGCCTCTCCAAGGAGCCAGATGATGATTCCTGCCAACCAGATCGGCAAGGCGCCCAGAACCGCTCCCTGCCCCCATGCTGCCTGCATCTGGGCCCATAAGGTCGTTTGGTTCCCTGTTTCTTCTGGATCCCCGATATCCGGTTCAGGCGCACAGGTCAAGAGGAATGCGGGTGTGGAAGTAGGGTTTAACGGGTTGCAGCCTTGTGAAAGTTCATCAACGTTACCGTATCCATTGCAATCAGCATCATTTGACAATTGGGCAACGAGACCGTCGGCGCTCTCGTGACCTGCACAATTCAAGGTTGTGGGAAGATTCTTGGCCACCCAAGACTCGAATTCGTCCGAGTCGTCTGGCGGCAACAAATTGCACCGATCGGGCGCGCCCGGATGACTGGTGGGGTCCAACGGGTCGCAACCATTCGTCAATTCATCTATATTTCCGTACCCTGAGCAGTTCGCATCAGCCAGAGTCTGGTTCATCCAGCCCATCCAATCCTCGCGTTTATCGCAATTCAGGTGCGGCGGCAGATCCATGGGCGTCGGGACGCCAGGCACTCCAGGCGGACCGCCCACATCGGGGACCTGCTCGAATATGGGTTGGGTATCTTCCCCGGGCACGAAATACCAGTCGCCGCCGAACTCTTCGCACTGTCCAAGGTCCAGTGGGGCGGTATTGTCCACGAGGGCGATGGCGTTCCGAACCGCCCCGGCGCCGCAGGGTTCGAACGGGTATGCGTCCTCGGGGGGTTCTTCGTCCTCTGCCACGACGGCCGGCACGGCCATCACGAGCGCGAGGGCCATCAGGCAGGCGGTCAGTGAGCGAATCGGTGTTTTCATGGTCGCAGAGGTCATGATTATTCCTCCGGGGGTACGGGCGGCAGGTCGCCTGGTGGGTACCAGGTCCAGTCGCCTTCGTGGTCTTCGTCGTCGTTGACGCATTCCCCGTCAATGTCCGAGCCGTGGATGTGCAGGCCTTCGTCCTCGTCGCAGTAGGTGTTCATCGCGCTCTGCAGGGGATCGTCAATCGGCGGGATGCCCACACCTTCTGGGATCAAACTGAAGTCCTTTACCCCGGTCGCACCGGGATGGGAGCCAATCGTGATCACCGCCATCTCGGGCACGTAATTCACGTGGTCGACCAGGAGGACGATCTGGTTGGCCTTGATCCCTTCGGGCCCTTCCTCGATCTGCACGGTGAATGAATAGGTACCGTTCTCGTCGGTCCTCTCGTTCAACTGGAAGACGGGACTGACGCCTGCGCTCTCAAAGACCCGGGCTCCTTCCAGAGGTTCACCTGTGATGGCGTCGCTGACGGTACCGGTGATCTCCCAGAGTCTCTTCTCGACGATCAAGTCCAACGTATCGAAGCCCGAGTTGCTGGTGCGCGGCACGTTGACTTCCACTGGGGATACTTCGTAGTAAACTCCTTCTTCGACTCCGCACATGAACAGGTTTTCACGCGGTAGGTGGAGATCCAGGTTGTTCGTGGTGTTGTCCGTGGTCACGGACCTGATCTCCAGCTCCTGCGCGTCGTCCGTGGTGCAGATGATCTCCACTCCGGCCTCCACGGGGTTGAGGACGTTGTCCACCGAGCCGAGGAAGTTTTGCACGGCCGCAGGTGAATCGACCAGGGCCCGGAATTGGGTGCCGAAGAGTTCGGAGAGCCGCACGCTTCCTTCGATCTCCCGGGTGAGCCAATCGAGTCCGAATTCCACCTCCCCTCCTGCAGGGTGTTCGACTTCGTCGGATCTTTCTACCCGGTCCTCTTCCCAGAACGACATCTCGTAGGTCCCCTCAAGCAGTCCTTTCGAGAATTTGCCGTCCTCGCCGCTTTTTGTGATGCACCGGTCGCCTTGATTGTCTTCAATGATGACGACGGCTTCCACTCCGGCTCCGCTTGAACTCTGGTTGTCCGTGATCACGCCTTGGAACAGGGACCCTCCGTCCGCGACAGGGTTGAAGGGTTCGAATTCCCTGCCCTCGGGACCGATGGTCACACACCGGTACGTAGTCTTCCCGTCGTTTTCGATGGTCACGTGGTAGTCGGCCCACGTGATCAGCGCGTCGAATGAACCGTCCGATCCGACGGTGACGGGCGGGTTGAACTCCGCTCGGTCGTCATAGAGGTTCTGGTGGTGAACCACGGTGGCTTCGAAGTCGAGGGCCGCTGCGGCTGCGTCCGTGACGGAACCGGTCACGCGCACCAGGGACCGCACCATCTCCACGTCTTCCCGCTGGGTCCCTGGCGTCTGGGGCGGGTCACGCGGGAGTTCCATCTCGAAAAAGGCCGTGTAATCATCGTAATCATGGCGGGAGACCTCGATCTTGTAGTCTTCATTCTCATCCCACGGCTGCTCGTCGAAGTCGTAATCGCCGTCTTCGTCTGTCACAGTCGCACACTCGTAGTGTGCACCGGCGGGCCGTTCTCCGTCGGGACAGTAGAACGCGTGGGTCAGGTTCACGAACGCTCCTTCGATCCCTGCAAGGGAGAGAGAATCTTCGACCGTTCCCGTCAGGTCCTTGATCCGGTCTTTGAAGGATTCCATTTCGGCCTCGGCCGTCGTGTCTCCCTCGACCTGGATGTCTTGGACTTCACCAGCATCCCAGTTGGTCTCGACCATGCGCAGACAGTAGTAACCTGGCACCAGGTTGTTGAAGGTGACGTTGCTGTCTTCATTCGTATCTTGGCGATTGGCTGCGATTGATGCGTATTGGCACGCCAATTCCTCGGTTGGGTTTGGCAGACTGATCTCCACCTGCAATCCTTCACCGATTGGGCGTTTCAGGTCCGTGTTCTCCACGATCTCTGATACGTGTGCTTCAAGGACCCCGGGGCCAGGGAGACCGGGAATCTCCGGGAGCTCGGGGAGCTCGGGCGGTTCAGCTTCGCCGGAGAGTTCGAAGTCCTCTGTTTGCACCTCTTCGCATCTCACCTGCACGTTGCCCCGATACACCGGCTGGTATTCCGGCGGGATCTGTTCGTCGACCGCCGTGACCAGGTAGTTGCCCTCTGCGAGCTCGAGCCCGTAGACTCCGTCCTGGTTGGTGGTTGTCCTGGTGTAAAGCGCACCAAGCAGTGCAGCCGAGCTGCCTTGGGCATAAGCCGTGATCCTGATATGGTCAACAGGGTCTCCGGTCTCGTTCGTGACCGTGCCGACCAGGGTGTCCTCTCCTGCGCCTTCACAGATAGGCAGCAGGAATGGGGCTTCTGGAACCGGATCGTCCTCGTGGTCGAGAGGTATCGAATGGGACGGGGCGGACTCGCCATCGAGATCTTCTGGATCGGCCATCGCAGAGACGCTCGGCCCGAACCCGAATCCAGAGAACAAAAGAATCGCCGTGAGGCTCAATATCAGCATTCGACGATTTAGGGAAACTTCGCGCCACATTGGATACACCAGATCACCGGAATGGGCGAGCGAACACCCGTGGCCATGTCCCCACCAGGGAGACGGCCGTCCCTCGCACCATCTTGCCGAGCAACCAGGGCTTATTTCTACATTGCTATAATGAATTAGAAAGTAGGCGTTAAATCCGGCGAGTAGGACACTCTTCGAGTGGTGGAAATTCTGGGGAGGGAGACAAGTCTCAGGTATATTTTGGGGCCGAAAAAAGGAGGAGGAGAAAGGAGGAGACAAGCGAGGCTTCGTGCCTCGCTCAGAGGTCGTCGGCCAGCAGTTCTCCTACGGGGCCACCGGGGACCCGGAGGGAATCGTCAATGGCCAGGCCGTCGATCTCGTTGTTCGCGAACCAGCCGTAGCGGAATCCGCCCACATCTTCCATGGGGTCGCCGCCCAGTTCCCACTTGCCCACTTCGGTCCCGTCCTCATCGAGGATCTGCAGAAGGACATCCAGTGTCCCTTCATTGTCGCTGAAGGTGTGCCGGAACGTGTACCAGCCATCCGTGTCGATCGCCACGGGGTCGCGGTCGGGGTTTCCGGGCCATGTGCAGCAACGGAAGGCGTTGTTACTACCACTTACGAGGAGTGTGCCGTCGCCTGAGGGAGCGGTGCCTGCGTTGAACGCGAAGTCGCGCAGGTGGTCGCCGCTGGGTCGGTTGATCGCGGAGCTGAAGTCGAAGCGCGCATCCGGATTGTCGGCTGCGTACTCCGTGTCCACGTAGATCCGGACCTGCGTGATGTAGCCGGTCAAGGGCCATTCTCCATTGCCCTCACCGTCGAGCGTACCACCCCAGTTGGTGGACGGCCCGAAGTTTCCGAAGCCGCCCAGGAAGTCGCCGATCCGCAGACGGGCGTGGTAGTCGCCGGAAGCGGATGCCACACCCGGAGCGTATTCTTCGTCGGACCCGCTCCCGGATCCCACCCGCACGACCTCATCCGTACTGGAGCTAGGGCTCCATCCGGAGTCGTCATCTTCGAATCCCTGCGAATAGAGCGGGAGTGAATTCGGGACGAGTGCTGAACCGGAGCCGGTTGCAAGGAGCATCAGGGCTACGGCGAAAGTCGCGATTCCTGCCTTTGTCAAAACGGATTTCGTGGACTGCATGCACCACACCATCGCGCCCATCATCCAGCCATTATATATCTGTTTGCCCGGACTCGTTAGCCCAGATTTTGCCGCAACGACATCCGGAAGGTCATCGGGTGGTCAGAGTAGGGTAACGGGGAAAAGGAAGGGGGAGAAAACGCGGCCAAGGCGCACCCGTCTAAGGCTCCGGCAGGACCACCTGGATCGGACCACTACTCCCGGATGCTCCACCCGCATCGGCCTTCACCTCGTATTCATGGGCGGTGTCCACCGAGAGAACATGGAGGACGGCATGAACCTCCCCATCCTCGGTCTCCGCCTGGACAGGTTCTCCGGCCACGGGCGCGATCTGGTCTCCCTCGACGACAAGGGACCCTTGGGCGAAGTTGGAGTTCGACCCCCAACTCACGTTGATCACTTGTTCGTCCTCCACAAGGTTGTCCCATGCATCAAAGACGAACAGGGTCACCTCGGCGGGGTCATCGATAGAGACGGTCTCCGGGCTTTCGAATCCAAAGGCGGCTGGGTCACCGGCGATGATGCGCAGGGTGGCGGAAGCGTCCGCCAAACCGGGTGCACTCGCCTCCAGGGTAAGCTCCCGGCCCTCAGTGAGGTCAGAGCGGTAGAGACGCACATCGTCGAAGGAAGCCCGGTCGAAGATCACTTCCCGGGCAACACCGACCTTCAATGGCTCTTCTTCGCCTTCTTTACCCACCGTCGCACGATCGTCGTCAGCGGTCATGGTCACCGTCGAGGTGTCACCGATCACTTTGTTGCCCGCCCTATCACGCACGTGTACCCAGATATTGAAGGCTTCTCTAGCGGGCACGGACCCACCGATCACCGGTGGGTCGCCCTGAACGAGCACCTCGAGTTCGTGGGCATCGCCGGGGGTGACCTTGATGTCGGCCGTGTCGTTGATGCCGCTGATTCCGGCACGAATAACGCAATCGAGCGCCATGACGCCTTCGAATGTATTGATCGCAGAGGACTCCGCAAGCCGGAAGGAACCGCACGCCGGGTTCTCTGTAATACTCCAAGAGGCAGGTTCTGAGTCACGTAGATTCCCGAAAGCGTCGAAACCGACGGCCTCGAAGTCATGGGTCTCGCCGGAGGGCACAGTGATCAGTTCGTCGACAAGTTCCCCCCCGGAATGGATCTCCAGCGTCTTAAGCGGCCCAGGACTCACATCAATAAATCCGGTCTCGTCAATGACTCCAGTGAGGCCATCCACGTCCACTTGGATGGTGCACTCCTCATTCCCGGTCAATACATGACGGGCCTGGAACGTCACATTGTCCACCCCGCTGGGGGTTTCCATCAGTTCCTCTCCACTCTCGTCCACGAAGACGCCGCAACCTCCGAGCACGGACCAGGTCCCTTCCTGGTCCCCGATGTAGGTGGGTTCTGCTTCACCTCCGAAATCGACGAAACCGGCCGCGTGCAGGGTACGTGTCTCCGTCGCGTTCAATGACAAGGCTTCGACCTCGTCGCCGTCGGAATCACGGATCAGGACGCTTTCGGCAGGAGGCGTGATCACCGTGATCTCCCCGATGTCCTTCACCAGACCCTCATGGGTCGCTTCCACCGTGCAGCCGGGGACCGGGAGGACTCCGGCGGTGAACGTCGTGGTGTCTCCCGATGGGGGAGCGACATTGCCGCAGCCGCCCGGCACGGTCCAGTTCACAGAGAGTGCGCTGATCGTGTTGTTCTTGGCGTCTAATCCGAACGCCGAAAGGTCGATGGCTTCGCGGGCGTCGATGTCGACACCATTCTCGATGGCGTCGCCGTTATCATCCCGGACCTGGATATTGGCGAGCACTCCCAATTCCATGATCACATCGAGTTGCGCCGTGACCCCGTGGACTCCCGCTTCCAATGTGACCGTACCTGGTTTCTCGGGCTCCAAAGTGGAACTGCCCCCCGTCAGGTTATAGTCAATGGAATCTTCATCCCCTGCAGCCAAGCTCCACACGGTGCCTTCGAGGTCTCCGATGTAGTTGAACTGTGCATCGTAGGCGGCTGCATACACGGTCTGTGTTTCATCCGTGGTCCGGGTGATTTCGGTGAGTTCGATCCCCTGGTTGTCGCCTTGACTCCGGATCTTCACGGACGCCGCAGAATTCTGGGGCACGACGGTGATGTTGCCGGTATCCGCTTCGAGCGTCTGGGGGATCAGCCCCAAGAGGCTCTCCGTTTCGACTTCGGCGAACACGCGGCAATCATCCTCCTCTTCGGTCGCTGTGCGCGCTTCGAAGATCACGCGGGACCCGGTTTCTTGGTCTAGCGTTCCGCAGTCTCCGTCAACACGCCAATCCGCTTCCACTTCATCTCCTACCGAATTGCCGTACTCATCGGCCATTTCGGCAATCAAGGTGACTTGGTCGCCGGCCGTGTAATCCGGTTGTGACACTTCGCCGTTTTCATCGGTGATCGTGAGGTCCACTGCAGGCCCCGGGTTTACGGTGATCGGGCCGGCTTGTCCCGTGGTCTCCACGGTGATCTCGATGTCCGTTCCGGGGATGGTCTGTTCCTCTTCGTGGTGCGCTTTGACGAAGCAGTCTCCATCCACGACGGTGGTGGCTTTGAACAGGATCCCGGGGCTCTCTTCCAATCCCGGAATCTCCATCAGTTCCCCGCAATCCGGGTCCACGGACCAGTCTACGAACCGGTCGCCGACGTAGTTCTCGTCGCCGTCGAATCCGGTGGCCCACAGTTGAATGCTCTCACCGGCTTCCATATCGATTGCATTGACCTCGTTTCCGAGGTCGTCCGGAGCATCGCGGACCTCGATCACGCGCAACGCACCGTGGACGATCGTGATCGGCCCAGTTTCGTCTTCGGCCGTAAAGCCGTCTTCATTCTGTGATGAGGACGCGCTCACGGTCGCGATGCCCGGCGTGTGCGGCTTGAAGATGGTCGATGGTCCTGTTTCGGTGACATTCCCGTAAGCATCACCATCGATGGACCAGTCAGTGTCCTCAATGGGACCGATCCAGTTGCCGTAGGCGTCGTAACCGACGGCCCACAAGACCCAGTGCCTGTAGTCCTTGTCCGGTTCGCCGTCGGTTGTGGTCACGAACGCGTTGGCCGGCGGGGCCCCGCTGGAAGAGCCGTGTTGGATGATCAGGTCGTCGAGCGGGCCCGGAATCACGTGGATCAACCCGGTCTGTGCTTCGACGCCATCGGAAGTGGCGCGCACGCGGCCCGAGCCGACGTACATGGCCGTGAACACGGTCTCGTCGCCGGTTGCCGGTTCCACGTCACCGATTCCGCCGAGCACGGTCCAGTCAGCTTCCGTCGGACCGATCTTGTTCCCGAACGCATCAAAGCCCACGGCGTAGAGGTCCAGGCCAGTACCAGCCTGGAGATGTGGGTCCCCGCCGATCGGGTCATCATCCTCGTTCTGAATCTCCAGGGCGTCGAATTCTCCCGCCACGACTTCAATATCCAGATTGTCGGTCAAGCCACCCACGTCAGCAGTGATCGTCGCTTCACGTGCTTTCATTGGCTGGAAGGTGTTTCCATCGAACTCTCCGGTCTCGGGGTCGTCAATACTCCAATCGGCGCTCTCATCCCCGATGAACTCTTCATTTTCATTGTACGCGGCCGCAAACAGCGTTTCATTCTCACCGGCGGTGAACGTCAAACGCTCGGCAATCTCATCACATCCACCGGCCTCTTGGCAAATCCGGATTGAACCCAAATCCCCCTCCTTAACCTGGAGGCTTCGTGTAGCTTCCGGCACGCCCCCTTCGAACTGGGCGCTCAGGCTTCCCGACCCAAGGCCAGTCGCGGTGAACGTCGTATTGCTCCCACTGGCGGGTTCTACGGAGCCAATAGCGCTATCAACACTCCACTCCACGTCGATTGGGTCACCGGACTCATCCACAGCATCGAAAGTCTTTTCCCCGCCGAGTATGACATCGACGATGGTACCGGTGCAATCCCCCTCGATGCAGATCTTTATTCCAGTGGGCAGTGGTTTGAGGACGTTGATGGCGGCCGTCGCTTCTGCGTCCGGGTGCACTGCCGTCAAAACATCATCACCTTCTGCCTCAGGTGTGACGGTGGTCTCGATCCCTTCTTCGGGATCCACGCTCGCAAAATCCCCCGCAGACCACTGGACCCACGCATCATCGATGAATCCACCGTCATCGTATGCGGCTGCGTAGACGGTT
>CAYVRY010000045.1:0-15536 GCA_964452895.1 uncultured Halobacteriales archaeon
CCCACGTAGTCCACGTCTTCGCCGTCGGGCGCCTGGAACAGGGTGGAGGGGATCGCGGTGGCGCCCATGATGACGAGCAGGATCGACGTGGTGACCAGGGTGGCGGCGAAGATGCCGGGGAACACGCGGGGCGTGACGGTGAAGAAACGCACTGGGCCGGGGAAGCGCCGCACGGGGATGCTCGTGGTCCCGGCGCTTTTCAGGCCATAGCGACGAAGTGCGCGCAGTCCTGCGAGGCTGCCGGTGAGCATGGCGCCGGCGCCCACGGCGAGGATCGTCGCGATCCAGGCCACGGCGGGCACGTGGAGCGTGGTGCCCATGGCGACGCTGGCGAGTCGCAGCGCGGCCAGGGACAAGGCGAGTCCCACGATCAATCCGGCGACGACGAGGGCCAGGGTGCGAAGCACGACGAGGCGGCGCACGAGGCGGTGTCCGCCCAGGGCCTCAAGCGTGGCGAGGTCGCGGCGTTTCGCGAGCACTTCCAGGTAGACGAGCCCGGAGGCCAAGAGCGCGGCGACGGCGCCGGTGGTGATGATCACGCCGATCAGTCCCCCGTGCAGTTGCGCGGCGCCTTCTTCGTAGAAGATCGCGATGCCTTGCCAGTGGGCCACGTCGAGCTGGGTGCCGGCGGGCGCTTCGTGGGGCAGGTAGGCGAGGCGGAGTTGGTCGGATCGTTCGGGGAACAGGGTGTTGTAGACGGGGTAGGGCACGACGAGGGCGTCCTGCGGCAGATAATCGAACCGGGTCTTCTTGGCGTCTTCCAGCTCAAACTCGTCGGCCAGTTCGTCGCCCATTGTCTGGGCGCCCGGGGGTGCGTAGGGGCCGACCAGCGGTCCGTCGAGCTCAAGCAGGCCTGGATACAGGTCGGGGTCGGGGACGCTTCGGTATGTGGCGATCCGTATGCCTTCGTGTTCCCTCCAATCCACGCGCAGGGCGTGTTGCGGGGCTTGGGTCACGGCGAAGCTGGCGGCTTCGACGCCGTTTTCGGTCTGCAGTCCGGCGTGCAGGACGACGCCGGGGCTTTCGCGTGCTTCGCCCAGCGTGGCGGCGTCGCTCTCGAGCCCGGAGAGGGCCCCCGCGGAGACGAGGGCGTAGGTGATGGAGAGGGCGAGGGCCATCACGGCGAGAACGGCCCGCGGCGACAGGCCGAGTACGAACGCACGCGCCAGGAGCACAGTTGTGCGCAGAGCAGGCCGGTTATGAAGGATTGCGGTGGAGTGGACCCCCTTTGGTGCCCGGCGCGCCACGCAAATCTTTATCCCACCCCTTGCTGGGGGGTTTTGTGCCGGTGCTGCTTGCCGATCGGGTCTCCAGGGAATACGCGGGCCGCGGTGTCCTGAGGGGGGTCGATCTCGAGTTGGAGCCGGGCCGCTTGTCGTTGGTCTCGGGGCGTTCGGGTTCCGGGAAATCCACGTTGTTCTCGATCCTGGCGGGGTTCGAGCGGCCGTCCTCGGGTCGGGTTCTTTTTGACGGGCGGGATCTGGCTTCCATGGGGGAACAGGAACGTGATGATTTTCGTTTGCGTCATGTGGGGGTGGTGTTCCAGGATTTTCGTTTGCTGCCGGATCTCACGGTGATGGAGAACATCCGTCTGCCGTTGGAGTTGGCGCGGCGCCGCAGCGTCGGGGTGGGTACCCGGTTGTCGCGGCGTGCGGCACGAAAGCGCGCGTTGGAGTTCGTCACGCGTTTCGGTTTGGATGAGGTGCGGGACGCGTTCCCGGAGACCCTGTCCGGTGGCGAGCAGCAACGGGTCGCGGTGGGTCGCGCGCTGGTCAGCGATCCGCAGGTCTTGTTGGCGGATGAGCCGACGGCGAACCTGGATGAAGAGAACGCGCACGCGGTGATGCGTCTTTTCAAGGAGGCGGCGCGCGGCGGTCGGGTCGTGTTGGTCGCGGCGCACGACCCGCTCGTGGTGGGGTACGCGGACCGGGCGTGGCGGCTCTGGGAGGGCCGCCTCATTTCGGGGTCCGAGCCGGTTCGTCCTCCGCCGGATCAGGGGACGACGCTTCGGGTCCCGGCCTCGGCGGCGGTGCGGCTTCCGGGTCCCAGAGTGGTTCCAGGCGGCGCAGAAGGAGCATGAGCCCGGCGAGTCCCAGGGCGGCTGAGAGGAGCGCCGTGGTGGTCAGGTTCACGGGGACGCGCAGCAGGAGGTTCAAGAGCATCATGACGGCGGGTTGCAGGGTGAACGCGGTGACGAGGCTCAAGGGGATCCGGTAGGCCCACGCGAGGCGGGGGGTGAGCGCCCAGGTCCAGACGAAGCCCGGGAGCCAGAAGAGCAGTCCGCCGAGTACGGCTTGGTAGAGGCTGATGCCGCCCAGGCTCAGGTCGGGATGGAAGCTCAACGACCGGGAGACCGGGGTGGGGCTCTTGGCCGTTTGCATGAAAGACGGGTTTCCAGGGTCGCCGTGAGGGGTGGCTCACGAAACGCTCATAGCAGGGGGGTCCGTGGTTGACGCCATGCAGTGGCGGCTTCGTGGGAGGCACAAGTGTTGGCTCCGGCGTGGTGGCCACGCTGCCCTTCTCGCGGTCGCGTTGGTCTTCGTCATGATGTTGACGTACCTGCCGCACATGGACACCCTGGAGGGTCGGGTGAACCCGACGGGGGCGGTGGAGGGCCGTTCGGAGGTCAATCCGTGGCTTCGGTTGACCTCGGCGTACGGGCAATGGGTCGCGGGGGATTGGGACGACGACCCGTACCCGATGCATATGGATTCGTTCGTGCATTGGACCCGGGCCAGTGCGATCCAGCGCGAAGAGACCGTCGCGTTTGCCAACCCGTATACCGGGTCGGGGGGCGGGGAGGCTTCACAGGGTCTTCGTGGTCTGGTCCATGAGTCGGGGTTCTGGTTGGCGTTCGCGCAATTCCAGGACATGACGGGGGTGCCTTGGCTCAAGTTGATCCAGTTCGCGCCCATGCTTTTTGCCGGTCTGACGGCGTCGTTGGTCTGGGCGGCGCTGCGTCCGCATCCCATGGCCCCGCTGGCGGCGGCGTTCGTTGCCCTCATTCCCACCACGCCGCGGTTTCTGGGGATCGGGTTCTTCGTGCCCATCGGGATCGGCCTGGCGTGGGTCGCGGCGTCGCTCCTTTTGGCACAGCATGCCTACCGGGACCCGCGCTACTTGATCCTCACGTTGATCATGGGCGCGTGGGCGTTTTTTATCCATCTCATCGCGGGGTTCGCGTTTGTCCTGGTGGTCACGGCGGCGAGCCTGCCGCTTTGGCGGGAGAACCGGGGTCGGACGCTTTTCGTGGCCGCGGGGGTCGCGTTGCCGTTTTTTGCGTTCTATGACCGCTTCCAGGTGGATTTCGGTTCGGAGATCGAGCGCATGGGCACGTTGCCCATCGATTTCACGGTGTTCGACCAGTTGGGGGTGCCGTTTTTGTTGATCTGGGCGCTGGGCACCACGATCTTGATCACAGAGCCGCCTCGGGGCCCGGCGCGGGTGCCGGCGTTCGCCGCGGCGCTCGGGAGCCTCGTGGCGATCGCGTTCATCGTGTTGAACCTCGCGTTCGACCTGCAGCGCTATGTGCTCTACGATCGTTGGCATCAGGTGTTCGCGCTGCTGGCCGTCGTTCCCGTGGCGTATGCGATCTACATGGGTTGGAGGGCGCTGCGGTTCCTCGTGGTGAAGACCCATGGTTGGATTGCGGCGCGCAAGGGTCACGGTGCGCCGGGCGAGCGTTCGGCGTTCGTGTACGCGGCGGTGGGCTTGCTGGTGGTCGTCTCTGCCTTCGGGGTGGTCACCAGTTCGGCGATCGGTTACCATCTCGACGAGCCCTATTACCGGGTCTTGAACGATGACGATTGGGAGGCCTACAATCATGCGGCTTCGCTGGGGCCCGAGTATCAGGTCTACCTGACGCATCCCTGGAAGGCGCCGGCGTTCAACGCGATCACCGGGAAACAGCCGTATGCCTGGCTCGACCCGGGTTCGCCGCCGAAAAACGGCGCCGACTATGAAGCCTATCGGAGCACGCGCCATGCGGACGGGATCTGGCTGGTTGAACGGGATATTACCCTGGTCCTGGACCCGGTCGCGCCCCGCGATCCGGCCTACGAGACGATCGCGCCGGGGGTGCATGTGCTTGATGGAGGGCTGGCCCGCGACCTTTACGGGGCGCGGGGGTGGCGTTGACGGCCGGTACCGACACAGGGTTCGAACCCCGACCGTTTTCAATGGTTTAAAAGCCTGCTACAAGGGTGACGGTTAGTTCAAAGGCCATCGCAAAAACATTGAAGTAGCTGGGCCGCCGGCCTCCTTGTCATGCGCACGCTCAAGTTCCTCGGCTCCCAGCGAAAGATCGCCTGGGTGTCGATTCTTGCCATGATCATGATTTCGGCCGCCCTCGCCGGCTGTCTGCATGACTCCGACGACGAGGACGGCGACCCCGACAACGGCGATCCGCAATCCACAGAGACGGATACGGATACTCCGGAGCCTACGGACCCGCTGGAACCGCCGGAACCTGTTCTCGCTGTGCAGGCCATGATTGTGGCCAGCCCGGGTGCCGGCTGGGCCGTCAACGACACGTTCGTCTTTGACGGATCGAATTCCACCGTGGTCGGCGGCGAGATCGTGAGTTGGACATTCGACTTCGGCGACGGCAACGAGACCACCGTCGAGGCCGGCGATGATCCCGTTGTGGAGCATGAGTACGACCGGGGTGGTCTCTACCTGGTGAATCTGACCGTGGAAGCCACTGATGGCAACGAGACGGTGGAGGACCTGAGGCCTACTGCGGTGGCGGTGTCGGAGGTCCATTACTTCGAGGATGAGGGCGAGGGTCCGCTTGCATTGCCGATTGTAGGCCCAACGGGCGATCCCGAGCTTATCTGGGATGAGGCGTTCATGTTGAATGCGGGCGCCACTGAGGTTAGGGCGACGTTCAACATCTCAGATGAAGCTACGACTGATTCTTCGGGTTGGGCCGCTTTTTACTCCGTCGACGACGGTTCGGAGCTTGACAATCAGACATTCGAGCAAGGGGATTTCGAAGATGGATTGCTGGATCTAGACTTGGCCGGTTCGCCCGAGAAGTCTGGCGAACATGAACTGGCCATTGGCTTGGACAGCGGTGAAGTCAAGTTCAAGGGGTCCTTGAAATTCTATTACGGGGTCGAACCGTCAGACCTGCCGGACCCAGAAGACTGAAACTTTCTGCCGTTCTTTTCCTCATTCTTTTCCTTCGCTCTCCATCCGTTTTTCGTTCTCCGGCTCGATGTCAACACGCCACACATTGAACCCACAACCACGCTAACTTTCCGTAACCTGCCCCAAACGGCTAAACCGGCACCCGCGGTCCGCCCGACCAATGGCGCCCGGGATGCGACGGGGGGAGTCCTTGCCGGAGATTGTTGCGAGCCTGGCCGCTCCGGAATCGGCCTCGCACCATGAGCACGTATTGGCGGACCCGGCCTCCTGGCCCTGGTTCCGCGTCGGCGACGGCGACCGGGTGGCGCGCCACCCCTGGTGCCGGGACTGCGGGCTCGTCAAGGGGGTCTCAGGAGGCAAGCCGTACGACCTGGGGGGCCTGTCGAACCTGCTGGCGCTTTTGGTGGACGAGTTGGAGCACGACGGGCGGCGCGTGGTCAAGACGCAACGGCGTCTCGTGACGAAGCAGCTTGCCGCCATGGAGGCCGGCGACCCGTTCGCCTGGAGCCGCAACGAGCAGCATGCGCTCCTGGTCGCCCTCGTGGCGACGGTCACGGGTCAACGCGAGCAGACGGTGCATTCCTATCTGCACAAGGCGCTCAAGCAGGATCACCGACTTCGGCGCCGGCAGGTGCGTGAGCACGAGGCGCGGAGCCACGAGTCATGACCGTCCTCGTAACGGGCGCGGCGGGGTTCATCGGTTCCAACGTGGCGGCCCGGCTCCTGGATGCGGGTCATGAGGTCGCGGGGGTCGACGATCTCAACGACGCCTATGACCCGCGCTTGAAGGATTGGCGTCTGGCGCGCCTGCTGGACCGGGAAGGCTTCACGTTCCATCGCGCGGACATCCGCGATCCGGAGACGGTCCAACGTGTGATGCGCGAGGCCCGGCCCGAGATCGTCTACAACCTGGCGGCCCGTGCGGGCGTGCGTCCCAGCGTCGAGACGCCACAGATCTATCTGGACACCAACGCCACCGGCACACTGAACCTGCTCGAAGAGTGCCGACGCCTGGACATCAAGCGTTTCCTGCTCGCATCCACGTCGAGTCTGTACGGCGCGCACAACGAGGTGCCGTTTCGCGAGGACGCGGACACCTCACGGCCCTTGTCGCCCTACGCGGCCTCCAAGAAGGCCGCGGAGTCCATGGTCGCGGCCTATGCGCATCTCTATGGGTTGGACGCTCCCGTGGTGCGCTACTTCACGGTCTACGGGCCGGCGGGTCGACCGGACATGAGCGTGTTCCGCTTCATCCGGTGGATCGCTGAAGGCGAGCCCTTGACATTGTACGGCGACGGCGAGCAGTCGCGGGATTTCACCTACGTGGACGACATCGCCCGGGGCACGCTTCTTGTGGGCGAGAAGACGAAAGGCTTCGACGTGGTGAACCTGGGTGGCGATTCGCCGCACAGGATGAACGAGCTGATCGGCCTGATTGAACGCGCGCTGGACAAGAAGGCCGAGGTGCGGCATGAACCGATGCATCCGGCGGACGTGCCGGCGACCTGGGCGGATGTCGCCAAGGCGCGAGCGATGGGTTGGTCGCCGGAGGTCTCGCTCAAAGAAGGCGTCGACCAGACCGTGGCCTGGTACCGGGAGAACCGGGACTGGGTGCGGGACGTGCGGCTGCCTTGACGGCCCTATGGACCACCTATATAGGCTTTATGAACGGTTTTGTTCATTAAACTCTTAATTTTCCTTGGGTCGCTTGTGGTGGGCGATTCGGCGGCTGGTTGGCTTACGGCTTCGGGTGGCCCTTTGGGTGAGTCCTGATGAAGATGCTTTTCGACCTCCAGATTGACGGCCAGGTTGCGAACAAGTCCCCGGCAAGAAAGAAGGTCCCTGCGGTCCTTCTTGCCTGGATGCTTTTGGGCGCCGGGTTCTTCATGGCGGCGGGCGCCCCCGGCTTGGTGCGCACGGCCCATGCGGAGCCGGATTGTTCGGGAATTGCCTATGACCAGGACGAGCATGGTTTCAATCTCGTGGAGGCCGCCGATCAGCTCGAGTGCATTCCGGATGAAGGCCTGGCCGATGATTACCGGCTCGCTAAGGACATCACCCTGGAGGGATCGGATTTCCGGCCGATCGGGGAACTCGGGGATCCGTTCGAGGGAAGGTTCGACGGGGACGGTCGCACGATCACGGGCTTGACGATCGACAGGGCCGACGAGAACTTCATTGGTCTCTTCGGCGCCACATCCGGCGCCGTGCTCGCGAACGTGACCCTCCAAGATGTGGACATCAGCGGGGATGTGAACGTCGGGGGGCTGGTCGGTCGGGCCGTCCAGTCCGTCGTGGCCAACAATACGGTGCACGCGGACGTGGCGGCCTCCGGTGACCGGGTCGGAGGTCTGATCGGATGGTCCATGGAAGGGACGGTGATCAAGAGGTCGGACACGAGTGGCAGCGTGAGCGCTAGCGGTTTGGGTTCGAGCGTGGGGGGGCTCGTAGGGCACGTGGACAGCGGTGGTGTTGTGACAGAGTCAGGGTCTTCGAGCATAGTGTCCTCACAGGACCGGGACGACGTGGGAGGACTGGTCGGGGCAAGCGATCCAGGTGTGGTGGTGACCCGTTCCAGCGCGACTGGCGAGGTCTCCGGCTCGGATCAGGTCGGCGGTCTTGTGGGGATGCTGGGGAATGGGGGCATCGTCGAGGCTTCCCATGCCTCGGGAGCGGTGTCCGCAGCGGGTAGCCGTATCGGGGGATTGACAGGCCAGACGGGGGCCGGGGTCTCGATCGTGGACAGCTACGCCACGGGAAGCGTCACGGGGGAACATCAGGTGGGTGGACTGGTGGGCGAGTTGGATGAGGGGAGTTCGGTGGTCCGGTCGAACGCCACAGGGGGCGTGACGGGGACAGAAAGCGATGTGGGGGGGCTTTTGGGAGCCGCGGATGAGGGGGTGTCGGTCGTCGATGCGAACGCGACAGGGACTGTGTCGGGGGATGGAGATGTCGGTGGGCTTGTGGGGGAGATCGACGATGGAGGCTCAATCGTGCGGTCCTTCGCGACCGGTGGGGTCACCGGCACAAGCAGCAGGATCGGGGGTCTGGTCGGAGTGCTGGACGACGGGAGCCTGGTCGTTGAAGCGAACGCCACCGGCGCAGTCGAAGGGGTCGGGGACGTGGGGGGGCTCATCGGGGAGACCGGTGAGGCGTCCACGGTCTACCGCTCGAACGCGACCGGCGGAGTGACCAGCACGGATGAGATGGCCGGGGGCCTTATCGGCGAATCCGACGGGTCGGTCGTGGAGTCGTTCGCCACGGGGAACGTGGACGGCACGGATGCAGTGGGCGGCTTGGTCGGTCAGGCGGATCGAGACGGCACGTCCTATGTGGATTCGTTTGCGACCGGCGCGGTGAGCGGCAATTTCCGCGTCGGCGGATTCGCAGGGGGTTCCGATTCGCACGTCATGTTCAAGGATTCCAATTCCACCGGCAGCGTGACTGGGACCGGGGATGTCGGGGGTTTCGTGGGGAAACTCGGGAAGCCCAGCAGTATCGTTTCCTCGAACGCCACGGGGGATGTGGAAGCCACCGGAGGTGGCCTTGATGAAGGGGTCGGGGGTTTCGTCGGAAGCATCGGGGGCACCGGGAAGAGCTCGCTCGTGGACTCGTTCGCTGAAGGGAAGGTGGACGGGAACAGCCACGCCGGGGGGTTCGTCGGTTACGTGACGCAGGAGAGCGGTTTCACCCGATCCTATGCGACGGGGGATGTGACGGCAACGGACGACGGCGCGGGTGGTTTCGTCGGTACGACAGAGGTCCCGGTGACCATCACCGATTCCCACGCGACGGGAATGGTCGTGGGCGACATCAATGTCGGTGGCATCGCGGGTTCTGCCCAGGGTGTGCTGTCCCGGGTGTACGCTGTGGGCGATGTCACAGGCGATCAAAGCGTCGGGGGTCTTGCAGGGACACACCAGGGGGTCTTGTCGCAGGTGTATGCGACAGGCGAGATCTCCGGGTCAGACGATGTCGGTGGTCTTGTCGGGGAATTTCCGCAAGGCGCCGCAGATGGGGGTTATTGGGACACGGAGACGACCACCCAGTCAGGACCTGTCGGGCAGGGGGTAGACGCCGGGATGGTGGGTCTGGTGACCGCGGAGATGACCGGTTCCGCGGCCGAGGCGCATATGGTTTCCTTCGACTTTGACGACGCTTGGGAGACCACGGACGGGTATCCCGAGCAGGGCCCGTTTTCCGAGGACTTCGAGCTCGATTTCGAACCGGGCTCGTTGGAGTACGAAGACCTCCCGGACGGTCCTACGACGATCTCTGACTGGAACGATCTGGACGACGTCCGTGACGATCTTGATGGGGATTACCAGCTTGCCGCGGACCTGGATGAGGACTCCGAGGGATACGACGCCGTCGTCATCGGGGGCTTCGAGCCGATCGGCACCAGCGAAGACCCGTTCACGGGGACGCTCGACGGGGACGACAAGGCGATTTCGGACCTGGTGATCGACGCGGCCGAGGGAGACACGGGTCTCTTCGGCGTGATGGACGGTGCTATGGTGCACAAGATGGGCTTCGTGGGCGCCGACGTGACGGAGGGGAGCACGGACGAACACAACGTCGGGGTGCTCGCCGGTGAGGCGTTGGGTTCCGTGATCCGAGGGGTTGAGGCCACGGACGTGGCCGTGGATGGAGGGGAGAACAACCGGGTAGGGGGTTTGGTCGGTTCCGTGCAGGATTCGGTGGTCCGGGAATCATCCACTACCGGTATTGTGGAGGGTGCGGGGGCGGTCGGTGGTCTGGTCGGGTACGGTCATGAGGCCCAGATCAGCCGCTCGTTCTCACTGGCCTCCGTCGTCGCTGAGTCCCAAGTGGGAGGGCTCCTCGGGCATGGCGCCTCCGGGACCGCCGTGGCGCGGTCCAACGCCACGGGCACCGTCTCGGGCGAAGGCGACACAGTCACGAAGATCGGGGGACTGGTGGGCGAGAACAGCGTCGGTGGTTCGATCGTCGGGTCGTACGCGACCGGGCCTGTGGGCGCACAAGGCGGGGCGGGGCAAGCCGGTGGGCTGGTCGGGGGGAACTTCGACGGGAGCACGATCGCGATGTCTCGCGCAACCGGCGCCGTGGACTCTCAGACCCGTGAAACAGGCGGTCTCGCGGGGTCGAACAACGCAGGGAGTCTGATCATGAACTCTCGCGCGACGGGTGCCGTGGACTCGTCGCAACGGGAGACGGGCGGACTCGTGGGGCAGCACAATGACGGCAGTATCATCATGGACTCGAAAGCCATGGGTTCGGTCTCCTCTGTCGCTCACGAGGTAGGCGGGCTCGTGGGGGAGCTCGACGAAGCCGCGGTGATCGGGTCGCAGGCGGAGGGGGATGTGACCCAGACCGGTGGCGAGGTCGCCACCGGCGGATTGAGCGGGCAGGCGACGGAAGGGTTGGTCCATTCGTCTTCTGCGAGCGGGATGGTCACGAGCGACGGAGACCAGGTTGGGGGGCTGCTTGGGTTTGCAGAGGATCTGGCGACGGTGGACTCGATGGCGTCGGGGGGCGTCGAGGGAGCCCTGGATACGGGTGGTTTGGTCGGCGAGATCGAAGGTCCAAGCAGCTTCGTTGTCTCTCATGCCGAGGGGGCGGTGACATCGACCACGGATCGGATTGGTGGCTTCTTCGGCGGTTCGGACTCTGGGGAGCAAAGCAGTTTCTATGCGTCTTCTGCGACGGGGGGAGTCGAAGGGGATGACGATGTGGGCGCCTTCGCCGGAGATGTCGATGGGCCCTCCAGCTTCATCGAATCCTATGCGACCGGGGATGTGGACGGGAGCGGCAACGTCGGCGGGTTCGCAGGCGTCGTCGAGGAGACCGCGAGTTTCGTCGCAACCCATGCAGAGGGGGATGTTCATTCCGTCGGTGACGATGTCGGGGGGTTGATCGGTGAGGTCGATGCACTCGGTTCCCAGCACGTCTCCCTGGTGGACGTGACCGCATCCGGAGAGGTGGACGCCGGGAGTGACAACGACGTAGGCGGCTTGATCGGAGAGCTGGACGGGGAGAGCAGTCTGGTCTCCACCCGCGCCGAAGGGACGGTGAAGGGTTCAAGTGATGTGGGGGGTCTCGTGGGGAAGATCACGATGGAGGCCAGCGTCCTGCGGAGCTTTGCGCAAGGGGACGTGGAGGCGGCCGATGACGGGATCGGTGGTTTGATCGGTTCTGCTACCAGGGATGTCGCGGTTGTTGCCTCTTCAGCAAGCGGCAATGTCACGGGCGACGATCAGGTCGGTGGATTGCTGGGCAGCACCACGTCTCCGGCAGGGGTCGTCCAAGCATACAGTCGGGGAAGCGTGGAAGGAAAATGGGTGATCGGGGGGCTGGTGGGTGACTTCGAAGGTGTGGTTTCGGAATCTTATGCAGTGGGTGCCTTGGACGGGGAGGAATCGGTCGGAGGCTTGATCGGTGACCTTGACAGCGGCCGGGTCCACGCATCCTATTGGGACGAACAGGTGTCGGTCCTCCCCGAGTCCGACGGGGGGGAGGGGTTGAGCACCGACGAGATGCAGGGGGAGGCGCCGGTTGACACGATGGTCGGGTTCGGCTTCAACCCCACCTGGTCGACGACCGACGAATATCCAGTCCTGTATTGGCAGGATGGGCTCGATCTGGGGCCGGATCCGGGTCCGGAGGACCCGTTCTTCGAGGTGACGGTCGAATCCGTGGAGGATCCCGTGCCTTCGGATGAGTTGGCCACGATCGTGGCGACGATTCAGAACACGGGTGGGGAGGACGAGCAGACAGTCGTCTTGGAGGACCCGCACGGTGATGTCGTCGACGAGGTCGAAGACCTGGCCTTGGATACCGCACAATCCCGGACGTTTGAGTTTTTGTGGGGGCCGGACAACGAGGATTGGGGCACCCAGGCCTTGAAGGTCAAGAGTGACGATGACGTGGGATCCGCCGAGGTGGTCGTGCATCCTGTGGGCGAAGTGGAGATTCTCACTTGCGCCAAGATCGACGTGCCCGGGACGTTCGTGCTGGGCACGGACTTGAGCTCCAGTGGGTCGACCTGCATCGAGATCACCGAAGAAGATGTGACCCTCGATGGAGGTGGCCATGAAGTGGGCCGCGAGGGGCCTCTCGATCCCAAGGCTTATGGGATTCACGTCCATGGGGACGGCGATCGGTTGGGCAACGTCGTTCTGAAGGATATGGTGGTGCCAGACTGGCACGGTCTGGAGGGGAGCACGGCACCGGGACCTGTCGTGTACGAGGATGTGGATGGAGGAGAGATCACCGGGTTTCTGGTGACTGATGGAAACTGGGGGATTTCCGTGGCTGACTCAACCGGAATCCATGTCCATGAGAACGAGGTCCGAGGCGACGATTTTGCGGGGACCTTCGGCATCGAGGCTTCGGACACTCATTCCAGCCTGATCGAGCACAACGATGTCTCGGGGGCGTTGTTCGGAGTGTGGTTGGACGAAGCAGACGACAACAGGGTTGAACGGAACCTGGCCATGAACAATACGATCGGTGTCGTCGTAGGAGGCTCCCACGAGAACACGTTCACGGAAAACAGGGTGTTGAACTCCACGTTGCCGAGCGGCTTCTTCAAGTCGAACTTCAATTCGTTTTCCGAGAGCGACGGGAACAAGGTCGAGAACCTGTCGCTGGGTGAATCCCTGGAGCCGGAGTTGGTCCTTTCGTTCGAGGGTGAAGAGTTCGAGCTGTTCGCGACGGAGTCGCCTGGTGAGAACCCCCAGGGGGAGAGCCTTGAGACTTATTTCGAGGTCAGCCCTCATTCATCGGATGTATTCCTGGATGTCGGTGTCCATTATGACGGTTCAGGGATGGATCTGGCTCAGCAGCATAGCCTGACACTTTGGCAATTCGACGGCGCCGAAGAGGAATGGGGACGCGTCGAGGATGCTGAGGTGAACACGACCCGGAAAACGGTGGAGGCGGACTTGGGCCCGGAGTGGATCCACGAGGGTGGCACGACCTTCGGAGTCTTCGAGGTGGACTGGTTCGAGGTCCTCATGGAGGCGGACGAGGGGGAGGAGGTCATCAAGAGCATCGGGGGCGGTTCGATCGGCGCGACGGGCAAGACTTCCGCGGGAGGCGGCGGAGGCGGTAGCGGGAGCGGAGCGACAGTCGCGTCCACGGTCACCTGGAGCGATGAGGCCGATTTTGACCGGGAGGAGGAACTTGAGAACTTCGTCCCGGGGGCCGACGGGACCGCGTTCGTCTATCTGGACGTCGAGGCCGAGGAGGGCAGTTGGGACGACTTCGAGTCGGTGAACCTGTCCGTGCAGTTCGACCCGCACGAGGTGACGGAGGCAGGTCTGGACCCGCAGGACATGGCGGTCTATTACTGGAACGGGGAGGAGTGGATCAACACCCGTTCTCAGGAGGCGCCGTGGACGATCGAGGGGTCGACTTCACAGCGGGACCGGGAGGTCTTCGACGCGGGGGTGGATCTGAAAGCGAATGAGGCCTGGGTGGTCCTGGACGAGATGAGCACGTTCGCTCTTGGAGCCCCGCCGGCAGAAGACGATGGCGGAGGCGGCGGGGGCGGAGGCGGCGGCGGTGCGCCGGGCGCCGTCCTGGAGCGCAGCGCACGGGCCACCTCTCCTGAATCATCGGACGCATCGGACGCCTTCTCTGCCTCGGGCCGGCTCGGGTCTGAAACGGAGTCGTTGCGTGTCGACTTCCCTGAGGGGACGTCGGTGGGATCGCTCGACCTGGACGTCGAGGGAGAGGGCCGCGTGGACGTGCTCGTGGAGCTCTTTGATGGGATCCCGGCGGACGTCCCGGGCCCGGTACCGGAGGGCTTCGCGGACACGGGGCCGTACGTGGCGGTCCATGTGGACCCGGGCGAGGATGTGGAAGTCGCTTCGGGCTCGTTCCGACTCGAAGTGGACCCGGGCGCCCTCGGCGACATGGACGCGAGCCAGGGGGTCGTGCTCCATGGCACGAACGGGGACTGGGTGCCGGTGGAGACGGCCTTGATCGAGGCGGGGGACTCCCTCGTCTTCGAGGTGATGACGCCCGGGTTCAGTCCGTTCGTCTTCGCGCTGGACACCGAGCCGCCGGTGATTGATTGGACGGGTGGACTGGCCGGTGAGCCGATGTTGCTCGACCCGGAGGATCCGCTCTCGGCGCAGGTCTTGGACAACCGGGACGTGGATTCGGTGGAGTTCTTCCTGGACGATGAGCCTGTTGCATCGTCGTTCGACGGAGCCGATGCGGTCTTCGAGCCGGGGGAGCCGTTTGCGGAGGGCGAGCACGTACTGCGCGTGGTCGCAACGGATTCAAGCGGTTTGGAATCCACCGAGGAGACCGCGTTCGTCACGCAGGCCGAGGACGACGAGGTCGAGGTGGCGGAGGACGAGCCCGCGGACGACTCCTTGCTGCCGAACATCGTCCTGTGGATCGTCCTGCTCCTCGCGGCGGTCTTGGTGCTTGGGTACGTGTTCCGGGAGCGCTTGGGGGAGCAGGCGGGGGCCCTGCGCGAGCGCTGGGAGACGTACCGGGACCGGGAGAGGTAGCGGCCAGTGATCCCTCTTTTTCCTCCTTCTTCCGTTTTCTTGTCGATTCTTGACTTCAAGGAGGGTGCTGGGTGGGGTGTGTGGTTTTGTTGCAGACCCGCGGTTTAAGTAGTGCTGTTCGGCTCACCCTGTAGATGACGAAAGCGTTTCGGTTGTGGATCGTCAGCGCGGATTTCCACCAAGCCAGCGAAACAAATTTATCAGATGTGGGGGCTTGGTGAGGCTGATGGATGGTGCTTCTTCCCTCGACAAGTTGGAGAAGTATATGAAGGGCCTGGCGAACGCGAACCGGTTGCGTTTGCTTCATGACCTCCGGTCGCCCCGCTCGCCGGACGTGCTTCGCCTGATGCCGAGCATCGCCTCCGGGAAGGGGGGCCCAGGTCGCCCCATCGCGAAGCAGGCAGTCCGGCGGCACGTGGATACCCTGCGTGAGCTCGGGGTGCTCGTGGAGCTGCCCGAGGAGCGCGCGAAGGCGCCGAAATACTGCGTGGACCTGGCGAACCTGTTTTTGTTCCTTGACCGCTTGCGCGGGCACTTTGCCGAAATCGAGGGGGACGACGAAAAAGCACGCCCGGAGATGGTGGACGGGGAGTTGTCGGAGGGGTCGTTCTTGCCTTGCAACGGATCAACGCGCACGTTGCCGTTGCCCGGGAACGGCCGTCGCTCGCAGGTGGGTCCCCGGTTCGAGCTCGTACGGGGGCTGCGCGAAGGCGCGGCGTTCACCTTGGATGCGGAGACTTCCTATGGTGGGGAGGTGTCCTGGACGGTAGGGCGTCTGCCGCAGAGTGACGTGTACTTGGAGTACGATCCGTACGTGGCGCCGGTTCATGCGTGCGTGGTCAAGCGCGACGGGGGTCATTTTCTCGAGGATGT
>CAYVRY010000046.1:0-15320 GCA_964452895.1 uncultured Halobacteriales archaeon
TCATCAGCGGCACCACGAAAGCCGCGATCCGCAACCGCTACATGCACATCTACCATGTGGGGACCTACAGGAAGGGACCCTTCCTCGACCGCATGCCGCACCTGCTGGTCAAGCGCGCCGTGCGCGGCATGCTGCCCTATCAGAAACCGCACGGGCGGGACGCCCTCAAGCGCATCAAGGCGCACATCGGCACGCCGGCCGAACTCGCGGGCGAGACCGCAGAATCCATCGACGCCGCACGCCGCCTCCCCCGCGGAGCCGTCATGACCGTGGGCGAACTCGCCACGAACCTCGGCGCACCCTTCCGGGAGGAAGCTTAATGGCAAAACCGAAAGTCATCAACGAATCCGGGAAACGCAAATCCGCCGTGGCCCGGGCGACGATCCAGAAAGGCGTGGGGCGGGTCCGTGTGAACAAGCACCCCGTGGAGATTCATGAACCGGGTCTCGCCCGGCTGAAGATCACCGAACCGATCCTCATCGCGGAAGACCGCGTGAAGAACCTCGACATCGACGTGAACGTCGCCGGTGGCGGCATCATGGGACAAGCCGACGCCGCACGCACCGCCATCGCACGCGCGATCCTGGCGTACACGGACGACGAGGAACTGCGCGAGATCTACCTCGGCTACGACCGGACCCTGCTCGTATCGGACCCGCGGCGCAAACTGCCCAAAAAACCCCTCGGGCGGGGTGCACGCGCCAAGCGGCAGAAATCCTACCGTTGATTACGACCCCTTGATCCCTCTCCTTCCACTCCTCCCCCCGAACAAGGAGAACACCACCATGATCATCCCCGTGCGCTGTTTCACATGTGGCCGCCTGATCGGCAGCGAATACGAAGCGCTGACAAAACGCGTCGGCGAAGGCGAAGACGCGAAGAAGGTCCTCCACGACATCGGCCTGGAGCGGTTCTGCTGCCGCCGGATGGTCCTCTCCCACGTGGACCTGCTCAGCGAGGCCGCGCGCTACGAATAGCGCGGCGTGACCTGTCGGGATGCACGCCCCCCGCCACCCATCTTTTAGGCCTGCGCGGGCCGTTTCGCCCCCGTGGAAAGACTCCACCCCGGCGAACCCGTCCATCACATGCAGGAAGGCAAACGCCACCGGCTGCGGGAACTCGTCTTCGGCCTGGAAGACGGCCTCGTCTCCACCATGGGCGTGATCACCGGAGTGGCCACGGGGACCGGCGACCGGTTGGTGATCGTCCTCTCCGGGATCGTCGTGATCTTCGTGGAGGCCCTTTCCATGGCCGCCGGGACCTACCTGTCCTCCAAGAGTGAATCGGAACTCGAAGACGTCATGCTCGCGGAAGAACGCCGGGAGATCCGGACGCAACCCGAGAAAGAGCGCAAGGAACTGGAGGAATACTACAAGAAACGCGGCTTCACGGATTCAGAACTGCGCCCCATCGTGGACCGGTTCATGGCCGACGAAGACCTGCTTTTGGAAGAGATGATGCACCGGGAACTGGGCATCCATCCGCAGCGCTCGGAGAAACCGCTTCGCAATGCGGGCGTGATGTGGATCTCCTACATGGTGGGCGGGCTCTTCCCGCTGGTCCCGTATCTGCTCTGGCAACCCGTCCAGGCGACCATCTTCGCCAGCGTCGGCTTCACCGCGGCGACCTTGTTCCTCCTGGGCGCGTTCAAGGGCCACATGGTGAACCTCTCGCGCTGGAAATCCGGCGCCGAGATGGCCCTGATCGGCATGGGGGCGGGCGCCGTCGGTTACGCCGTGGGCGCGATCGTCGGGCACCTTCTGGGGCTCGGGGCGATCCACTAGCACCCCTCCGACAGGACCCCCCGCAGAATTGCCATCGGGCCCGTGATCGCCCCGCCCCTCCTGGGGTGAGGCGAGGGTCCAAGCGAAAGTACAAGACCGAGAAATCTTCTTGGACCTCCGTTGCAACGTGCGGTCGTGGCCCTGGCGCTGCTCGCCAGTGGACTGCTCCTATTGGGCGGGCTTCTCGCCGACGTGGAAAGCGGCCTCCAGGAAGCCGCCCAAGAAGCCCAGGAATATTGGTACGAACGGGCCGAGCCGCAAGGGCTGGAGGAGATCGACCCCCCACCCGATGCCGAACTCCAGGGCGGGCAACTGCAACACCTGGCCCTGGATTCCGAGCTGGAGGTCCAGTTGCCCGAAGGCACCCATGTAGACGACGACACCCTGGAACTGGCCGGGCCCACCACGATCACCCTGTCCGCCGGGACGCAAGTCAATGACCTGGATGTGCGGCTCCCAGCAGGCACCAAGATCACGCTCACAGACTCCTCGGGGTTGCAGGGCAAGACGCTGGAACTGGGAAACGACGCCACGATCACGTTCCCCAACGGCGCGCGGTTGCAGCTGCCGGACGGGGGACGGCTCACCGAAACCGGGATGGACCGAACAAAGCTGCGCGCCGCCATCGCGAACCAGCACGTGACGCTGGAGCAGGACGCGCGGCTTGTGACCCCACTCGCCGAGATCCAGCGCGACTGGCACATCATGCTCGGCGAAGGCACCCGCTTCGAACTGCCCCCCGAGGACACCGACTTCCCCCCGAACCGCCTGAGCACGGACGACAGCTCGAGCACATCTCGCCCGGCGCGCTACACCCTGCCCACCGGCAGCCAGATCCAACAAGGCGACTACTCCGCGTCCGGACCAGACCTGCAATCCGGCAGCGGCCACGCAGCGGCCGGCACCGGCCCCACGCATTCCGCGGCAACGGACCCCGACAACGAGGACGACTCCTCACGCGACGAGGCGTCCACCGCGCTGGACGGTCTGGGCGCGCCGCCGGCATGGACCTGGTTCCTGCTCGCTGCGACCCTGGTCACCCTGAGCGGACTGATCGGGGTGCGCAGGATGCGCCACCGCATGAAGAACCACGGCCCCCGCGCCGCCGCCACCTACCAGATCGACCAGCGTGCCGCCGGACTCCCCCTGGGCCTCGCGCCGCGCCAAAGCGCGACCCTCCACGTGAAGATCCAGAAACCCGGGGCCCACGGGGACTGGTACGACCAGGAAGCCCACATCAAGGCACGCGTGGGCGGACACTTGATCCACAACGGCCCCGTGGGCGACCACGGCGTCGCGATCCCGCTTCCCGGTCTCGAGGCGGGCGACCACGCGCTGGAGGTCCGTGTCCGCCGCGGGGGGCTGCTCCGACCGCACCGACTGGAGACCTTCGTCCGTGTCGCCCCCTGGCCGGAACAGATCGCGCGCGACTACCAGACCCTCGTGGACACCCTCACCCGTCACCACTGGGTGGCCGAAGGAGCCACGCCACGCCAAGTGCGCCGGTTCCTCAGCGACCATGTCCCGGGCTTCACCGAACACACCGCCGACCGATTGATCGGTGCGTTCGAGGAAGCGAACTACAGCCCGAGAACCATCGACCAAGCCGACTGGACCGCATTCGCCACGACGACCCGGGCGTGCCTGGAAGCGATCCACACCATGAGCGAACAGGCCCCCGCCCGCCGCCGGAGACCCATGGACACGGCGGCCGCAATGAACCGCCATCGCATCAGCGGGTGATCCCCTGGAACACGCAGGCGACAGTGCGCACGCGATGAAGACCCGCGACGGCATCCCGTGGCCCGCCACGCTGCGGATCCTCGTCATGATCGGCGTCGCCGCCTGGCTCGCCACCATGGCCTCACTGGACCCCGGCGCGTTCCCCTGGGCCGTGCCGCTGCTCGTCTACCTGGGACTGCGCGTCAGCGCCGACCTCGCGTCCGCGCTTCCTTCCGAGAACCCGAACGCCGCCGCCGTCACCGCCGCGCTCTCTGCACTTTCCTGGTCGTATATTCCATTGGGGCTCCACTGGTTCGCCCGTGCGGGCCCGAGACCCGACGCGCCCGTCTGGTTGATCGGCCTCATGCTGCTCATCGGCGGGCTTGCCCTGGCCGCCCACCATGAACCGATCCGGCACCGCCACCCAAGGACCGCACGCCTGTTGGGGCTCCTGGGCCTCCTTGTCGCCGCGCCCGGGCTCGCCATGGCCACCACGGTGCTCCCGCTTGCAAGCCCATGGGACCGGGTCCTGCCCGTCTCGATCGGCATCGCCGCGCTCGTTCTCGGCGTCCTGATGCGGCCCCGCGCCACGCCCGAGGACGACCCCGCGCAAACGGATTGGCGCTCCTGGCTGCGTCAACACCGCTTCCGGTTCACCCTGATCGGCCTCCTGGTCATCGCCTACCTGCTCGTTCGCACGAGCCTGGTGGGCACCGTGTTCTTCCTGCCGCTATGGGAGTTCGCCGCCGCCATCGCGCTCACCGGTTTCCTGCTGTGGTCCCTGCGCTCGCACCTGCGACCGCGCCTCCTGGAAGACCCGATCACGAGCCCGTACGAACGCCACACCACGAGCGTACAACGACAAAGCGAAGACGAACTCGACGACTGGGAGGAGGCGTTCGGAGACTTCCTCGACCACGGCGACCACAACCGACTGAACCAACTCGTGGTGCGCCTGGAACGCGAAGACCACGTGCCCGCGCGCCGTGCCTTCCTGTCGATCCTCACCCACCGCACCCCCCACGGCATGCTGCTGGTCCATCCCGTCTGGCCGTACCTCGCCCAGATCCTCACCCTGCTTCTTCTCGCCTACGGTCTCCTCCACTACGGCGGACTGCTCGAAGAAGTGATCCCGGGAGCCAGCACGGTGCTGCCGCTCACCGCGCTCGCCGTGGGCCTCTGGGCCATGCAGTTCAACCGACACGGCGGCCCCTGGTGGGTCAAGACCCTCATCGCGTACGCCAGTCTCGCCTTCCTGCCCCTGATCGAAGTGCAAATGGCCCACTCCACGATCCCCGGTCCGCTCACCCTGCTCGCCACACCGCTGGGACTCCTCGTCGCGCTGGGCCTGCTCGGGCTCCCGCTCGTGCACGCCTGGCTCGCACGCCGGCCCCAATCCCCCCGCTTCGCATACCGGGGCAACGACCCCCGTGCCGCCACGAAAGAGCTCACCCGCACCACGGAACGCGCCCTGCTCGTTCGCACCGCCGGTGCCGCAGCGGGCGGGATCCTCGTCTTCCTCGTGATCGCCGAACTCGCACGCCACGTCCCCCATCTCGCCGTGCTTTTCCCCGTCTACCTGCTCACCGCCTTGTTGATCCTGATCCATCCCCTCGTCATCGCGGTGGGACTGCGATTCGGCGCGCGCCGCGTGACCCGCCTCAACGACCGCGAGACCGCCCTGCGCCGGCACCACGTGGAAGGCGCACTGAAGAAGCTGAAATCCGGCTACCAGGGCACCCCCATGCCCAAATGACCGACCATCGCCTTCATGGGACTCCCCGCACCGAAACGGGAAAGAGCTGCACCCCCTGGAGGCGAACCCCAGGGGACCCCATGGACGCCCGCACCACCGCCAGCCCACGCGCCCTGCTCGACGAAGCCGTGAACCGGATCGCCACGGTCTACGTGGGCGACGCGCGGCTCCTTCGCAAAGTCCTCGCCGCCGCACTGGCCGGCGGCCACGTGCTCTTCGAGGACCATCCCGGACTCGGCAAGACCCTGCTCGTGAAGATCCTCGCCCGCGTTCTGGGCTGCGGCATGCGCCGCGTGCAGTTCACCCCCGACATCCTGCCCGCCGACATCCTCGGCACCCGGATCTGGGACACCACCGAAGGCCGCTTCGTGCTGGAAAAAGGCCCCGTGTTCACCCACATCCTGCTCGCCGACGAGATCAACCGCGCCCCCCCGAAAGCCCAGAGCGCCCTGCTGGAAGCGATGGAAGAACGCCAGGTCACCATCGAAGGCAACACCCTCGCGATCCCCCCGCCGTTCTTCGTTCTCGCCACGCAAAACCCCATCGAACAAGAAGGCACCTACCCGCTCCCGGAAGCGCAGATGGACCGGTTCATCATGCGCCTGGCCACCGGGTACCCCCCGAACCTGGTCTCGGAACGCGAAATCCTGCGCCGTCGCATCACGTGGCAACGCGAAGACCCCAGCCAGGACGTCGCCCCGCTACTGGACCTGGAACGCTTCACCGCGTTGCAACACCTTGTCGAGACCAAGATCTATGTCCACGACGACATCCTCGACTACATCAGCCAGCTGGTGCGCGAACTGCGCCACCATCCCCGCCTCGAACTCGGTCCTTCCCCGCGCGGGGCACTGTCCCTGATGCGTGCCGCGCGCGCCATGGCCCTCATGGCCGGACGGGACTACGTGGTGCCCGACGACGTGCGCAACCTCGCACTGGACTGCCTCAGCCACCGCAGCGTGGTCCGCATCGAAGACTCCCTCGAAGGCTATCAGAGTGAAGACGCCGTGCGCGAAGCGCTGCAGGCCGTGCGCGTCCCGCACCGGTACAAGAAGGAGGCATGACGTGCTCACGCGCGCCGGTTTCGTGCTGCTGACCACCGGCTCGTTCCTGTTCCTGGCTGCCCTCCCCACCGGGAACCTCGTGCTGCTCACCCTGGCCTTGATCCCGCTCGTCTTCCTGCTCGTGGCGGCACTGGGCGCCACCCCCCGCCGGATCGAGACCCGCCTGGAACTGCCGGGGCACCTGGTCCGCGTCGGCGAACGCGTGGCGATCACCGTGCACTACGAGATCCATGGCGGGCGCGGCGTCATCGAACTGTACCAACCCCTGCCCGGCATCTTCACCCTGGAAAGCGGGAACAACCTGCACGTCGTCGTCAAGGACCGCCCCCCCAAGTACGGCAAACACACCTTCTACGTGCGCGCCCCCCGCCGCGGCCGCTTCGAACTGCCCGGGGTCGCCTGGGAGCACGTGGGCGCGCTGGGCCTCACGGGCAGCCGACGCGGCACCAGCGGCGAAGGCGGCGCCTTGGAAGTGCGCCCCGCGCTGCGCATCGTGCGCCGCATGATCCAACCCCGCGGGCGCGCCGCGGTGCCCAGAAGCAGCCGACAAAGCGCCGCGCTCGGAGAACAAAGCACCGAGTTCCGGGAGATCCGGGAATACCACCGCGGCGACCCGCCGCGCTCCATCAACTGGAAAGCCACCGCCCGCCTGGACGCCCGGCGACGCGGACGCACGCAAAATCGGGGCCCCGACCCCGCCACGGGAACCCCGGGCGGACCGATCCCGCCGCCCCACCAACTGGAACTGCTGGTCAACGAATACGAACGCGAAGGCCGCCACAACACCTGGGTCTACCTGGACTGCGGGCCGCACATGCGCGTCGGCACGAGCGCCGAGAACGCCTTCGAAGCCGCCGTGGCCGCCACCATCGGGGTCGCCGGACACCTGCTCGCCCAAGGCCACCGCGTGGGGTTGACCCTCTACAACCGCGAAGAGCCGCTGCACCTCTACCCGGACACCGGCCGCCGGCAACTCTACGTCGTACAATCCCGCCTCGCCCAGGCGGAACCCACGGACACCACGGGCGGGCTGAGCCTCGCCGTCGCGGAGACGAAGCGCTTCCTCGTACAATCCCGCACCCGGGTAATCATCGTCACGCGCGCCGAGAAAGACACCGAAAGCCTCACACAAGGGATCCGGCTCGTGGAACGCTTCACCACGCACGGACGACAAAGACCCAGCATCCTCGTCGCCTCGCCCGACCCGTACGCCCTTCTTCCACCGCGCCACGAAGGCACCCGCGCCGCCCGCCAAGTGATCGCCGAACGCCAAAAATCACGCCACGACGCCATCCGCAGACTCGGTGCCGACCTGCTCGTATGGGACCCCACCACGAAACAGTTCGAAGAGGTGATCGCACGCCGCGCCATGATCAAGTGAAGCTGCCGTTCGGCCTGCTGGAACGGGTCCTCGCCGGCGTCCTGCTCGCGATCCTCCTGCTCCTCGCCCTGCACCGCAGCCCCATCTGGGAAATGGTCCCGCCCGTGGCGCACTTCCTGCCTGAACGCTACACCACCCTGATCGACATCCTGCCCGGTGAGACGAACAGCGCCCTCGCCACGCTGCTCCTGATGCTCGTCGTCCCCCTCGGCTTCCTCCTGCCCCGCCAACCCCTCTTGATCCCCGCCGCCGCCACGGCCGTGGTGCTCGGCTACGCCACCTACCCCTGGGCGCTCATCCACTGGCACCTGCTCATCCTCGCCATCCCCGTGCACGCGCGGGCGCTGGGGCCCGTGGACTGGCTCCTCTTCACCCTGCCCGTCGCCTTCCTGCTCGCCATACCCGCACTCCTGCAGACCCGCGCCGTGGCGGCCCACTACCGCGCCAAAGGCGCCAGTCGCGACGAACTCCCCGCCGTCGAGAAGCACCTGATCCTGCAGGCCGTGCGCTCCGCCGGCCTCGCCCTCCTGATCGTCGGCGTGCTCAGCGTGATCCTCCACCTCGCCGTGGCCCGACTGCCCACCACCGGGGTGCTGATCGCCAACAGCATCCTCGTGCTGCTCATTGTCACCGCCCTGCTCGTGGCCGCACTGGCCGTGGGCACCGGCCTCCTCTCCACGACCAAAAAGGAGGAGAAACAAGCGTAACGCTCTTAACCGAACCCCGACTCGGCCACCCCGCCAAGCCGGGCCCGTGGGTTAGTTTGGTATACTTGTAGGTTCGGGATCTACAGACTCCGGTTCAAATCCGGGCGGGCCCACTTTCATTAATCGTTCCAGTGTCGGTTGCCTCGGAATTTGGCGTCCCGGTTTAGGTTGTGATGAGGCCCCCAAGCCGCTTGGAAACCTCAGCCCGCTCGTTTTCCCCGAACTCCTCCGTCACGAACATGCCCCTCCACGAGTCGATGAAGTGCTTGTGCCCGATCTCTGGCAGCACTCTATTCTCCAGCGAGTCAAAGAAGTGCTTCGGGTCGTTCAGGGACCGGAGGCTTTCCCCGATGTCTGGAGCGCCGTTTTTCCAGACCATCGCCGCCACATCCCGCACGTCGCTCTTCCTCGCCGAGACGACCTTCATCACGAACAGATCTGCGTACGAGGGGACAAAGACCCTGACCTTCTCGCCACCGATTGAGAGAACCGTCTCCTTGGCGCCGTCCAGGAATCTCTCGCCAACCGTGAACGCCTGCCCCTCCCTTCCCGTGATCTGCCCGGCCATGAAATCGATTCCGACACGTACTGCGCGCTTACCGTCTCCGATGGGGCTGATCCACCGCAGGAAACCATAGGTTCCATGCTCTTCGAAGGCCTGCTCCGTCACACCTTCCGGCCTCCATTCGCGGATGATGTCCAGACCGGACTGGAGGGCGAAGTCACAGTCCCGGCTGTAGCGGGAGAACGGGACGTAGGCCCGAAGAGCATAGCCGCCGATTACGACCATACTTGGCGCGACGAAACCCTTGCTCTTCTCGCGCAGGAAACGGACAAACCTGCCGATTTCCTCCTCTCGCCTGCGCATCAAGTCAAGACTGCCCAATTTCCTTCACCTTCCAGATCGCCTCGTCCAATTCCTCCCTCACGTACCGGTCCGCGACCCGGGGCTTCCTGCCCACGCCGAACAAACCGTGTGCCGCGTACTCCAGCGCCTGCCCCACGCGGACGTCCGACCCCCTGATGCGCCTCCAGTAAAATCGACGCCTCATCTCGTCGAACGGCATGTCCTTGGTCAACGTGGCCACGGCGTCCACGAACGCCCATCGCCGGATGCAGTCCACGACCGTCTCCTCGGGAGCCTCGATCCTCAACCCGCCCGCCTTCCGCGTAGGGATCTTCCTGGCGTTCGGATCGTGTTCGGCCTCGATTTGCCATCCCCTTTCCTGCCCGAAGGCCCGCAGGGCACGGGCGTACGACGAATCCTCAACGGCGACGACGACGGCCTCCCGGTGCACGAAGTCCCCGTTCCAAAAGGAGGCCGCGGACTGGCCGGTGACCACCTTGAAGCCTCGGTCCCGGGCCAGGAACTCGTAGGCTGAGCGCGGTTGTCTTCTTGCGGGGACGTAGTACCAGCCCCAGGTCACCCGCTCGACCGCCCCCTTTCTCGCCAGCCAGCCCAGGTAGTGCTTGGAGCGGGACCCTGAGACCTGGGCCGGCCTGACCAGACTCCCCTCCAGGGGCTTCAGCCGCTCGCGGAAGTTCTCCAGGTGCGCCTCCATTGCACTTACCTTTAGCCTGGTATTGGCAGGGGCGGTATTTAAGGGTTATTTACCTTTTCGGGTAAAATGGCAGAGGTCGTGACGATTGCAATCAACAGGGATTCGATTCTGCGACTACACTGGCCCACCGGGAACCATACAAAGGGGTCCCCTCGCCCGTAAACGCCGCATCGACGTGCCTATGGTGGACAAACCGCCGTGCTTTCATGCCGGCACACCATGCATGACACGGCCGATCAAGTGGCGGACTTCATGCACCCCGGCGCCGGTCCCCAGAAGATCAAGCGGAGACCGACCGTCCAGGCAAACGTTCGGTCGTTGCAACCAGGCGGCGACGCGTTCATGGTCTTCGTCGAGCATGAGCATCGCCTCGTCCACCACCTGAGCGATGCGCAAGAGACGGTCGCTCTCCTCCGGTGAAAGCACGCCGCCTTCCTGCTGCCTGGCCATCGCGCTCGCGGGGATCCGGGCCGCATTCAGGACCTGCGTCGTGCCCAATCCGGAGTGCTTCGCCAAGACGGCCACCTTGGACGCCGCCAGTCCCTTCTCAACTAGATCTACCGCAGCCAATCGGGTGGCGGCCCTCAGTTCCAGGCTGCGACAATAGAAGCCAGTCTTTGGCCACGCGTCCCACCTTGCCGCAGCCATAGAGATCACAGGAGATTCCGCAACCGGAAAAATTTGTCGGCGACTCCAGGGACGCTACAAGAACCGGTCTTCCAACCTCTCCAGAAACTCCCGCACCTGCCCCGGGTCCGACAACGTATACTGCGCCGCCGTTTGCTTTGCCTGCCCAACCCGCACCGTGACCCCACGACCTTGCAGGGCCTCGAACACGGACTCATCGCTCACATCGTCCCCGATCATGATCGGCACGAGCCCGGGCCGTTCCCGCTCGAGGCGCCCCAGCAGATCCATCACCGCGGCGCCTTTGTCCCAATCCAGGCGCGGGCGCACCTCCAGGACCTCCTTGCCGTGCACCTTGATGAGACGATCTTCTGGATCCACGCTCCGGTCCACGATGTCTTCGACGCGTGGTTTGTACTGCGCCTCGACCTGCCGCGTATGCACCGTGAGGGTGCATTGCTTCCTTTCCAGCCAAGCCCCTTCAACCTCCTCAAGCGACGGCTCCAGCGTCTTTGCAACGCGGTCCAGGGCATGCCCATGGTCCGGTCTTACCATGGACGTGACCCGTTCTTCCTGCGCGGTGGCGCAAACGAGACCATGATCGCCCAAGACCACGACCCCGTCGACCCCCACCCGCTCTCGGACATCCGACACGCGGCGCCCGCTGACGATCGCGACGGGCCAAGCCGCCACCAGACGGGCAAGGACGTCGCGGATCCCCGGTGCGAGATGGGCGTCATCGGCGTGTTCTACAATGGGCGCGAGCGTGCCGTCGTAATCCAGAAAAAGCGCCGGTGTCCCCGCTGAGACGAGGCGTGCGATCTCGTCGAAATGCTCAATCGCCGGCACGGGACCCGCGCGGGGCTCGGTAGAGCGAGCCGCTTTATCACTCATGTGCAACCTCTCGGGCTCGCGTCGCAATACCGCTTAAGGCCATAAGCGTCTTGCCCATGCGGCCCCCCATGGACCCGGAGCTCGCCGAGGCGCTGCACGCCGCATCCCATCGCCTGGGAGACCTGCGCGCGGTGGTCCTCCCGGACCTCTTCGTCGACCACATGATCCCCGTGGAAAGCATGAGCCAGTTGCAAAGCGGGCTCCAGCGGGTGCTCGCCCAGGGAGGGGGGAACGTCCTGTTGCCCGGGCAACGCCTCAAGCTCGGCGGCAACGCAGCGAACACCGCGCACGCCCTGGCCCGCCTGGGTGTGCCGACGACACTCGTGTGCCAAAGCGACGGCGTGGGACGACTGCTTTGGGAAAACGCCACGAAGGGGCTTCCCGCCGACCATCAAGGCGTGATGGAGGTCCCTCATCCATCCACCACAGTGGCCCTGGAAGTGGCCGAAGAGAGCGCGAACCTCATGCTCTCCGACCCCGGTCCGCTGGCTCGCCTTCACCCCAAGGACCTGGACGAACGCGTGTGGTCCTGGATCCAACAAGCGGACCTGGTGGCCGTGACGAACTGGGCCCAGACCCTGGAACACGGCACGCGACTGCTCGCAGACGTGGTCCGCCATGCGAAAAAAGCGGACACGTTCAGCTTCCTGGACACCGGGGACCCGGCACACCGGGGCGCCTCGGCACGCGCGTTGTTGGACGAAAAAGAGATTTTCGAGGGCCTGGACGCCTGGGGCCTGAACGGACACGAAGCCCGCTTTTTCGCGGGTTTCCTGCTCGACGAGGACCCGGGCCGGATCGACCTGGACGCTGCGGCGGCCGCGCTTGGCCGGCATACCGCAGGGCGCATCGATATCCACAGCCACCAGGACGCGATCACGATCGAGCACGACGAGACCGTGCGCGTTCCTGCATTCCCTGTGGACCCGCAGCATCGAACGGGCGCCGGCGACGCCTGGAACGCGGGCAACCTGACGGGCACCCTGCTCGGGCTCGACCCCGTCCATCGGTTGACCCTCGCGCACGCCACGGCGACCTTGACCCTCACCGGGAACACGTCCGGACCCCCCCGCATGAAGCATGTGATCGCCTGGTTGAAGGAGGATTGAAGCAACGATCGCAGGCACGGACTCCAAATCGTGGCTTAGGACGAAGAAGGTCTTAAATGTCTGGCTGCCATTGTCTTCCACCGCGCCCCATAACGGATATCGGAGGGAAACCTGTGACCCAAGAACTGATCCTCGCCTCGCACCGCCTGCCCATCGAAGTCCGCCGCACCCAGCACGGACTGGAGACCCGAACAAGTCCGGGGGGGCTTGCCCGCGCATTGGACGACTTCCTGCGCAAACACCACGGCACATGGATCGGGTACGCCGGCCTGGAAGGACACGTGGAGCTGGACGAAGAGCAACAGGCCGCCCATCCGTACGGGATGGTACCGATCCCCATGGACCGGGAGGAGGTCGCGCGCCATTACCTCGGATTCTCGAACCAGATCCTCTGGCCGCTTTTCCATGACCTGCACCCCTACTGCGATTTTGAACCGTCCTCCTGGGAGACCTACAAAAAGATCAATGGACGCTACGCGCGCATGATCCACCAGACCGGCAGCGACGAATCGATCATCTGGCTGCACGATTACCACCTCATCATGGTCCCCGGCATGCTGCGCGCGCACGGGGACACCCGCACACTGGGATTCTTCCTGCACATCCCGTTCCCCCCCGTGGAGATCCTGGAGCGCCTACCCTGGCACCAGCAACTGCTGGAATCCTTGACGCACGTCGACCAGATCGGCTTCCAGACCGAACGGGACCTGGACAACTTCACCAACGCCGTGGACCTGGTGCTCGACGACACGCGGGTCGTCACCCGCGAAGCGCACCGGGCCTACATCGCAACGCCGCACGGCGGCTTCGAGGCGAGGGTCCTGCCCATCAGCATCGACGCCCTGGCCATCCAACAGCAGGCCATGAGCCCCGACGTGCAAGACCGTCTGATCCATGCACGGGAAGGGATCGGCCACGACCAGACCTGCATCGTGGGCGTAGAGCGCCTGGATTACACGAAAGGCATCCCCGAACGCCTGCGCGCGTTCCGGCAGGCCCTGGAGCAGTACCCGGAACTGCGCGGCAAGGTGACCCTGTGGCAGCACATCAACCCGAGCCGGGAAAAGATCGCGTTGTACTCGGAACTCAAGCAAGAAGTGGAACGCCTGGTAGGTCAGATCAACGGCGTCTTCGGGACCATGGCCTGGGTCCCCGTGCGCTACTCGTACGGGACCCTGGACTTCAAGGACGTGCTCACGCTCTACCGACTGGGCTCGGTCGCCCTCGTCACGCCACTGCGCGACGGCATGAACCTGGTGTGCAAGGAATACTGCATCGCCAAAGGCGACGAGGGCGGGGCGCTCATCCTGAGCCAGTTCGCCGGCGCCGCGGAACAACTGGGCGAAGAGGCGCTCCTGGTGAACCCGCACGACGTCGATCAAGTGGCCCGAGCGATCCGGGAAGCCTGCACCATGAGTCCACAGGAACGGATGCGCCGCACCCGGGCCCTGCAACAACGGATCCACGACCACGACGTGCACGCCTGGGCACGCCAGTTCCTGCACGCGATCTCGAGTTCGCCGCACGCACCGACCCTGGACGCCCAAGCCGTCGAGACCTGAGCGCTCCCGCGGTGCCACGCCTGTGGGAACGCCCGGAACGCCCGGAACGCCGGGAACGCCGCTGCCCACACGCGTTCTTTTATGAAGCGGGCGTCTCGCCCGGTATGGATGCGGCAACACGCGCGCGCCTCCGGGCCTCGGCACACCCGGGCAGGCCCGATGCCGGAAGACCTCGCGAAACGGTACCCGCCGATCGGTTACCACGGGATCATCGGCGACACGCACACCGCATGCCTGGTGGGCATGGACGCCTGCGTGGACTGGTACTGCTACCCGCATTTCGACGACCCGCCCGTCTTTGCCTCGCTTCTTGACGCCGACAAGGGCGGCCGCTTCCAGATCCAGGCACAAAACGGGCACAGCAGACGCCAACTCTACCTGCCCGACACGAACGTCCTGCTGACCCGCTTGATGGGCCCCTCCGGGGCATTGGAAGTGATCGACCTGTGCCCCGTGCGGGAATCCAGTGTGCACGACGAGTCCCGCCACTGGCACGGGCTCGTGCGACAAGTCCGCGCGATCAGCGGAAAAGTCGATGCGCAACTGACGTGCCGACCCACCTTCGACTACGCACGCCACGCCCCCCGGATCCGGAAGACCGAGCGCGGCGTGATGTTCGAAGGCCCGGAGCGTCGCCTGGAACTGATCTCCCCCGTGGACCTGGAGATCCAACAAGGCGGGCCCGGTGAAGCCGGCGTGCACGCAGAATTCACCACGGTCCCGAAAAAGCCCCACTGGTTCGTCTTCTCGGACCCGCAAGAAGGGGACCCGCTGGGCTACGACCCGGAATCCGTTTCAGACATGGACAAACTCCTGCGCGAGACCCTGCTCTACTGGCGCAACTGGGCCGACCGCTGCACCTACCAGGGGCGCTGGCACGAACGGGTCTTGCGGTCCGCGCTCACCTTGAAACTGCTGACGTTCTCCCCCACAGGCGCCATCGTCGCGGCCCCCACCACGAGCCTGCCCGAAATGGTCGGCGGGGGACGCAACTGGGACTACCGCTTCACCTGGCTGCGCGATGCGGCCTTCACGCTGCGTGCGCTTTTCCGACTGGGGTACGAGGAAGAAGGACGCGCGTTCTTCTCGTGGCTCAACCAGCGCGTGCGCGAAGCCGAAGGCGAGACCCCGATCCAGCCCGTCTACCGCATC
>CAYVRY010000047.1:0-15172 GCA_964452895.1 uncultured Halobacteriales archaeon
GATCCGGGAGGTCCTGGGCCTGTCGAAAGAGCGGCTTTCGGACGACGAGGCGATCAAGATCGTCATGGACCCCGCGAAGAACCCGCATCATCACGATACATTGAACGCGTGGGCGCACAGCCCCGTGATGCGTTCGTTGGGGCACGCGGTCTATTCGTTTCGAAAACGGATGAGCCACACGGCGGACTCCCAGGAACAGCGTCACCGCACGATCCCGGGCAGTCGTCCGCTCCTCTCGCGGGTGCACACACGGGAGCCGGATTACCACACCCCGGAGATCCTTCAAAGCAACGAAGAGGCCACCCAGATCTATCACAAGACCATGGGTTCGCTCTGGGCAGCGAAGAACCGTCTCGTGGACCTGGGCGTGCCGCCGGAGAAGGCGGTCTATCTGCTGCCGAACGCGGTGCACGTGCGCTACACGACCACGGGGAGTCTGCTCAACTATCTGCACAAGTGGCGGCTTCGCACCTGCTTCAACGCGCAACGGGAGATCTACGACCACGCGATGACGGAGCTCATGCAGGTGCGCCAGGTCCATCCCCGCCTGGGCGCGTTCATCGGTCCGCCGTGCATGCTGCGTGTCCACGACAAGGACTCCTGGGAGCCCCTGGAAGGCCCGTGCCCGGAGGGCAAGCAGTGGTGCGGGATCAAGGTGTGGAACAACTTCCCCAACGTGAAGCGGCCGTTTTGAGCAGGCATAGTGGTCATCCACTATGGGAACTTTATAAGCAGAAGTGCAGTTAACCACTATACTTATATATCAGGCGATTTAACTATGTTAATTGATTACCATAATGGATTCGATGAATTATCAGCCGGCGGCGATTCGCTACCCGGTGCTCCACCGGGCGAAGGTCCCGTTTCATCCGGACATCCAGGCCCCCTCCGGGTTTCGACAGAGGGCCCCCAAGATCACCGCCCTGGATATGGGGTTGGACCGTTATTTCTTGTCCGATGAAGATTATTTCTCCCTCACCAACGAGGCGTTCGCCCAGAACATCCACAGTTCCACGGCCCTGGAAGGGAATCCGCTCGGACTCGACCAGGTGCGGCGGACCTCCCGCAAATACCTGAAAGGAAAACTCACCGAGGTTCCCGTCGAAGCTCCCTATCAAGAGATTGTGAACCATCTGCTCGTCTGGCTCTCCCCGGAGCGGTTCCGCCTTCCTTGGTCGCAGGATGGAATAAACCATCTCCATAAGGACCTCATGAGTCACGATCCCGATTCCCGACCCGGTCGGTTCCGGAATCACGACGAACTTGTGATCATGACGGACCAAGGACAAGAGACATTCAAACCCTGCCCCCACCGGCACGTAGAAAGAGAAATCCGTTCGCTGCTGGATTGGGTGAACAAGTCCGGACCCGCGTTGCATCCTGTGGTCGCCGCGACCGTTTTCTTCCATGAGTTCGAAAGCATCCACCCGTTCGAGGATGGAAACGGTCGGCTGGGAAGGACGCTATTCCACATTTATTTGCAGCAAAACGGACTGTCGAACGCGAACCGTTGCATCATGGAACCCGAGATCCTCGGCGACCGGGAGCTCTACTATGGCCTTTTGGCCTGGACCGACCAGGAGAACGACTACGCTCCGGTCCTGGACCACTTCAGCCGAAGTGTCCTCACCGCCTACGAGAAAGCGGACGCATGGCACCGGGAGCGGGACCTGTTGTCCCATGATTTGGGTGAGACCGCCACGCAGCTCATCAAGTACGCCCGCCGCCACAAAGAACCCTTCACGGTACAACAAGCCACCCGCTGGGTCCAGGCCCGCAGCGAACAGACCGTGCGCAAGCACCTCAACGACCTCGTGGATTTGCGCGCCCTGGAATCTTATGGGAAGACTGTAGCAAAACGGTACCGTGTCGCTGATCCGTTCCGGCAGCTGGAAAACCAAAAAAACTCGGCATGACCAGCATTTTCACGACGGACCTCTACGGGAACTCTACATAACCTATATCAAACCCGCGCCGCTGTCGGAGCCTCCATGGCCGTCTTCGAATACACCGCGGGATCCAGTATCCTGGCTGCAATCATTACGATTCTCATCGTCACGTTGTTCGTTTTCCTCGCGGCGAAATTCGTGTTGGGCCGCACCTCCTTCTTCGCAGCATTGGGGACCGCAGTGGTGGGGACGCTGTTGGCGCAACTGGCCGCTACCGGTATGGACATTCTCGTCGACGCCGCTTGGCTCACGATCGCGGTATGGATTATTGTATGGGCGCTCATCGCCGCGATCTTCTTCCGCGCGGCGTGGGTCCAGGGAGCGATCATCGGTCTTGTTGCCTGGGTGCTTCATTTCCTGGTGTCGTGGGCGATGAGCGCGCTGTTCGGGTGAAACGGAGGGGGCAAACTTCCAAACGCGACGTGGCAAAAAGGTGGGATTCGTTGGAACGTTTTAAGGAACGCCTCCAACTGGCCGATCAGGCATTGCGCTCTTTCGAGGGGATCCTGGAGGACACGTTGGAAGATGAGATCACCCGCGACGCCGCGATCCAGCGCTTCAAAAATTCTTTTGAAGCGGTGTGGAAGGCCATATAGCGCTACTTGCGGGTGCAGAAGAGAATTCAATCGAGTTCACCCAAAGGGGTGGTCCGGTCCGCCTTCCAGGTGGGCCTATTGAGCGAGGAGGATGCGGAGAAGGCCCTATTGATGGTGGATGACCGGCACCTGACGGTCCACACGTACAACCGGGACCTGGCGGTCTCGCTGGCAGCGCGCCTTGAAGACCATGCAGGCGTGATGCGTAGAGGGTTGGACGCGATCCAAGCCAGAGACTGACAACTACAACCGGAGCGGCTTGATCGGTGCCAACACCGCCGCGGGGTCCTTTTCCCAGATCGTCGGGTCGGTGTCCACGTAGAGTTCCACTTCGTTGCCGTCCGGGTCGCTCAGGTAGAGGCTCAGGCTCACGGTGTGGTCACTGGCCCCTTCGATGGGGACGCCGGCCGCTTCGAGTTCGTTCTTCGCGGCACGCAGTTCATCCATGGAGTCGCCCACCTTGATCCCGATGTGGTAGAGGCCCAACCGACGGCCGCTGGGGGGCCGGGGCGCGTCGCCGACTTCGATGAGCAGGAGTTCGTGGTGGGTGCGTCCGCTGGTGAGCGCGGCGGCCTTGCCCCCGAAGGCCCGGCCCACTTCCCGGAACCCCACCAGGTCGCGGTAGAACGCGAGCGAGCGTTCCAGGTCCTTCACGTAGAAGACGACGTGGCCCAGGTGGGCGGCTTTCATGCGGTGGGCCAACTCCGGGGGGTCGATAGAGACAGCGCTTGCGGCAGAAGGGAACATGAAGCGCACGCGACCCTCTTTTAAGGGAAGAGGCAGTAGGCGGGACCGCCCCCGTGCCTGTCATGACACGCGAACAACGCACCCAGGAATCATCGGACAAACAGGCGAGCCTGCAGTCCGACAAGGACTTCCTTGAGTCCTTGACCGAGCTGCGCCGCACGCTCCACAAGAACCCGGAGGTCGCTTTCGAGGAGAAGGAGACGGCGCGGATCCTCACGGATTTCCTGGCGCAATGGAACCTGGAACCCGTGGCGACGGACATTGCCGGGCATGGCCTGTTGTTCCATCTTGAAGGAAAGAAGGACGGCCCGCGGATCCTGTTGGAGGCGGACCTGGATGCGTTGCCGCTCACTGAGGACACCGGCAAGCCGTATGCATCGCAGACCGACGGGACGCATCATGCGTGCGGTCACGATGGGCACATGGCCATGCTGGCGGGCGCGCTGGCGCACTTGGCGCAGAACCGGGCCGAGGTCCCGGGTGAAGTGTATGCACTGTTCCAGCCCGCCGAGGAGACCGGTCAGGGTGCGGAGCGGGTCATGAAGGATTCCCGCGTGCGGGACCTGGACGTGGATGGTGTGTACGGGATCCACAACCTGCCGGGTCACCCGTTGGGCACCGTGGTGATCCGGGAGGGCACCATGGCGAGCGCCAGCGTGGGTCTGCATTTCCGTTTCCAGGGGGAGACGAGCCACGCCGCGGCCCCGCACAAGGGCAAGAGCGCCGTGGCGGCCCTCTCACAATTGGCCCTTCGTGCCCCCGGGATCCCCGCGGAGGTGTTGCCTTACGGGGAACCGGCCTTGGTCACCCCGATCCATATGGACGCGGGTCGCGTGGCGTTCGGGACGGCGGCCGGTTCGGGAAGCGCGCGTTTCACACTGCGCGCGGCCAGCGACGATTCGTTGCAGGCGGTGCGCAGGCGCATGCAGCAGGAGGCGGAGTCCCTGGCCCGGGGGCACGGGCTCGACTTGGAAGTCGAAGAGGTGGAGCCGTTCCCGGCCACGGTGAACGACCCGGACGCCGTGGCGCTCGTGCTGCGTACGGCGAAGCGGCTTGATCTGGCGGTCACGAAACCGGAGGCGGCGCTGGCATGGAGCGAGGACTTCGGTCATTTCAATGCACGCTGGAGCGGGGCCTTGGTCTGCCTGGGCTCAGGGGAGGAACAACCCGAGTTGCATCGGCCGGACTTTGATTTCCCGGACAGACTGCTGGCCATCGGCGTCGGGTTTTGGGTCTCTTTGATCATGGACTCGGCAAGCAGGGGGGGACAGGGATGACACGGGAATCAGGCCGCACGGTATCCAAGGAGTCGCCCGCGGCGCAGATCCCGCGTCATGGGGAGAGCCGACCGGCGGGCCGGATCCCGTACACGTCCGGGATGGACGAGGAGTTGTGGAGCACGTGGCTCGAGGTGGACCGCAGTGCTCTGGCTTGGAACCTGCACGAGTTGCAGCGCTTCATGGGGGACGGGGTGGAGCTCGTGCCCGTGGTCAAGGGCAATGCGTACGGGCACGGGGTGGACCCGGTGGTCCCGGCGCTCCAGCATGAAGGCGTGACCCGTTTCCAGGTGTTCTCGGCGGCGGAGGCCGCGGCCCTCCTGCAGACCACCGACGAGCGGACCCAGGTCATGGTGACCGGGCATGTCCCGGATTCCGCCGTGCCGTGGGTGGTGTCGCAGGGATCGGTGGAACCGTGGCTCGCCACGCATCAGGCCTGGCCGCTCTACAAGGAGGAGTTGGAGAAGCAGGCGAGCCCGGTCCGGTTCCATGTGAAGGTGGAGACGGGGATGCACCGCATGGGGTTGTTGCCGGAGGAGGCGCTCCAGGTCGCCCAGGAGGTGGCAGATCATCCCCATGCCCGCTTGGAGGGGGTGTGCACGCATCTTGCCGGGGCGGAGGACAGCCGCAACCGGGCCCGGATCGCCCAGCAGAAACGGGTCTATCATTCGTTCCTGGAGGAGCTGGAGGAGACCGGTGTCCGTCCGCCCAAGCGTCACATCGCTTCGTCATCCGCGGCGATCCTGGATGCGGACTGCCGTTTGAACCTGGTGCGCATCGGCATCGCGCTCTATGGTTTCTGGCCCACCCGGGAGGTGTATCATCGGCACCGGATCCGCAACAAGGGAGCGGTCCGTCTGCGCTTGGTCCGGGCCCTGGAGTGGAAGAGCCGGGTCATGCACGTGCAGGGTGTGCTGGACGGCGACTTCATCGGTTACGGTTTGAGCGCGCAGGCGGAAGGCATGAAGCGGGTGGGCGTGATCCCGGTGGGTTATTCGGACGGGTTCTCCCGGGCCTTGTCCAACCAGGGTCACGTGCTCGTGGGGGGGCGGCGTGCGACGATCCTGGGGATGGTGAACATGAACATGATCCAGGTGAACCTGACCCATGTCCCGCAGGTGGATGTGGGCGATGAAGTGGTGTTGGTGGGAGTGCAGGGGGACCAGGAGATCAGCGTGACGAGTTTCGCGGAGCACAACAACGTGGTGAACTATGAATTGATGTCGCGTCTGCCGGTGGACATCCCGCGCGTGCTCGTGGACCGCGGTGCGGAGGAGGAGCTGGAGCCGGGCCGCCAGCCGCGCTGGCAGGTGGACGACGAGGGGGATGACGAGGGGGCCGTCGAGTTCGGGGACGGCGGGCGTCATTCACAGGACCGCGGCAGCCCGGTCCTTTAGCGCCGGTGACCTTGCTCATCGGCCCGTGAAACGCGGCTTGCGTTTCTCGAAGAACGCGGTGACGCCTTCGTGTGCGTCCTGGGTCGCGGCGCTTTTGATGATCGCGCGTCGTTCTCGTTCCAGCGAGTCGTTCATGCTGGAGTGCCCGGCGGCCTCCACGAGCCGTTTCGTCTCGCGCACCGTGGCGGGGGCGCGCGTGGCGAGCACCGCGGCGGTCTTCTCGGCGCTGTCCATCAGTCCGGCGGCGGGCACGACCCGGTTCACGAGGCCCCATTCGTGCAGGGTCTGTGCGCCCAGGCCTTCGTCCATGAGGAGCGCTTCGCGGGCGCGATGGGGGCCGGCGGCCCGCACGAGATGCGCCGTGGCGCCGCCGTCCGGGGAGATCCCCAGGTTCGAGTAGGCGAAGATGAAACGGGCGTCTTCCTGGGCGATGACCAGGTCGCATCCCAGTGCGAGCCCGACGCCGCCCCCGGCGGCGATCCCGTTCACGGCGGCGACGAAGGCCTTCTCGGAGTACCTCATCGTGGTGATCGCGGCGTGGTAGGGCAGCGTGAGGTCGTCGAAGTGCGCATCGAGCCGGTCCAGGTTCTCGCGCATCTCGGCGACGTCGGCCCCCGTGCAGAACCATTTGCCGGCCCCGGTGACGATGACGCTCTTGACGTCGGGGTCGCGGTCGAGCTCTTGGATGGCCGCCAGGAGTGCCCGGTCCGTGACGACATCGAAGCTGTTCTTGCCCGACGGGCGGTCCAGGGTCAACACGGCGAAGGCGCCTTTTCGTTCGACACGGACCGCGTCGGTGGCCTGTTTCCCGGTGGCTTGGGGCATGAGGGATGCAGGACCCGCTGAGTCGTAAAGCCTTGCGCCGTTAGGCGGTGCCTTTGACTTCCTGGCCGACGTCTCCGGCGGCGGGTTTCTCTTCCGGGGACCGCATCGCTTCGCTGATCTGCTCGACGATCTTTGCGGGGTCCAGGGGGGTGTTCTCCAGCAGGGTGGCCCAGATGGCGTCGCGGGGGATCGTCATGCCGCGGTGGATCCGGTCGCCGGCATCCTCGATGCCGTCCAATAGCTCAACAAGGGCCAGCAGGCGCTTCTGGGTCTCCCCGGGCACGCCTGGGTCGCTGGTGAGCGACATGAGTTGTTGCCGCACCAGGTAGACCCGGCTTTTGAGCAGGGTGAGCGGGCTCATGATGTCATGGAACAGCGCCGACAGAACGGGTTGCACCCGTTGGGCGAGATCGCGGTCCCAGGGCCGCAGATCGGGCCCGGGTCGTTCATCTGGGGACGGCTCCATGGAAGCCTTTGTTCTCTTCGTCATTGCTGAAAACGCTGTCGGTGGCAAACCGGGGGGAAGGTGGGCAAAAGGGCAGGCGGGGCCGGACGCGGGGGTGGTGTGGGATGAGGAGGCTTCGGGCCTTGTGCCGAAACGGCCCCGGTACTGTCAGCTACAGACGCACCATGACGTTCTTGACGCGGGTGTACTGCTCACGGGCGTAGAGGCCTTGTTCGGTTCCCACGCCGCTTTGCTTGAACCCGCTGAACGGGGTCTGCGGGAAGGTGATGGGGCCGTCGTTCACGGCGACCATCCCGGCGTCGATCTGGGTGGCCACGCGGTGCGCGCGGGAGACGTCGCGGGTCCAGATGCCGCTCCACAGGCCGAACGTGGAGTCGTTGGCGAGCCGGATCCCTTCTTCTTCGTCCTGGAAGGTCGTGGAGACCAGCACGGGGCCGAAGATCTCTTCGCGCCAGATCGTCATGTCCGGGGTCACGTCCGTGTAGACGGTGGGTTGCAGGAAGTTGCCTTGGGAACAGGCGCCGTCGGTGATGCGCTGCCCGCCCGTGAGCAGGGTCGCGTTGTCCTTCTTGGCGCTCTCCAGGAACCCTTCCACGGTCTTCATGTGGTCCTTGTGCACGAGGGGGCCCATGCGGGCGTCTTCGTGCCAGCCGGGGGCCGCGGTGAGTCGCTCGGCGAACTCCTTGAGGCCCTGGAAGACGTCGTCCTTGACGTCTTCGTGGACGATGAGCCGGGAGCCGGCCCAGCACATCTGCCCGGCGTTCGCGAAGATCCCCCAACCGATCCCCTTGACGGCCTTCTTGATGTCCGCGTCCGGGAAGACCACGACGGGGCTCTTGCCGCCGAGTTCCATGACGGTGCGCTTGACGCCCTTGGCCGCCTGCTCCATGACGTGGGACCCCACCGTGCAGGAGCCTGTGAACGTCACACTTTCCGTGCGTGGGTCCGTGACGAGCGTCTCGCCGACCTGGCCCCCGGGGCCCGGCACCACGTTGACCACGCCGGGCGGGAAGCCCGCGGCTTGCGCGGCTTCGGCGAAAAGGAGCCCGGTCAGGGGGGTCCAGCTGGCGGGTTTGAGCACCACGGTGTTCCCCAGCGCCAACGCGGGGGCGATGCCGCGCACGGACAGAAGGAGCGGGTAGTTCCAGGGGGCCACGTGCACGGTGACGCCGAGGGGTTCCCTGAGCGTGTAGTTGAAGCGGCCGGGGATCTCGATGGTCTGCCCGTGGGTCTTGTCGGCGTACCCGGCGGCGTAGGTGAGTGTGTTCGCGACGAAGCCGATGTCGCCTTGGGCTTCGCGCAGGGTCTTGCCGTTCTGGCGCATCTCGGCGACGGCGAAGTCGTTGAAGCGCTTCTTCACCTGATCGGCGAGTTTCAGAAGGAGTTTGCCGCGTTTCGCGGCGTCCATTGCGCGCCAGTCGGGGTTCTCGAAGGCGGTTTGCGCAGCCTCGATCGCGGCGCGTGCGTCGTCCTGGGTCCCTTTGGCGACCTGGAGGATCTCTTCGTTCAACGCGGGGTCCACAACGGCCGAGGTGGCGCCGTCGGAGGCATCCCGGAATTCACCGCCGATGAAGAGCCCCGTGGGGCACTGGGGCAGTGCGGGGGGCGGGAGCGGGGTGTCTTTCTTCTCGGTTCGGGTCGCCTGCGCCATGAATCGGGGCCATGTGGAAGTCCCCTAAAAGCTCTTGCCGGGCCCTTAAGGAGAAGGAGTGGCGGGCCCCGCCGGCCCGGGCCCGCTCGGTTCCTGGCACGCCTTCATCGGTGATGGGTGGCTTTCGGCTGCTTGGCGCGCCGTTCGTGGAATTCCACTTCCAGCCGGTCTGCCAGCTCGACCCCTTTTTTCCGCAGCTCGACATCGGGCGAACGCAGGAGCGCTTGCGCGAGACCGACTTGACGGGTCAATCGTTCTTCGTCGCGTACCCGCGCTTCCTTGCGTCGCCGTGCCATCAGGCGCGGCGTCCAGTGGGACGAGACGGCTTGCGTCCGGGCTTCGACCCATTCCAGGTCGGCTTCCAGGCGGTCGCAGATGTCCATGCGCACCTGGAAGGGGAGGTCTTCGGGGCCGCGTTTCCAGGGATCTTCCTCGGCCAGGGAGGTGTCCGGGTCATTGGTGATCCATGCATCGGCGGGTCCCAGGGCGTCCCTGGGCCCGCTCTCCGGCCAGGGTTGGGTGGAACCCAGCGGCGGGATGGATGGGAGCACGGTCGCGGATGACGGGTCGCTTCGCGATTGCTGGAAAGAACCGGAGTCGGACCGGGAGGGATCCAGCGGCGTCCTTGTTGTACCGGCTTGCATGCCAACGGGTACAGGGGCGGCGGTCTCGTCGGTATGATGTCGGGCTTGTGCGGGCGTCCCGGTCTGGTGGGCGCGGTCCGCGCGCAGTGTGTCGAAGAGGGAACGGACGGCGTCGGCCCGGGCCACGGGTTTATTGGCCTCGGGGGCTCGTCCCCCAATCGTTTCTCGCGGCTGCGCGGCTGGAGCCTTCGCGAGTTCGTTCCATAAGGCGAGTTCTTCGTCGTGGGCCAGGGCGTGGAACCGCCTTCGCTTGTAGAGATAGAAGCCGGCTGCGACCGCGATCGCGGCCGCGGCGGCCAACAGGGTCCAGAAATACGGATGGAACACTCCGATCGCGATCACGGGAGCCATGGCGGACTCGGTCATTGACGTGGGATCTGGCGGGGTCATTATCGATTCACCTGGCGGGCACGATGCGCCGATTCCGCTCGGCATCAACCCTTCATTAGGTGGTCGTTCAGGGCCAAAAAACGCTTGGTCGTTCGCAGTCGAGCGTGTCGCTTGCCATACATGTCAAGCGGTCCAGTCAAAAGCATCAGGTCCTCTTTGTATCGGTTTTCAGCGCGGATTGGGACCGACGGCCATGGAGGATCTTCGCGACGGTCTCGATCGCTTCGGAGGGTTCGAACGGTTTGGTGATGAAGTTCTCGATCCCCGCCTCGTTGATCGCGCGCACCGCGATGCCGACGTCCGGGAACGCGGTGAGCAGGATGCGCGGGACGCCCGGGGCGCGCTTCTGGGCTTCTGCGAGGAACTCCAAGCCGTTCATGTTGGGCATCTTGTAGTCGCTGATGATCAGGTCGATGTCTTTCGCCGCGAGGATCTCAAGGGCCTGTTGGCCCGATGAGGCGGTCTCGATCTCGGCGTCGTCCAGACTCGCCTCCAGCAGGTCTTTCATGGATTCAAGGATATCCTTCTCGTCGTCGACCACGAGCACGCGGTCAGGGTTCTTTCCACCAGTAGCTTCGACCAAAATGTCTTCCTCGAAGCCCATGGTTTCCTGTTCAGCGTATAAGAGGGTTTCTCCAGTTGAACGGGGGGCTTTGGGGCTCCATGCGCAGGTCTTATCGTGGCTTTGCTTTGGGCGAAGGTGAAGTTTGGTCATGGTCCCTTCCAGCGATTCCCACCAACCGGTCGGGGCGCTCCACCCCGCGCAACCGGGGATGGGTCGACGGGAACGTCTCTCCTGGTACCTTTACGACCTGGCGAACCAGATGTTCCCGTTCATCGTGATCAGCTTCGTCTTCAACCCCTGGGTCGTGGAGGCGTTGGGTGGGACGGACGCCCATTACACGGTGACCTTCGCCTTGAGCATGGTCGTCGCCTTGTTGTTGGCACCGCTGGTCGGCGCGCTGACGGACCGGATCGGACGACGGCCCGTGTTGATCACCACGACGTTGCTCGCCGTGGCCTCCATCGCGCTTTTGGGCGTGGGGGATTTTTTGGGCCTGCCCCGGGCGACGACCTTGTTCGTGGCGCTCGTCTTTTTTGCCTCCGCGAACCTGGGGTTCCAGTTGGGTGTGGTGGCGTACGATGCGTTCCTGCCGGCGGTCTCCACGCCGGGACGGCTGGGGCGCACCGGGGGCTTCGGCGTCGGGGTCGGGTACCTGGGGAGCTTCGTGGCGCTCGGCCTGATGGCCCTCGTGCTCGGCGTGTGGGGACTGGGGGAGCCGGTCCTGTTCGTCGCGGCGGGACTGTTTTTCCTGCTGCTGGCCATGCCCGCGTTCCTGTATCTGCGTGAACGCGAAGCCGCGGCTTCGGTCCCCTTTTCGGGGAGTCTGCGTGAATCCTGGCGCAGCGCGCTGGATGGCGTGAAAGGGATCACCAAGGACCGGAACCTGGGCCGTTTCCTGCTCACCCGGTTCTTCTATGCGGACGCGGTGAACACGATGATCTTGATCATGGGGGTCTACGCGGTCCAGGAGGTGGGGTTTGAACGGGACTCCCCGTCGTTTTTCCTGCTTCTGGGACTGGGGATCCTGTTCGCGGTCCTGTCGGCGCCGGTGTGGGGCGCCGTCGTGGACCGAGTGGGCCCACGGCATACGTTGATGATCGTCTTGATGGGTTGGTGCCTGACGTTCGTGTTGGTGGTGGTCCATCCCGTGTTGGAGCTGTCCCGGGCGCTTTTCTATCTGATCGGTGCGCTCGTCGGGGTGTTCCTGGCAGGCACGTGGACCAGCGACCGGCCCTTGCTGATCGGGATCGCGCCGCCGGCGCGCGTCGGGGAGTGGTTCGGTCTGTATGCGCTGGCAGGCCGCTTCGCGGCGATCACGGGGCCCTTGACGTGGGCGCTCGTGGTCAACGGCTTGCTGGCGGGTCAACAGGGTGCACGGCAGTTCGGCGTGTTGACCATCCTCGCCACCATGCTCATTGCGCTGTTCCTGCTGCGCAGGCTCCCGGACCCGTTCATCGCAGGCACCGGCCCGTTGAACCGCCTCACGCCGTGGGGCGACGGTTCGGGACGGCCGCTTCGTCGCCCTTGGCATCTGCCTTGGCGGGCCCCCTTCGTGCTGGTCTATCTGGGGGTGAGCTGGTTCATTTTCTTCCTCGTACTCTCCCCGCAACCCGTTGCCGACCCCGGTGTCGTGTTGAACATCCCGCGCACTCAGATCGAAGGGCTCTATTTCCACATCCCGGATCTGGTGCACGCACCGCATCGCGCTTTCTTGACCGCGTTCACCGCCCCCCTGGTGAACGTCCATCTGGTGCAGTTGGTCTACGTCACGCTTCTGCTGGTGATCTTCGGACTGGTCTTCGAGGTCCGCGAGGGCACGCTCCGGCTCGTGCTCCTGTTCATCGGGACGTCGGCCTTGGGTGCCCTCGTGGCGGCGCTCGTGCACGCGATCGTCTATCCCGGCCTGGTGGACCACGCGATCCTGGAGCAGGCGCGGCGGATGGCATGGACCGGTGGCAGTGCGGGTGCCTTCGGGCTCATGGGGGCGTTCGCGGCGCGTGCACGCCGGGGGTGGCCGCTCATGGCGCTGTTTGTCGTCTGGGAGATCAATGTGGGTTGGTGGTACCTGGAGAGTTACACGCCGGCGTTCCATCTGAGCGCCTTGCTCGCGGGGTTCCTGCTCACGCGGCATAGGATCCCCCAAAAGGCGCCGCCGGGGACGCGGTTTTCCTTGGATGCGCCGGAGACCGGGACGCCCGCTGGGAACGACTTCCCGTAAGTGGAACCGCGACGAGAACGTTCCTTCTTCTCCCGTCCTTTTCCGTTCTTCTCCCGCTCGACCACTTTTCCAGGATCCGCAAAAAACCGGTGAAAAGGATTGAGAAGGGGGAGAGTCGTCGTCGGTTTTCCGGGGTCTTAGTCCACGAAGTGCATCTTCCCCCAGACGAAATGGTCCGGGTCCCGGTTGCGGTCCAACAAGGCCGCGTCCCATTCCCACCAGAACTGGGGCGCCGTGCCACCGATGTTCGCATAGCAGGCGTAATTGCCCTCGTCCGCATAGGGGCCGAACCAGAACTGACCGCTTTCGCATTCCAACCAGACAAAGCCGAAGCCGACCTGCCAGTCGAGCCCGGCGTTGATGATCGTGTAGCCGTCCCCGTACATGATGAGTTCCGCGAAGTCCGTCCCGGTGGTGTGGACCTCCTCCTCACACGGAGGCTGACCGCCCGGGGCGCCGTGGGTGTTCAGCGGTCCCGTGGTGGCCAGATGGACGCGCCCCCAGTCCACGGAAAGGCAGTTCGGATCGTTTCCGGCGCCGCCCGTGGGGATGCCGGTCACGGGAAGCCCGCCGAAGGGGCCCACCGGCAGGGCGGAAGCGGTGGCCTCCAAGGTCCGCAGGTCGACCTTCAGGTGAAGGGCTTCGCCGGCGGGCACTTCGAAGGACCAGGACCGCTCTTCAACGGGGATGTCGTGTTCCTCCGCGTAGGCGAGGTAGTCCGCCAACGCGGCCCGGTCTTCGTCCGGCGAGGCGGTCGTCGTGGGTGCCAACGGACCCATGAGCGTCACCGCGACCATGGTTGCGATCAACATTTTTGCGTTCATTTCCATACCTCTTTGCGCGTACCACGTGGGGCGCGCACCACGCAAGGGACCGCCTTCTGCCCCTAAAAAATTGTTGGGGGGTGCACCGGGCATCCGCTCTGAGAGTGGGCAAAAGAACGTTGTATTCCGGGAGCGTGTTCGTTCCTGCGCCGACGTGACACCGTGCTCGGCTCAATACATCGGCATGTTCGGATCGACCTCGCGGGCCCACGCCAGGATCCCGCCGGTGAGGTTGTAGATCTCGTCGTACCCGTTCTCCTTGAGGATCTGCCAGGCGCGCGCGCTGCGGGCGCCGGATTTGCAGTGCAGGACCACGGCGCGGTCTCGGGGCACTTCGCCCAGGCGCTGGGGCAGTTCCTGCAGCGGGATGTTGCGCGAACCGTCGATGGCGCACACTTCGTACTCGCCGGGCTCGCGCACGTCCACGACGACGACTTGGCCGCCGTTCTCCATCTGCGCCTTGAGCTGGGTGACGCTCATGGTGTGCTCGGTCTCCAATTGCGGCCGGGCCCCGGGCGTCACGCCGCAGAACTGGTCGTAATCGATCAACCGGGTCACACTGGGGTTCTCCCCGCAAACCGGGCAGTCGGGGTCTTTCGTCACGCGCACCGTGTCGAACTCCATGGCGAGTGCGTCGAACAGGAGAAGCCGCCCGGCCAGGGTTTCGCCTTTGCCGAGAAGGATCTTGATCGCTTCGACGGCCTGGATGCTCCCCACGATGCCGGGGAGCACACCCAGCACGCCGCCTTCGGCGCATGACGGCACGAGCCCGGGCGGTGGCGGTTCCGGGTAGAGGCATCGGTAGCAGGGGCCGTCCTGGGTTGCGAAGACGCTGGCTTGGCCTTCGAAGCGGAAGATGGAACCGTACGCGTTCGGGGTCCCGGTCAACACGCAGGCGTCGTTGACGAGGTAGCGCGTCTGGAAGTTGTCCGTCCCGTCGGCCACGACGTCGTATTGCCGGATGATCTCGAGCGCGTTCGCCGAGGTGAGTGCGGTGTCGTGGGTCTCCACTTCGATGTGCGGGTTCAGGTCCAACAGGCGTTTCTTGGCCGCTTCGGTCTTGCGTTTGCCCACGTCGGATTCCCCGTACAGCACCTGCCGCTGCAGGTTCGTCTTGTCCACTTCGTCGAAATCCACAAGGCCGATCCGGCCCACTCCGGCCGCGGCGAGATAGAGTGCCGCGGGACTGCCGAGCCCGCCGGCGCCGATGATCAGCACGCTGGAGTGTTTCAGCTTGTCCTGCCCCAAAACACCCACTTGGGGGAGTGTGAGGTGGCGGGCGTAGCGGGTGAGTTCGTCTTGGTCCAGGCTCGTTTCCCGGGCCAGGTTGCCGCGGTCGCCGTTTTTGCCGATGTCGTTTTGTGTGCGTTCAGGGGGCATGTCGTCGCTCAGGGGTCCACCTCCCCTTCGTGGTAGTGGCGCCCGGGCTCGATAGGCTTGCGGTCGGGGCAGCGGTTCAATTCGGACAATGGGGCCCGGGGGCCCCGCCGGCGATGCTCGGCACGATCACGAGTTTGTCGTCCTGCTTGACGGGGGTCGCTTCCTTTTGCAGGCTGCGCACGTCGGTCTCGCCCAGGTAGACGTTGACGAAGTTGCGCAGCTTGCCGTCGTCGTCGAACAGGT
>CAYVRY010000048.1:0-4253 GCA_964452895.1 uncultured Halobacteriales archaeon
GCGGTTCGACGTTCGCGGCGGCGCTGCCGTCGAAGTCGTTGGTCGCCTTGTTGAACCGCAGCACGTGGTCTGCCAGTGTTGCGGGCCGGCGGTCCTTGGCGCCTGGGCAGCGCCTGGCCATGCGTTCCGGGTCCATGTTCGACCCGTAGGCGAAGTAGTGGTGGGGTTCTTGTCGGCCGGCTGGTGGCTTCAAGGGGCTTCCTCTTCCCGCTGGCGATGGTCGCGCGGGGCCGTGGCGACGGGCGTTTCCTGGCTTTTCATGGCGGGGGCTTTGTGCCATGTTTCGTCCCAGAGCACACACCAGTCTTCTTTGGCGCGGCGGTAGGGGATCGGGCGGCGCCTGGTGCACATCTCCTTGAGGTATTCGTCGGCGATGCTCCATTTCGGGAAGCGGCGTTCGCGTCGGCGGAAGGAGGGCGGGTGCAGGGAGCGTCGTCCACCGGGGACTTCCTGGATCCCCAGGGTGTGGTGGAGGAGTTCGTGGTAGAGGATGTAGGCGACGAGGGTCTCGGGGATGTCGGCGTGGTCGAGGCAGCGGTTGATCACGATCGTGTCCAGGTCGCCGTCGTGATGGCCGAGCACGTTGTAGCCTTCGCGGCTGGACCACGTGAGTTCGACGGCTTCCAGACGGCCGGCGAAAAACCGTGTGTTCAAGCGGTCTCGGATCGTTTCCAGGTTGTGCGCGGTGCCGTGGGGCCCTCGGCCTTGTTTGCGTGCGCGCTGGCGTCGGATCCGTGATTGCAGGTCGCGCCCGGCGCGCGAGCGTTGCCAGAGGTCGTGGTATTCGATGAGCATGCGGGCGAGCTCGTTCTGTTTGCGTCGGCGCAGCACACCGAGGCCGAGCCCGGCGACGAGGCCGGCCACGGCGCGCTCGGGTGCCAGCGCGTACCCGTCGGTGAGTTCCAGGGTCAACCGTTCCCCGGGCTGGATCTTTCCGGCCCGGTCTTGGCTGAGGCTGGCGCGCAGCGCAGAGTGCGGTTTCAACTCCAGCTTCACGCGCGGGGATTCGAACCCGACGGCCGCAAGGCCGTCCAGGGCGGCGCGTTGCAACCGGGCGCGGTCCGCTTCGGTGACGCTCGGGATGGGACCGGTCGTTTTGTCGCGCTCCGGGGCCGGTGCGGCGGCGGCCGGGGCAGGCTCGGCGACGGTCTGCGCCGGTGTGGACTCGCGGGCTGGGCGGAACGCGTCAAGCCGGGATTGACGGGCGCCGTCCGGGTTCACAAACGTCGCGAGGCCAGGGGGTCCTTTAACGCTTCACAAGGGGAGACCGCCCCCCCCAGCGACCCCCAGGACCTCCAAGAGTGGGTAGCATGATACATGGCCGCATGGAAAAGCAGAAAAAGGAGTCTCTTCCCTTTATCATCCATCATGGAGGGGATGTCATGAGCCTTGGCTGGTCGAGCGATCTGTTCCGCTTGCGATACGAGATCAAGGCCCTCGGTGGCGTCTTGGACGCGCTTTCCTTGGCGGTGGGAGCGACGCGAGAGTCTCCGATCCCGGACGAACATCTGGTTTCCTACGTGTGACCACAAGGTTCGCAATACCAGTGCCTGTTTCTTGGGGCCTTTGAGCATCGAGGCTGCCGACCGATGCCGGGCTTTGTTTGCCTACATCTTTGACTGCGCGGCCATACGTGGGACAAGGCCGGGGTCCAATCATGTTTTTTTCTTCACATGTACGCTGTCCGCCCACACCACTTCACAAAGTTTTATCATTCGCGACGTCGAATCAAGGGCTATCAACGCCCCCCGGAAAAGGCGGGGCTACAATCACGCGTGCCCCCGAAGGCGCGCGTGGGGAGATTCCGGACCAATGTACCTGACCACCGCGAACGCACTGGAGAACCCGCTTTATGAACCCGCATTGCCCTTCGACCGCGCCACGATCTACGAGGCGGAGTTGGGGGAGATGAAGCGGGACCTGGTGGCGATGACGGTGTTGTTCCGTCTGTTGTCCTATGCTGTCGTGGTCCGTTCCATGGAGTCCAGCCTGGGGGAGGAAGGGGAAGAGGGGGATGCAGGGCCCGACATGCCGCCCATGTCGCCGGAAGACTGGATTTCCTATGCTTGAAGGGCCCTGCGTTTTGCCTGCTGCTTATCCGTAGGCCACGTCCAGGTGCTTCGGCCCGGATGAGGGGGTGCTCTTCGGGACGCGCACGGTGAGCACGCCGTCCTTCAGGTTCGCCTTGGCTTTCCCGGTGTCCACTTCGGTCCGGAACGGTACGGTGCGGCGGTAGATCACCGGCGGCCGTTCCGTGTGCACCACGACGCCGTCGTCGAGTTCCGGGAACGCCTTCGCGTTGAGGATGAGGCTCCGGTCGGTCACCATGATGTCCAGGTTCTCCTTCTTCACGCCGGGCAGTTCCCAGTGGATGCAGAATTCGTCCTTGCAGTCCACGACGTCCATGTTCGCCTGCCGGATCTGGGGCGGCATGTCGGCCAGGTCCTTGCTGCGTGTGCCGCCGCCGCTGCCGCCGGGGGTCAGTTCGGACTGGCCCACCTGCATGGCTTCGCTCACCGGCGCGCCCGTGGGAACCTCGCCCGTCCCCTGGCTCATGGGGTCGCTGCCGGCTTGGCTTGCGGGGATCCCCCGGAAGTTGGGCGCGAACGGCGCGTGTCCTGCACCGAACAGCCCCCCGGGCGATTGGCCGTGGAAGCCTGCGGCTTGCGGGATGTAGGTGTTCGATTGGTTCTGGTAGCCTGCGGCCTGCAGCGCATAGGGGTTCGCCGTTTGGAAGGCGGGCAGTGGCTGTTGCCACGCCCCCGGGATCCCCTGGGTCCCGACCATGGCGAACGGGTTCGGCATGGAGGATTGTTGCAGACCGTGTGGGTTGGGCGCTCCGATGTACTGCTCTGATGCTCCACTGGCGCCCTGCAGTCTCTGGGCGGGGGTCTGTCGGGGTTGGGTGCCGATGCTGCCCAGTTCCTGTTCCAAGGCCTGCAGTCGTTGTTCCATTTCTTGCAGGGCCCTCAGGCTCCGGTCAAGCACTTGGGTCAGGTCTTCCTGCTTGGTAAGGTCGTGGACGGTTTTCTCCGTCTCACTTCCGCTTCTTTGAGTCGTCCCTTTCTTTTGTTCGGGCATGGGTGTCACCTTGGTGGGTTTGTGCGGGGGACACAAGAACGTATTACACATCTCTCGTGTTGTTTTGTGTTCCCGACGCGGCGGGGTCGCGGACTTGACTCGGTCATGGAGGGGACAGAGGGTGGTGTGGGTCGCGGCCCCAAATCAATCACTCGTGGACCATCTATGAGGATTGCCCGTGCCATCCGCGGGGCCATTGGGGTTTCCCCGCGGTATCATCATGATGAAATACCCTCGAGTGTTCTCGACTTGGCGGACATGTTCACCACGGTGACCTCGACCAGATATGTCCGGGAGCCTTGCTATAATGCCATTGGATACGACGAATAGAAAGATCTTGGAGGTTTTGACGCGGGATGCGCGCATCAGCTATGCGGATCTCGCCCGGGCGGTCGGCCGTGCGGAGAGTACGGTCCGGGAACGGGTCGGAGCCCTGGAACGCCGCGGTGTGATCAAGGGATATCAAGCGGTCGTGGATACCACGGAAGTCGGCCTCACGGCACGCGGTATTGTACGGGCTTCGTTTGACCTGCGCAACATCAAGGAACTGGAACGCGCGCTCCAATCGATCCCCCAGGTCCGTCGGGTGGTCCTTTCCACCGGTGCCCACCCCCTGCTCATGGAGATCGCCGCGAACGACCTCATGGATTTTGAGCACATCCTTGAAGAACGACTCGCCCCGCTGGAACTCTCCAACGTGGAGACCGACCTGTTCGTGCGCGAGATCGTCCCGGAACGTGCCGTTTTGTCCTCTACTCCGTTCACACCTGTCGTTCGCGAGGTTCCTGATGAAGAAGGGGCGCTCGAGTCCGCTTCCCCGTTGGAGAGTCGCGTAGCCACCGTGAGGCACCACTCCTGAGCCGCTTTGCACGATCATCGCCGAGACGGCCGATGTAAGCGATCGCTTCCGCTTGCACCATTGCATATCGCAAGGATACCAGCGCGCCCTGTTGCGGACGATCAAAAAAAAGGGGAGAGGGACGGAAAGAGAAGGGTTGAGGATGGAGGGAGGACTCGCCGGCTTCATCCCGTTCAGAAGGGCCCTACGGTGCTCGGCGTGAACTGGCTGGTGGCCAGCTGCCGTGCCGCGGGGTCGATCTGGGACTGCCGCGCGAACGGGCTCTGTTGCGCGAACGGGCTCTGTTGCGCGAACGGGCTCTGTTGCGCGAACG
>CAYVRY010000048.1:4353-14433 GCA_964452895.1 uncultured Halobacteriales archaeon
GGGCTCTGTTGCGCGAACGGGCTCTGTTGCGCGAACGGGCTCTGTTGCGCGAACGGGCTCTGTTGCGCGAACGAGCTCTGGCCGGTCAGCGGGACCTGCTGGGTGTAGGGGCTGAAGTGGGCCTGCGGTGCACCCAGTTGGGCCTGTTGGGCGAATGTCGCCGCTTGCGCCCATGGGTTGATCGCCTGTTGCCGTGCGAGTTCCGCCAGCCGCTGCTGCTGGATCTGGGATTGGGCCCAGGGGTTGACCGCGGAGGCGATCTGTGGGTTCGTCGCGAACGACGACACTGCGCTCGGGTTCACCCCGTACGCCGAGGCGTAGGGCGAACTGAGGCTCTGGGCGAAGGGGCTGATCTGCGTCTCGTAGGGGTCTCCCACGCCGTAGGGTCCGGCAAGGTGGGACGATTGCGCCAGAGGGCTCACGTTGCCCAGTTGTCCCTGGACCGCCCAGGGGGCGGAAACGCCCTGCGCGGCCCATGGCGAGGTCGCCAGGTGCGCTGGCATCTGCAGGCGCTGGGCCGCCTGGAAGTTGCCCGTGCTTTGGGCCACTTGGACCAGGTCGTTGCGCAGCGAGTCGATGCAGGTCTCCAGATTCTTCAGGTTCTGAACCGTTTCGTCGATGTTTCGGGCGAGGTGCGGGTTGCTTTGTCCTGCCGCTTGGTATTGGTGGGGTATCATTGGCTTCTCCTCCGGGCACGGGGTGCCCAAACTCACCAACTGGGGGGGGTTGATGGGCTTTGCCCGCGCGAAACGCAACGAGGCGTGAACTCTACCGCTCGAACCGCGCCATGGGGGGCATGCCGTTCGATGGCACTGTGTAATCGTTCGCAGAGATAAGAGAAAAAACATGGCGCATTCCACGCTCCCGGGCCGAACATCGGCGACTGAACCGGAATCCGCGGGAGGAGCATCGGCGACTGAGCCGGAATCCGACGGCGAGCCTCGGCGACTGAACCGGAATCCGGCGGGCCGAGCCCGACGCGGGCCGGCGCGTGAAGGGGTCCAAGGCCGACTCGCCTGCGGCGACCCCGGTAAAAGCGCCACGACGCCTCTCGCCTGCGGTCGGGTCGCCCGGGGTTTCTGCTGTCCCGGCGTGCACACCCGCCGGGGACGCGTGCATCACCTGCCCCAAGGTGTTATAAAAGGCGGAGGATTCCCGGAAGGCCACCGGGGAATCTTATGGCCGTTGGATTCGTGTTGATCAGTGCAGCGCCTGCGCGCGAGCATGACGTGTACAATGAACTCCTGAAGGTCTCGGAGATCGTGGAGCTGCATCCTCTTTTCGGCGAATACGACCTGATCGCGAAACTGGAAGCGCCCGATTTCGACACCCTCGGTCACGTCATTGTGAACAAAATCCGTACCATAGACGGCGTGGTGGACACGAAGACCCTCACGGGGACGCGCTTCTAACGCCGTGGCCAGGAGATCTGATGAGCGCATTGAGCACCGTATTCCTCAGCATCCTCCTGCTTTCCTTCGCGTTCTTCACACTGCTTTCCGGCATGTTCGCGGCCTATTTCGGAGCGGGCAAGAGCCGGGTGATCGGGGCCTTGTTGATGGTGGTCGCCGTGGTGGCCGGCTTCGTGTTCACCATGCTCACGTGGGAGTTCGTGCCCGGTGTCCCGGTGATGTGGGACCCGGAGACCGTCCTGCAGGCCGTGGTGGCCGTGCTCGCCGCCACCGTGGGCGGGATCGCGAGCCTGTTCGTGTTCCTGCTCGCGATCATGAAGGCGTGAAAGGCAGCGCGGTGACTGGCTTTACCCGTCTCGGCGCCGCACGCGCATGGAGGTCAAGGCCAGGGCCACTGCGATGGCGCCCAGCGGCACGACGAGGCCGCCGGCGGGGATCAACGCGGTGCTCGTGGAGCCGTCGCCTTGCATTGCGACGGGTTGGTCCGCTTCGCGGTTCAGCCTCTCAAGCAGTTCGGCCATGCCTTCCACGTCCGGAAGCCCGGCGTCGCTGTTGTTGGTGAGCGCGTTCAGTTCGTGGCTGTAGGTGTCCTGGTCGACGAGCTCGATCCGCAAGGGGTGACGTTCTTCGCCGTGCTGCCAGGCGATCACGAGGTCGAGCCATACTTCATCCCCGATGGTGGCGCTCGGAGGGGCATGGACGGTGAGTGCCACTTGGCGGTCTTCGCCGGGGCGGAGTTTGGTCTCTTGCGAGCCCGTGAATTCCGCGTCCCAGCCCGACGGGAGTCCGGAGTAGCCCAGAGCGAGTTCGTTCATCGTGTTGCCCGTGTTCACGAGCTTGATCAGGAACGCGGCGGGCGCCCCGCCGGGCACGGCGCGTTCGAACGACCACAGCTGGGTGGATTGACCCGAGGTCACTTGGGGCACGCGCGCGGTCACGGTCACCGGGACCGACAAGGCGTCGGTGACCAGGTCGAACTGCAGTTCATAGTCGCCTTCCGGTTGTCCCGGGGGCAGGGTGAGCCCGGCGTCCAGCGTGCCGCTTTCACCGGGGGCGAGCGAGAGGTTTGTTTCATGGCCTTCCCAGTGGTTGGGCAGGGATCTCCAGTCCACGTGGACCGTGGCCATGCGGTTGCCGTTGTTCGCCAGTTCCACGGGGAGCGCCTGGGTCTGCCCGGGCATGAGCCGGGGCGCGGGCGGGAGCATGTGTTCGATGTCGTGCTTCGCCTCCAGGTAGGTCACACGGCCTTCGTCCCCGGAGACGGAACCCACCACGAGCATCGCCTGGTCCCCGCTTAGCGAGACCGCGACCGCGGGCGCCGAGACTTCGTACGACCAAAGCGGCTTCGAGCGGTCCAGGTCGATCAGGTAGACGCGGCCGTTCTCCGTGGCGGCGACCACAGCGCGGCCGTCGTCGGCGGCGGAAAGGGACGTGACCGTGGAGTCGAAGCTGAAGACCTGGCGGGGGACGTTGTCCATGATGCCGCCTTGTTCTTCGTAGAGGTTCACCCGGCCGCTGGCGCTCCCCACGGCCAACAGGCTGCCGGTCTGTGAGAGGGAGAGGGAACGCACGCTGGAGCCGATGGTGTGTTCCCAGAGGGTCGTGCCTTTCTCGGTGTCCAGGAAGTGGACCCGGGCGTTGTCGCCGCTTCCCGTGACCGCGGCGCCGCGTGTGCCGTCGTCGGAAAGCGCCACCTGCTTGACCGGGGCGGTGATCCGTTTGAATGTGGCTTTGAAGAAGATGTCCGTGAAGAGGTGGAGCGAGGGGCTGCCGTCGGTATCGGTGCCGATCAGGTAGCGCGTCCCTTGTTCGCTCACGGCGACGTCGGTGATCGCTCCGAACGGCACACCCGTGTTGCTTTCCTTGTAGGTGCGTGATGCGCTCTTGTCGGAGCCTTGTTCTCCCCCGGCTTCCAGCAGATGCACTTTCCCTTGCGTGGTGCCCACGGCGTGGTATTTCCCGCCGCTGGCGATCACGGTGGGCTGGACGGCGTCAGAGTCGGCCCCCGCGTCGGGGAGCTGGAAGGTCCAGATCGGTTCGTCGCTCCAATGGGCGAAGCCGTCCACGCGGCCCCCGAAGTTCCCGGAGTACGCCGTCGCACCGGCCCAATGGTCGCCGTCCGGGGTCATGGTGACGCCGACGGGTCGCGGTTCGACTTCACCGATGGAGGGGTCGATCAGGGCGAGCAGGCCGGCTGCCGGTGCGCTCCAACTGCGTTCGCGTTCGCCCGTGTCCAGCAGGAACGTGTAGCGGCCGTCTTCGTCGCTCACGGCCACGTGCTTGCCCTGTTGGCTGCTCGCCAAGCCCAGCGGCGGAGCAGGCAGGGAGCGGGAATGCGGGTCCTGCGGAGCCTCGTGGGAGCCGTCGGCGTTGGCGGGCATGGCCCCGGCGAGAAGGGCCAGTGTGAGCACCAGTGCGATGGTGGTCCGGACCAGGCCCCCGCTGGGGGGGTGTATTGTGTTCGTGGAGCCTCTCCCGGTGTCCGCCATGGGCCTATCCGTTGACAAAGACCACCATCCCGGATAAAGGGGTTCCACAAGCGCGCCTTGTTCGAGCCCGGAATCCGGTCCGCCCGGGGTAGGGAGGCATTCTCATGGAGGGGGCCCCGAATATTTCCTGCCAGCGGGCATTATTTCTCTTGCGTCACAAGGATACGGCGGATTATGTCCGACCAGCAGGCGTCTGAGCATTCGCAATCGGGCCCCACGAAGAAGCAGAAGGAAGCGGCCCAGGAGAACGTCAAGAAAGCCCAGAGGAAATGGAAGCAGATGTCGTCGAAGGAACGCTCCAGGAGGCAGCCGGAGGGCCAGAAACGCGAGGAGCCGGGTGGCGGAGGCGAAGGGGAGTATTTTCACGTCGAAGTGCGCTCGAAGGACGATTTCGAGCGCTTTCGGACGCACGACGTGGGCAACACGGGTCGGACCCAACGTGTGGCCGGTCAACGTCCAAACGGCAACTGGGCCACGGTGAAGTGGCTGATCCGCAAGGAGGATGCCCATACGGAGAACGGGAAGCTCGTGGGGGACACGGACACGGTGCGGGACGTACTCAGCGACCTGGGAGCCACGCCGAAACACCGCAAGGCGGACAAGTTCACGGCCGAGCCCCGCCCGAACGTGCCCGAGAAGGAGAAGCCCACGCAGGCCCAGAAGCGGGCACGCCAACAGAACATCAAGAAAGCACAAAGGGCCCAGGAAGAGCAGCAACAGAGTTCGTGACCAACCGATTCAATGAGGAAATGACATGGATGCACTGCACCGTCGGCTCACCAGGGGACTGATCGTCGTCGTGATGGTGGGCTTCGCGATCATCGCGGTCGCGGCGTTCTTCGCTCCGCCTCCGGATACGTCGACCGGGCTTCGCAGTGTCGGGGAGTTCTGGGGCCTGTACGCGCTCTTGGCGCTCGCCATGGCCGGTGTGCTCTTGTTGTTTTCGTACTTGATCCCGAAGGAAGAAAGAGAGACCCGGGAGGGACGACGCGATGAATGAGCCGGTGACGTCGACCTGGGTCTGTAGCGTCCGGAGGAAAACCTGCAGGAAGGGAGGTCGATCAGTTGGCCGATGATACGTGGTTGTCGTTGACGATCCTCGTGATCGCCGCGTTCTTCGCGGTGGTCGCCGCCGCGGTCTTGTTGACGGGGGACGACGAGGAGGACGAGGAGCAGGACGAGGAGCAGAACCAGGAGCAGGACGAGGAGCAGAACCAGGAGCCGGACGAGGGGGAGGACCAGGACCAGGACCAGGACCAGGACCAGGACCCGGAGCAGGACGACGACCTGCCGCTGGGCGACACACAGGATGACGGGGGCTTGGGGGATTGGGAGTCCGTGGCGAGCCTGGGCGTGGGGGGCCGGTGACCGAGGTGAACGGATCATGAGAAGTTGGTTGATCGTGATGATCGCATCCGTCGCGGCGTTGCTGCTGGTCGTGGCCGCCGCCGTGTTGACGCTGCAGGATCGCAAGGATGAGCCGGAAGATCAGGACGGCGAAAAGGAACAGGGTGATGGAGACGAAAACGGGGAGACGGGCGACGACGAGAACATCACGATCCTGCCGGGGGAGCCCATTGGCGGAAACGGGGGATCCATTGAACGAGGTGGACTATGATGAACAACTGGCTGATCGTGACAATCGCTTCCTTTGCTGCCCTGCTGGTGATCGTGGCCGCCGCGGTCCTGATCCTGCAGGACGAGCAGGACAATGAAGGCGAAGGCGATGCAGGCGACCCAGGAAGCGACGATGCCGGGGACACAAGCGAGAACGGGACCGGGGACGAGGATTCCGGAGACACGTCACAAGAGAGCCCTGATGAGGGGGGCGAAGCTTCCATTGAAGTGGCCTCGGCACGGATCGACGAAGGGGATTGCCTTTTCGAATCTTCCCCGAACAACGAGACCTGCCATCACTTGCGCGTGCTCGTGAACGCGGCGACGGACGACACCTTCGACGTCTCGATCCCGTGGTGGGATGCCACCGACACTCAGGGCGGGAACCATTCCGCGGACTGGGTGGTCAGCCCGGACCCGGTCTCGGCGGGCACGTCACGCAGCGTGACCGTTTCGTTCGACATGACCAATGATTCGCGCTTGAGCGAGTTGCGTTATTCGGTGCCGGGTGGGTCTGAGCTTTCGGCACAGGTCCCGGATTACTGACCGGCTCACTCCACGGTGACGCTCTTGGCCAGGTTGCGGGGTTTGTCGATGTTCAGCCCTCTCTGGGCGGCGACGTGGTAAGCCAGAAGGTGCAGGGCGGCGCTGTGCGGGAACGGGGACAAGAGCGGGTCGGTCTGGGGTACGTTGATCGTCGCATCGGCGTACTTGGCCGCGTCGTCGTCGCCGTGCGTGGTCAATGCGAGCAGTGGTGCACCGCGGGCTTTGACCTCGATCAGGTTGGACAGCATCTTGTCGTGCACACCGTCGCGCGTGAGCAGGCCGACCACGGGGGTCTTCTCGGTCAACAGGGCGAAGGGGCCGTGTTTCAGTTCGCCGCCGCTGTAACCTTCGGCGTGGATGTAGCTGATCTCCTTGAGCTTCAACGCGCCTTCCATGGCCACGGGGAAGAGCACCTGACGGCCGAGATAGAACGCGCTCGTGGCGTTCTGCAGGAGTCTCGAGGCTTCACGGATCGCCTCCGCCTGGTTCAGGGTCTGCTGCAGGATCCGGGGGACGCGTTCCAGTTGTGACGAGAACTGCCGGATGTCGGTCTGGTTCATCGTGGTGCGTGTTTCCGCCAGCCGCAGCGCGACCAGATAAAGGACGGCCATCTGGGCCTGGTAGCTTTTCGTGGCCGCCACGCCGATCTCGGGCCCGGCGTTCAACTGCAGGACCCCGTCGGCCTCCCGGGCGGCCGTGGAGCCCACGATGTTCGTGATCGCGAGCGTGGTGTGCCCGCGGCGCTTGGCTTCGCGCATCGCGGCGAGGGTGTCGGCGGTCTCTCCGCTCTGGGTGATCGCGATGGTCAATCGGTCGGGCCCGGCCTGCGTCTCCGGGCTGTACCGGTATTCGCTGGCGTTTTGTACGTCCACGGGCAGCCCCGTGAGCCGTTCGATCACCGTGCGCGCGACCATCCCTGCGTAAAGGCTCGTCCCGCACGCGATGATCAGGACGCTGCGCGTGCGCCCCAGCACCGGTTCGAGTCCCCATTCGAGACGGATCGTGGGCGGCGTGGGATGGATCCTGCCGGCGAGCGCGGCGCTCACGGCGCGTGGGGATTCATGGATCTCCTTGAGCATGTAGTGGGGGTAGCCGCTGCGTTGCGCTTCCTCCACGTCCCATTGCAGGGTGTCCGTTTCCCGTTCTACACGCTGCAGGTCGCCGTCCAGGATGCGGGTCTCGTCCGGGGTGACGACCACGAGGTCGCCGTCGTTGAGGTAGCTCACCTGCCGGGTGTGGTCGATCAGGGCGGTGGCGTCGCTGGCGAGGTAGTTCGCATCCCCGGCGTGCCCCACGAGAAGCGGGGCTTCCTGCCGGGCGCCGAGGATCATGGCGGGATGCCCGGCCACCAGGCAGGTGATCGCCCATGAGCCCACCAGCCGTTTCGTCGTCGCGGCGAGTGCGGCCACGGCCTGGTCCTGGCTTACCGCGCCCTCGCCCAGTTCCTCCTCCATGAGGTGGGCGATGGTCTCGCTGTCCGTGTCGCTTTGGTAGCGGTGGCCACGGGATTCAAGTTCGGCGCGCACGCGATCGTGGTTCTCGATGATCCCGTTGTGGACGATCACCACCCGTCCTTTGCAGTCCTTGTGCGGATGGGCGTTCTTCTGGGTGGGCACCCCGTGGGTCGCCCAGCGGGTGTGCGCGATCCCGCTGCCAGCGTCCGCCCCGGCGGGGATCGCTTTCGCCAGGTCGTTCACGTTGCCGACCGCTTTGTAGACGACGAGGTTGTCGTGTTGGGCGAGCGCGAGCCCAGCGGAGTCGTATCCGCGGTATTCAAGCCGGCGCAGGCCGCCCAGCAGTTTCTTGCAGGCGCCTTGTTCTTCCCGGGTGGCGACCCCGATGATCCCGCAGATTCAGCACCACCTCGCCCCTTGCACTAGACGACGCTCCCGTTGTCTTCGACGCGCTTGACGACCCGGTTCGGCGCGATGCTCGCACCGCTTCCGATCACCGCACCGGGCTCCAGCACCACATGGGCGCCGATGAAGGCGTCCTGTCCGATCACGGCGCCGAGCCGGTCGATGCGCATGAGGTCTTCCGGCGTCTCGTAGACAGAGGGGCCGCGGTCCATGGAGACCCGCGGGCCGAGACGCACGCCGTCGTCCAGGATCGCATGCCGGACGATCGCGCCGGTGTCCACGCGCACGTCGTCAAGAACGACGCTGTCCTGGATCTCCGTGAAGGCGCCGATGCGGGCATGGTCGCCCACGGTCACGGGCCCGTAGAGCAGCGCGTTCGGGCCGATGTCGCAGTCCTTGCCGATGACCACGGGACCGATGATGTAACAGCCCGCGCGGATCCGGGTGCCGGTGCCGATGCGGCACGGCCCCTTCAGGCTCACGTTCTCGGCCACGTCCGCTTTCTTCGTGTCCGTCTCCAGGCCCCGCAGCACGCGGTCGTTGAGTGACAGGAGGTCCCAGGGGTAGACGGCGTCCTGCCAGGTGTCCTCGGTAAGTAGGGTGGCGACGTGCAGGCCTTTCTCGATGGCGTGGTTCATCGCATCGGGGAGCGCGGTGCCTTCGCTGCCGCCCAGGTGCTCACGGATCGTCGGCGGCAACCGATAGATTCCCGTGGATATGAGGCGTGATGATGGACGCTGTGGTTTCTCCTCGATCCGGGTGACCCGGTCGCCGTCGACGTGCACGACGCCGTATTCGCGCGGGGAGCTTGTGCGCGTGGTGGCCAGCACCGCGTCGCCGGGTGCGTCCATGAGGCTCTTGATGAGCGACGGCGCGATGTGGTTGTCCCCGGGCAACACGAGAAACGGCGCGTCGGCCCGCGCGGCGTCCAGGCCGGTCAAGAGGGCGTGCCCGGTGCCCAGTTGCCGTTCCTGCACGGCGTACCGGATGTCCGCACCCCAGTCACGCCCGTCGCCGAAGTGGGTCTGGATCGATTCCGGGTGGTAACCCACCACGAGCGTGATGTCCGTGATCCCGCAGGCCACCAGCGCGCGCACGTTGTGCTCCAGGATCGGTCGGCCGCCGACGCCGATCATCACCTTGGGGCGGTGGCGCGTCAGCGGGCGCAGGCGGCGGCCTTCCCCGGCGGCGAGCAGGATCGCTTGCATCCTGGGCTTCCAGGAAGGGCGGGTTTATAAGCGGTCTGGGGCGGGGGAGACGGCGGGGTTCGTCTGCTCGCCCGCCGGCTTCTATTCGATTCCCGTTTTCCTCCTGAATAAATACAGGCAGGGTTTCGCATGTCGCGTCGGCACCAGCAGGAGATGATGCGTATGGGTGATGCGTTCCAGGGGATTTTGTTGCCGGGAGGGGTACTGCCGGCGGAGCTGGCGTATCCGGAGTTCGTGCAGGCCTTGGGGTCACGTGCGGATGTCCGTTACAAGGAGCTCGAAGTGTATGCAGGCCGGTCGCCCCCTCCCGGTTACACGCTCGATCTGGAGGTGGAAGGGGTCCTCCGTCTGGCGGACCGGGCGGGTTTCGACCGGTTTCACCTTGTCGGGTATTCTGCAAGCGGCGCGATCTGTTTCCGGTTGTGCTCGGAGCACGCTGAGCGGTTGCAGAGCATGACGGTCACGGAACCGGACTGGCCGACCAACGGCCAGCTCTCGCCCGAGGAGAAACGCTGGGTCCAGGAGGCTGAACGGATTCTTGACCTGCCGGACGATCAGATGGTCCAAAACATGGCGAAGATCGTGATTGAGCCAGGAGTTGAGTTGCCGCCATCGCCACCGGGGCCTTCTCCGCCGTGGATGGAGAACCGTCCGGCCGGGTTGCGGGCGTTCATGGGAGCGCTTGCTGGAACGACCCTGGACCTCAAGAGGCTCAGGTCGTTCACTGGCCCGGTCTTGTTCGTGTTGGGCGGGCGCAGCAACCAGGCGTTCTATCGGGCGATGGCGGGTCGGCTTGGACGATTGTTCCCGGATTTTACCCTCGAGGTGTTCGATGAACTACACCACTTCAATCCGCCTCACCGCGCTCAACCTGAGCGCTTCGCCCGGTTGTTGCTCGGCCTATGGGAGCGCGCAGAGCAGCAGGCCAGTAGAGTGCCCACTTGATGGC
>CAYVRY010000049.1:0-14353 GCA_964452895.1 uncultured Halobacteriales archaeon
AACCACCCCTAACCATTGGCAAGCATAGTTGCCTATATAGGATTTTTCGCTGTTGGGTCTGGCAAAAACTAAAAACCGAACGGTCATCGGGTGGTCATTGTACACAAGTGTGGAGTCCGTTCGGGTCTTTTTTTTGGGCTGTGGCTGCCGGTCGGGCGAACGGCAGGCCGTCGTCATGGTTCAAGACGCTGCGTTTTTTCTCGCCGTGGATGCTCTCGTCTCGTCACCGCTGGAGGTGCAGTTTGTGAACCATGATGAAATGGAAAAAATCGCCGATTTTTTTCGGTATAGCTTCAGTTACTGACTCAGTCCTGGAGCTTGGGACGGGACGCGGGCGCGGCATGGCAGCAAAGGATGTGGACAGCCTTCACGCCGGCGCCGGGCGGCTGGATCCGGCCGGGGACCGACGGCACGCGCAGATTCTCACCCTCTGGCACCGGATTCTACAACATTCGAGGAGGCCACAACCCACTCGGAGAGCAGCCGAATCCGAAGAATCCCGGCTCCTTGAGTATTCCACATTTCTCGGACAGTTCGATGTCGGTTTTACCCGTTCCCATCCCCGCGGGCGTTATTTCGACACGCTGGTCGGGGGGCGCCCGCCTTTGCCGTTGGCGTCCTGTTCGTCGAATTTCTCGGGGTGCCAGCTCTCCATGTATTTCTCGTCCTCCACTTCGAGGGCCCAGCTCGTGGGGATCAAGGGTCGGAACGTGTCGATCATCACGGCGAGTTCGTCGGTCTCGGTGGAACCGATGGACGCCTGGTACGATCCGGGCTGGGGGGCGTGCGGCAACCCGGCCGGATGAAGGCTCACACTGCCCGGCCCGACGCCTTTGCGGCTGGTGAAGTTCCCGCGCACGTACAGGAGGAATTCGTCGCAGTCCACACTGGAGTGTGGGTAGGGGCAGGGGATCGCCCCGTCGGCGTAGTCCACCTTGCGGGGTACGAAGCTGCACATCACGGCTCCGGGTGCGCTCCAGGTGATGTGGATCGTCGGGGGCAGGTGGACCTTGCCGGTCTTGGGTTGATAATTCAGGATGGGGAACGTCGTCGGATAGACGAATCCGTCCCAGCCGACCACGTCGCATGGGTGATGGTCGAGCGTCCGCTGTGTCAGGCGGTCCATGCGCTTGATGACCACCGTCCAGGGGGACTTCGAGCCCTGGGCGTCCTTGGCGGGGTCCACCAGCCGTGTGGGCCGCCCGAAGTCGCGGTGCGAGTAGGGGGCGTCGAAGGTGAGTTGTCCCGCTGGATTGCGGAATTGACCGGGCACCCGCCACCCGCCTTTGGATTCCACCACAAGAACATGATGCGCGCCGTCGCCGGGCTTGTGGTCCTTGAAGGTCAACCGGTAGGGGCAGGATCGGGGGATCCACAAGTAGTCCAACTCGTTCGCCTCCTGCACGCCGAACGGCGTCTCCACAAGAGCCCCCCCTTTGTAGAAGAACAGCATCTCGTCGCCGTCCCCGTTCGCCGTGAAGTACGGTGCGTCCTTGTCCGGGCGCGCGACGCTGATCACGATGTCGTCGCCCAGAAGCATGGGGGTACGGCTCTCCAGCCAACTTCCGCCGGTGGGCAGTTTCGTGGAGAGAAGGTGCACGCGGCGCAAGGGTTCCAGGCGGGAACGTTCCTCGGCGCGCCAGGTGAGCATGGAGGGCCTGGTGGGGACCTCCCGGGCGGGCGAGTGGCGGTGATAAAGGATCGAGTACGCATCATCGAAGCCTTGTCGCGTGAAACAGTGCTCGTACGCGATCCGGTCGCCGTTGTAGGCGGCGCCGCCGGGCGGGTCGATCTTGAGCAGCGTATGAGGTTTCGCCGGGACCTTTCCCATGGTGACACGGTCGATCATGAGCTACCCTGCGCGCACCCGTGGGTGGGTATTGAAGGTTTCGTGACGCGCTGGTGGAAAGATGCCGCCGGGACGGCAAAACAAGAGCGGGAGGAGGACGGGGAGGAGGACGGACTGAACGCGGCCGCTTCAGAATTCGAACGCGGCGTCGAGGGTCCCGGTGGTCCCGCCGCCGCTCGGGCAGTCGGCCGTGGCGGCTTCCGATACGCCGTAGACCCAGACGAAGATCTCGGTGGCGCCTTCGGGGATGGTGTCGAAACCCACCTCCCCGCATTCCCTGCCCGAGTCCACGTTGTCGCCGCCGTCGACAATGATCCGGGCGCTGATCACGACGTCGTTGCCGTTTAGATCGTCCGTGATCGTGAAGGTGACCGCGTTGGCACCTTGCGGGATGTCGTAGCAGACGCTGGCGATGTTCTCTCCCGTCAGGCTGCAGAAAGCGAGGCCGGCGCCCTGGTTCGCGCCGATGTATTCCTGCGTTTCGGTGTCGCTGCCCGCGTTCACAGGGATCGCCGTTGCCAGCAAGGCGAACGCGACGAGTCCGGTGATTGCTATTTTTCCATACATTGTGTGCATATCTCCAACTGCGTGCAGAACCCTCCACGCCAACGGTGGGCCTGCTCCGAGCAATGTGGGGCACAAGCAGGCACGCCTTCAAGGTTCCCACCTACAACCCTGAAAACACGCGGAAAGCGGCCGTATCTGCTGTATGGGTTCGCGGGGTGCTGGTCGGGAACGCTCTTGACCCCGGCCCTCGTGCGGGACCGCAGTGAGCGAATCCGGCTTTTTTGGGGGGAGCTTGCATGCCTCGGTCCCACGGCACGAAATGGCGTGGGCAGAGCGGGTGCTTCCCGGCGCAGCGATCATCCAGGGCCCCGTGGAGGATTGCCCGGCCCGCTTGCGCCCGAACGTACGGGTGCTCACGGTCTCGTCGCAGGACCGCGTCGATCCGGCCCTCTTGGACCGGTTTCCCGCCCTGCAGGCCGTCGTGACCCGTTCAACGGGCTGCGACCGTTTGCCGCTGGCCGAGCTGGAAGAACGCGGGGTCCGCGCGTTCCATCTGGATGGGTACGCCACGGAAAGCGTCGCACAGCACGCCCTGATGTTCCTGCTCATGCTCCTGAGGCGCGTCCCGGAGGCCGTCGCGCGCACCCGCGGCGCCCCCGCTCCTGGGGCCCGGGAGCCACGCTGGGACCGAAGCGACCTGCAGGGCCGGAACCTGGACGAGGTGACCGTGGGCGTGTTGGGGACCGGCCGCATCGGCTCCCGCGTGGTCCGGATGCTCAGCGCGCTCCAGGTGAGCACGGTGGGTCACGACATCACGCCGGACCCTTCCCTGCAGGATGTAGCCGGGTTCCGGTATGCACGATCGCTTCCGCCGCTCCTTGCAGCGTCCGATGCCTTGACGATCCATGTTCCCTTGACGGCGGCGACGCGGGCCATGATCAATGCGGACACCATCAAGCAATTGCCGACGGGCGCGGTCTTGGTGAACACGGCGCGCGGGGACGTGGTGGACCAACGGGCCGTCGCGGACGCCTTGCGTTCCGGCGAGCTGGCGGGTTACGCCGCGGACGTGCTGCCCGGGGAACCGGACCCGCCCGAGCTTGCAAGGTTCCAGGAAACCCGGCGGGTCGTCCTCACGCCTCACCTGGCGGCCTATGACAACCGGGCGCTTATGGCGCGTTACGAAGCCACGGCGTTCGTGACCCGGCACATCCTGGAAGGGACGCTGGACCCCTTGAAGGACCACGTGCCGGTCGTTTGGTAGGCTGGAGCGGGCGACGCGGACCACTGCCCATTTCAAGGACCCCGTCCATCCCGTCTCCATGGCGGCTTCGTCGGTTCCTTCGGACCCTTCCACCGGGACCCCGTCGCGTCCATCGAGTCCGCACTGGGTGCCGTTGCAGTTGGAACCGGCGGACCGTGGTGACCCGGGTGGCTCCCGTTCCAGTTGGTCGCGGCTCATCCTGGAGGAGAGGAGGCCGAAAAAAGGGTTCAATCGGCTCTTCGGCGGCTGGTTCGGCCGCCTGCTTCTCCCGGCGATCATCGCGCAGTCCGTCTTGATCGGCGGTGGTTATGCGACGGGTCGGGAGGTGGTGGAGTTCGGGGCCCGGTTCGGTTCGGTGGGGTGGATCGCCGTGTTGGCGGTCTTCATCGCGTTCACCGTGATGTCCATACTCGTCTTCGAGTTCGCCCGTGTGACACGCGCATACGACTACAAGTCCTTCGTCAAGGGACTGATCGGGCCGGCGTGGCCGGTGTTCGACGTCCTCTACGCGGTCATGGCGGTCCTCGTGATCGCGGTCATGGCGGCCGCGTCGGGCACGATCATGGAGGCCACCATCGGGGTCCCGTACATGGTGGGGATCCTTGCCATCGTCGCAGTGGTCGCGGTCCTCTTGTTCTACGGTTCCCGGTTGATCGAGGCGTTCAAGACGCTGGGGACCACCGCGTTGTACCTGGGATACATCGTGTTCGGCGTGGTGGTGCTCACGGCAGGCTGGCCGCAGGTGACCGAGGTCTTCGCGAGCGCCGACACACAGCATGCGGCTTCAGGGGCCGCCGGGGTCTCCATGTGGGCGGTCATCGGGATCGGGATCCTCTATGTGGGATACAATCTGGCGATCTATCCGGCCGTGTTGTTCTCGCTGCATCGTCAGGGCAAACGGTCCCACAGTGTGCTCGGCGGCCTCGCGGCCGGGGTGATCATGACGCTGCCGTTCTTGTTGACCTACTTGTGCGTTCTCGCGTTCTATGCGGACGGCGGGGTGGTGGACGCCGAGGTGCCGTGGCTCTACATGCTGGACGCCACGGCGGGGACGTGGGTGGTCGTCCTTTTCGGCATCGTGGTGGGGTGGACCCTGATGGAGACGAGCGTGGGGCTGATCCATGCGATCCTGGACCGTCTGGACCGGGACCTGGTGCATAGGAATGTTCCCGGTGCGAAAAAGGGCGAGGGGCTGAGCGGTCTGCAAAAAGGGGCGTTGGGTTCCTTGGCGCTCTTGGCCGCGGCGGCGTTGGCGCAAGTGGGGATCGTCTCCCTGGTGGGTGTGGGTTACCTCTGGATGGCGTACGCGTTCCTCGCGGTCTTCGCGTTGCCGCTCTTGACGGTGGGGGTGTGGCGGATTGTGGCGGCCCAGAAACGGGCCACCGGTGGGCCCATGGGTTCCGTGGCGCGACAAGAGATGCAGGGAGTGGGCACGCGGTGAGTCGGATGGCGACTCGTTTATTCTGCGGTGGTGGTGCCTTCGGGTTGACGCTGAGCCCTGGACGCACGTCGTCGACGGCGTTCCTGTAGATGACCATGGAGTTTCTCGCCTTCTTCTGGCGTCATCAGGCCGACCAGTGCCCGCGCCGATCCGCCGCCCAATGTTCTTTGGATGATTTGGCTAAAGCTCTCACGGGGACGTTTTTGTCGTTTCAGCAGGTCGTATGCGTCCTCGGTCAAGGAGATCGTTTTCCTGGCCATTGGTGTATATGCAGGATAGGAGTTCGGTCTTATGGAATTTCCGATTCCTGGCTCGGAGGACTGGAGTGGGGTTGGACAGGTTGTGGGTCCTTCAAACCCCTTCCGCATGCACCACGGCCACGTCCAGGTCGACCCCGGTGTGGGCGTACACGATGAGGAGGTGTGCGTCGTCGGGCACCAGGCACGCGCGCGTGATCTCGTGCAGGCCGAAGGGGGGTTCCAGCAGTCCATGGCTTGATTCCAGGTCTTCGCACTCCGCTCCCAGTCCATGGCCGGCTTCGTCGTAGAAGACCATCTCGACGAAGTGGCCGGTGCCGGAGTGGTCGTCGACGACGGTTTCGATCCATTGGCCTTGTTGGGCGCCAATGGCCACCGGGAAGCTGAATGGTGTCGCTTCGGGAGACTCGACCCCTCCGATGAGGTCCTTGATGATGAGAGTGAGCAAGGGGTAGCCAAGGAACACTCCGGCCTGGATGTGTCCGGTGGCGATCGGTTGTTCATCGTTCTCAGCCACGGCCAACGGGCTGGCCGCCAAGAGGAACATCACAATCAGGACTACAGTGACCGCTCGCATACGCACCATGTTCCGATGGAGGAATCTGGCGATATAAAAGCATATGCGCGCTTCCATATTCCGGCCAAGGGACCGGTCCGGCTCCTTTAATCCACCGTGACCATGCGTTCGATCTCTTGCGGGCTCAGCCGCTTCGTCTGGTCGTTCTCGATCGCCTCGAAGAGCGCCCGGAAGTTGCCTTCCCCGAAGCCGTTGTCGCCGTGGCGTTGGATGATCTCGTGGAAGAACGGTCCGGCTTCCTTCGCGTTGAAGATCTCCGCGTTCTCCTTCATGAAGATCTGCAGCAGGTAGCGGTCGTCGGACCCGTCGAGCAGGATCCGGTTCTGCTCCAGCGTCTGCAGGTCTTCCTTGAGGTTTGTGATCTTGCGTTCCTCCATCCGCTTCGGCAGCGCGTTGTAGTAGGTGTCCGGGGCGTCCAGGAAGCGCACGTCCGAGTCGCGCAGCCCGCCCACGGTGGAGACGATGTCCTTCGTGGAGAGGGCGATGTGCTGCACGCCGGGCCCGTGGTTGTCGTCCACGAAGACCTGGATCTGGGAGTCGTTGTAGTGGGGCTTCTTGGGCTCGTTCGTGGCGAACTTGATCAGGCTGTCGGGGTCCGCGACGACGATGCTCCTGAGTCCGGAGCCGGTCTCGGCGTCCGGTCTGCTGTTTTGCGTGTGGAACTCGATGTCCCAGAAGTGCTCGAAGCCCAAAACGTGCTTGTAGAACAGGACCGCGCTCATCATGCTGCGCGTGTTCGAGGTGATGTGGTCCATGGCCGCGAGTCCGAAGCGGTTTTTGCCGCCTTCCCCGGCCACGGGGTCCACGGTGGGGTCCCATTGTTCCAGGTTGTCGCCGCGTTCGATGAACGCGTAGTCCACGTCGCCCAGGGGGCCGGTGATGTTCACTTCCTTGTAGGTGCCGCCCGCGAGGCGTTCTTCCACGGGATCGTGGATCAAGCACGCTTTGCGTTCTTCAAGGCGTTCCAGGGCGGCGTCCAGGTCCTTGACCTGCATGCAGACCCGTTTCGTGCCTTCCGGGTGGCGCTGCAGGTAGTGGTCCACGGTGGAGCCCTTTCGCAGCGACTGCGAGATCGCGAACTGGACCTTGTTCGCGGCGTAGACCTCCGTGCGCACGCCGGACTCGCGCTCGTTCTCCGCCGTGGAGCGGCCCACCAGTTGGAAGTCCATGTTCTTCGTGTAGAACTCCCTCGCCCGGTCGAGGTCATGGACGTAGAAGTGGGCGGAGTCGTAGCCGGTGATGCCGAGGTTTTTTGGGCTCGCCATGGTTCTCGGGCGCCACTGAACCGGGATGGCCTTGAGGGTTTCGCTGTGGTTTATATGTAGGACGGCCCGGAGTCAAGTGAATCATTGACACGCGATGGGGGGTCGGTCCCGCCGAGGGGCGGCGCGGTTCAGTCTGGGAGGGCGCGTGCGGATTCCTTCTGAGGCAGGGCGATGGTGAAGGTGGTCCCTTTGTCGCGTCCTGCACTGGTGCAGGAGATCTGACCTCCATGCCCTTCGACGATGCCTTTCGCGATGTACAGGCTCAGGCCGGTCCCCTCGCGTTTTTTGGCTCCGATGAGCGGGAAGGGTTGAAAGATCTGTTCGGTCTCTTCCGGCCGCAGACCGATCCCGTTGTCCTGGATCTTGATGTCGGTGTCTTCGCCGTTCTCCGTCGCCGTGACCCGCACGAATCCCCCCGGGGGGGTGTATTTCAGACCGTTTTTGATTATCGTCGTGAAGACCTGTGAGATTCTGCGCGCGTCCCCGTAGAACTGGATGTTCGGGTCGAGGTCGAGGATGATCCGGACGCCGACCGTCCGGGCCGCAGGACGCAGGTCCTGCTTGATCTCTTGCAAAAAGTCGTCCAGATGGATGGAATGCGGCGCCATCCGGATCCGGTGCCTTTCGATCTGGACCGCCTCGAGCATGTTGGTCAGCAGGGTCGAGGACCGAATGAGGTTCCGTTCCATGATGTCGAGATAGCCGGCCAGGTGTGGTGCCTCTTCGGGTGAGAGTTTTTCCTTGAGGAGGTGGACCTGCATGAGGACCGTGGTCAGAGGGTTCTTGACCTCTTGTACGCCTTCGATGATGAGCCGGCCCCTTCCAAGGAATTGTTCCTCCTGGGCGGGCTTTTTCTGCCGGGGCGATTTGGCTTTCCGCTTGTCCGATTCCGGACGTTCGGTCGCCGTGATGTTCCGGCACACCATGTAGGAACCGAGGATCTGTTTCTCGTGGTCGAGGATCGGGGCGCCGTGCAGGTCGGCCAGGATCCGGGTGCCGTCCTTGCGTCGCATCAGATAGTCTCCGTGATAGGCGTCTCCGTCTTTCAGACGGGATGCAATCTCGTCGTAGGCTTCGGGTTCGTGCTGGGTGAACAACAAGCGAAGACCGTTTTCCCCGACGATCTCCGTCCGCTTGTAGCCGAACAGGAGTTCTGCCGCCGTGTTGCAATGCAAGAGGGCCCCCTCGCGGTCCGTCATGATCACTGCGTCGCTGATGCTCTCCAGGATCTCCCTGTAGGCGGAAGAATCGTCCATGGTGGATTTGGGCTGATCGCGGTCATGGATCACGACGAACGTGCCCCGGTCATTTCCACTCTCGTCGTGGAGGGGGATCATCGTGAGGTCGACGGTGATCGGTCCCCCTTCTTTTGGGGTCAACGTCAATGATGCCAGGTGCGTGGTCTCCGTGGGCGGTCTCTCCAGAATGGGCGCCACCCGGTCCCGGTCGCTTTCCTGAAACAGGTCCAGAAACCGCGTACCGGTCAGTTTTTCGGGTTCAATGCCCAGCAGTCGTGGCATGACGGTGTTGACTTGGATCGTTTTGCCGTCCCGGTCCAACTGGCACGTCGCGTTGCCGTTGAGTTGGGCGTACGCCAGATGGAACTCAGGCCGGATCTCCTTGAAGTAGGGCGGGTCGTACGCGTCGGTGTCCCGGGGGGTGGTCGCGTCGGAGCCCACCTTCCGGTCGGTCTGCTCCGCTCTCCCTGCCGCCATAAATGACAGGTCTGCGTTATCTTTATCTTAATTCCTGCCCGGCTTGAACATGTGCGGCAGTGGCCGTGGCATCACACCAGCTTCCGCTCGATCCTTCGGTCCCAGCTCTTGGAGAACAACCGCGTCTCCTGTTCGTAGGCGTCCAGGGTGGCCTGCACTCGGAAGTGCGTGGCGTCGGCGGTCAGGATCGTGCGGGTGATCGTGCGCACTTTCCAGTCGCCGCGCACGAACTCGTCTTCCCAGAGGGTCTCGCCGCGGGCGGAGTTGAAGTCGTCGTTGTGGTAACTGTACCATTCACGGTTCTTGGAATGCACGAGCAGGTCGATGTCCTCGAGATGGTAGCGCCCGTCGTCCTTGACCACTTCCAGCGTCGAGATGTCGTGGGCCAGGTCCCGGTGCACGAACCAGTTGCGGTTCTTCGGCGTCAACAGGGTCTGCCGGGAGGCCGGGGCCACTTCGGGTTCCTCGAACCGGCGCAAGTCGTCGTCTTCCTTGCTCGGCGGGCGCACCGGGAGCAGGAGCTTGCTGCCTTCAGTGTGGATCGTCACGCACGCGGATTCCGGCGGCGGCCAGGCCAACGGGAAGTAGGACGTGCTCAGCGAGAGACGCAGGCGATGGCCACGGGGGAAGGTCTGCGCCACGTCGTTGAGCCGCATGCGGCAGCGGTAGCGCTTGCCCGGCTCCAGGGGTTCCGGCTCCTCGTGCCCGCCCAGATGCGTCAGGTTCTCGATCCCGTAGCCGATGCGTGTGGCTTTGCCGTCAGGTTGCACGTCCGAGAGCCGGGCGGCGAGGAAGGCGACGCTTCGGTTCGTGGAGAACTCCATGTGCAGGATCGGGCCGCCGAGGATCTCCGTTTCTTCTTCCAGGGGTTCGCTGTCGAAGACCAGCGCACCGCCGTCTTCTTCCCGCTGGTCGTGGGGCAGGTCCGGTGTGGCGGCGTACGAGCACCATTTGCCGGCGAACAGGCCCACGCTCAAGGGGGATTGGATCTCCAGCGATCCATGGATGAGGTCCTCGCGGGGTTCGTCGCTCTTGGAGAGATGATGGGCGCTGATCTGTCGTTCGTCCCATTGGATGCGGGGCGACGGCCATTCCCGTTCGGCGACCCAGCGCCCGGGCCGGGTCTCGTAGGAGGTGGTGGGGGGGACACTGGCCTGCATCCAGCCCATGAGCACGGGTTCCTCCTCGATGCCGTTCTTCTCGCCTTTGAGCCATCGGTTCCACCAGCGCACGGCTTCCTGCAGGAAACCCATGGGGGGGCCGGGTTCTCCATGGTGGGGGTAGCGGTGGCTCCAGGGCCCCACGAGGCCGCGGCGGGGGACGTCCAGGTGTTCCATCAAGCGGAAGACGGAGTTCGTGTAGCCGTCCGCCCATCCGCTGACGGCCATGACGGGACATCGGATCGCGCTGTAGTCTTCGCACACGGAGCCGTGCTTCCAGTACTCGTCCCGGTGTTGGTGTTCGAGCCAGTTCTCAAGCCACAAGCCGCTGCCCTGCAGGCGTTGCAGCCACAGCTCGCGCCAATGTTCGCCGGCGAGCTCCGGGTCGGGGGGCTTCGCGTTGCGCGCGAGCATGGTGGAGGCCCAGGACAGGTTGTCGCCGAGCAGGCAGCCTCCCATGTAGTGGACGTCGTCCCGGTAGCGGTCGTCGCTGGCGGCCACGGCGATCACCGCTTTCAGCTCGGGCGGCTGCAGCGCGGCGATCTGGAGCGCGTTGAAACCGCCCCAGGAGATCCCGATCATCCCCACGTTCCCGTCGCACCAGGGCTGCTGGGCGATCCAGCGGATCACTTCCACGCCGTCCTCCAGTTCCTGCGACAGGTACTCGTCCGCCAGGATCCCTTGGGAATCACCGCTTCCGCGCAGGTCCACGCGCACTCCGGCGATCCCGTGGCCGGCGAAGTAGCCGTGGTCTTGTTCGTCGCCGATGCGCGTGAGGTCTCGTTTCCGGTAGGGGATGTACTCCAGGACCGCGGGGACGGGGGTCTCCGGCGCGTGGTCCGGCAACCAGATCCGTGCCGAGAGTTCCACGCCGTCCGGCATGGGGATCATGACATGTTCTTGGTCGTGATAGGAGAAAGGAAGATCTGTGCGCGTGACCGGTTTCAAGGTGGGGGCTCCTTGCTGCGTGTCATGGGTCGAGTGTCATGGACGGGGCCATGGGCCTTGCAGCAAGCGGGGTACGTTTTCACGCAATAAAAATTTCGGAGTGCGGCAAACGGGTGCGAAGCGGCAGCGGGACCTGTAGCAATCCATGGGGGTCTCCGGCGGCCGGGGGAAGTCGTGCACCGGGCGCGCGCAGCGTCATCGGGCGACGAGGCGCGGTTTTGCAGCAAGCGGTTCGACGTGGAACGGCAGTTTTTCCTCGATCTGTGCGTACTTGCGCAGGAGGGCGGCTTCGTCTTCGGCGGCCGTGTGCACCATGGCGAGGCGGTGGCTGTAGGTGTCTTCGTCGAGGATGTCGGAGAGCCGCATGCCTTCCTCCACGCTGAGTTGGACGAGGGTGCCGGGGAACGCTTGTTCCACCGATTCAATCTCTTGCGCCGTGGGGATCCGTTTCACGAGGCCGTCCTCGATGAACGTGCGCACGAAGAACTTGGCCGCCACGGCGTAGGTCCCTTCCCTGGAGGGCGTCTGCGGGGTCCTCCCCTCGGCGACGCAGACCGCGATCTCGTGGTTCGACCGACCATCCACTTTCTCGAAGATGTCGCTGTGGGACTGGGAGACGCGGGAGTTGATCTCCAGAAGGCCGATGGTGTCCTTTTCGGCGTCGTAGTAGTATTCGATGTTGTAGCCCGCGTTGTCGTAGCCGATGTGGCGCAGGAGGCGACGGGAGGTGTCGATCATGCGGTCTTGGACCGGGCCGGGCAACCGGGAAGGGTATTGATAGCGCGAAGGTTCGGAGTCGTCGTCGTACCAGTGGGTGTCGATGATTCCGTGGCATTGCACCTCCCCGCCGAGCACGAACCCTTCCACGGTGCATTGTTGGCCTTCAATGGGGCTTTCGGCGAGGCAGAGATGGGGGTTTGTGAATTCGCCGTCGGGCGGGGGGCGAATGTGGTCGACCATGTCGAGAAACGGTTTGCCGAACCGTTGGGCGCCGTCCCGGAGGCCCCGCATCGCTTCCTGAAGGTCTTTGTCGTTGTTCACGGGGAACGCGAGGTAGCTGGAGTACGAGAGCACCGGTTTCACCCAGAAGGGGTATTCCAGGGGGATCCCCGCGCGCGCGTTTTCGTCGAAGGGGTCGAACACGTGGAATGCAGGCACGCTCTCCGGGACTGCTTTCTGTTGTTCGACGCGGCTCCAGTACTTGTGGTCGCATTGGACCACGCTTCCAATGGAAGGCCCCGGAACATCGAACCGTTCGCACAGGAACGCATGGATCGCGGAGGCGGGGAAGTCCCAGAAGTTCAAGATCCCGTCCACCGGGTGGGGGGAGGCGTCCAGGATGGACTCCGCTTCGGCCAGGAGGGCGTCGAAGTCGTAGTGTGTCGCGCTGTGCAACTGTGAAGGCTTCAGGAGGCCGTGGAAACGATGGTCGCCGGATTGGCGGATCGATTCCAGTTTCTTCCGGCTGAAGCCATCCATCCCGAGTACGAAGAGATGGTTCAAGCGGGAACACGAAGGCGAAGGGCGCAAAAATAGTTTATGCGCACAGACGACGCGGTCCGCTCCTCTTCTTCCCACAGGTGTCCACCCAGGGTCCCCTCGCACGCGGACGCTTCGGGCCTTCAGCGCGGTTTCGTGGTTCCCCATTTTTCATGGGCCTTGGCAAGAACGGGGTTGTCCTTCGCGGCTTCCGCCAGGGTGATCCCGTCCAGGGCCGCGTCGATGGATTCACGCAGCGCCTGGGCGCCCGCCTGCGCGCCGTCCGGATGACCGAGCACGCCGCCGCCCGCCTGGATGATGCAGTCCGGCCCGAAGATCTCCAGGAGGGGTTCCATGAGCCCGGGGTGCAGTCCGCCGGAGGGCACGGGCCAGATCGGTTTGATCTTCCCCCAGTCCTGGTCCAAGAGGTATTCGTGGTTCTGGGTCTTCTTGTCGCGGCAGGCGGCGATGTTCGCACGCACTTCCTCTTCCGGGCTTTCCAGTTTCCCGATCACGGTCCCGACGTGGATGTTGTCCACGCCGACGAGCCGCATGAGTTTCACGAGCGCGGGCATCGCCATGCCGTGTTTCAGGTTCTTGGTGAACATGGCGTGCATGGCCCGGTGGGCGTGGATCGCGAGCCCGAGGTCTTCGCAGACCTCCCGGATCGTCTGCAGCGCGGCGTTCCCGACGGTGACGACGTCCACCATGGCGTATTCCCAGCCCAGGTCGGCCAGTGCGATGGCGCGTTCCTCCATCTCGTTGGTCTCGGCGGTGATGTTCAGCAGGGCGCTTTTGATCTCGCCGGTCTCGTCTTCGGCCTTGTCGCGTTTTTTCGCCAGCCGGTTGATCCGGTCGTTGAACTTGTTGAACTGCTGGTTCGTGAGGTTCTCGTCGTCCTTGATCAGGTCCACGCCGCCGGACCAGACCTGGTAGGCCACCTCGGCGTGTTCCGCGGCGCTGTAGCCGAGCTTCGGTTTCGGGACCGTGGCGGTCAGGGGACGGTCCCGGACCTCCAGTTCCTTCCGGATCCCCTTGATGCCGTACTGGGGCCCCCGGTATCCCCGGAGGTACCACTTCGGGAACTGCACGTCCACCAGGCGCAGGTTCTTGACCGCCTTCATGCCGAACACGTTCCCCCCGATCCCCGAGAGGAGCTGCGGCAGGTTGCCGGGTTCCCAGAGCCCTTTCGGGTAGGCGACCATCATGTGGTTCTTGCTGTAGTCGTAGCCGATGGCCTTCAACCCGGCCACGCGTTCCGGGAGTTCGGCGAGCGTGGTCCATGTGCCGACACTGGATTCACTGGCCACGCGGCCGACGCATTCCTCCATGCTCATCCCGCGTCCTGCGTCAAAGCGATAGTGGACGATCATGTCGTCCCGGTGCGGACGGTAGCTCCCGTCAACGAATTCGTGGTACCATTCTTCGCCGGCCATCGGTCTTCCCCGCAGGCCGTGGAGCTCATCACGCTTTCGGCGTCGCCCGCGCCATGGACCGCCCCGGTTGCGCCTGGGGACCCGCGACGCGAGGGATGGCCCAGGGTCGCTCGGCCGGGCGCCATCTTGGAGGGGCGTTCGGCCCGCGGGATCGGGCCGGTCGACGAATGGGGTACATACTTATGTTTGTGAGACAGAAATCACCGATGTACCCGAAGGGTTATCAACGGTCTGGCCTGGCCGGCCGGTGGGACACGTTGCCTGCAGCAAAAAAATATCTTTCCAGCGAGCCATAATCCCGGCACAAGAACCGTTTGGTGAGACTTTGAAAGCCGTAGAAATGACACCGCTTCTGCGTAAGATCCTGGCGGACCAACCGGGTTGTTTCGTCGATCCCCGGGAACAGGGGGAGTGTTATTTCTGCGGCGGACAACTCGGGCAGGAGTCGGAGACCA